>JBBSTI010000100.1:0-12637 GCA_038236005.1 Mycobacteriales bacterium | reverse complement strand
TGATGAGCGACAGCGGCATCGGGCGCGAGCTGCACGTCATCGTCGGGCAGGGTCAGCTCGACGCGGTCCTGTCGGCACGGCCGGAGGACCGGCGCGCGTTCATCGAGGAGGCGGCCGGCGTCCTGAAGCACAAGAAGCGCAAGGAACGCGCGCTGCGCAAGCTCGACGCGATGGGCGCGAACCTCGCCCGGGTGACCGATCTCACTGCCGAGCTGCAGCGTCAGCTCAAGCCGCTCGGCCGTCAGGCTGACGTCGCCCGTCGGGCCGCGACGGTCCAGGCCGACCTGCGCGACGCCCGCCTCCGGCTGCTGGCCGACGATCTCCTGACCGTACGCACCACGCTCGCCGCCGAGGTGGCCGACGAGAGCGCCGCGCGGGCCCGGCGTGAGCAGGTCGAGGTCGAGCTTGCCGACGGTCACGCACGAGAGAGCGCGCTGGAGCAGCAGCTGGCCCGGGACACCCCGCGGCTCGCCCAGAGCCAGGAGACCTGGTACGCGCTGTCGGCCCTGCAGGAGCGGCTGCGCGGGACCGCGACGCTGGCGACGGAACGACGGCGGCACCTGTCGGCGACGCTGGCCGAGCAGCGGACCGGCCGCGACCCCGACGAGCTGGAGCGCGAGGCGACGGCGGCCCGCGAGCAGGAGCAGGCCCTGCTGGAGCAGGCGGCCCGGGACGTCGAGGGTCTTCAGGACGCCGTGACGCGGCGCACCGGGGCCGAGGCCGCACTGGCCACCGAGGAGAAGTCCCTGGTGCTCGCCCGTCGGGCGGTCGCCGACCGCAGGGCGGGGCTCGCGCGCCTCACCGGTCAGGTCGGGGCGCTGCGCTCACGGAGCGCGGCCGCGGAGGCCGAGCTGGGACGGCTCGCCACCGCCCGGCAGGAGTCCGGGCTGCGGGTGGAGCACGCCCGGCGTGGGCTGGAGCAGCTGCAGGACCGGGCCGGCGGGATGGACGCCGGGGAGGTGGACCTCGACGCTCGGCACGAGCAGGCCGAGCAGGCGCTGCTCGGGGTCCAGCAGGACCTGGAGGGCCTCCGGGAGCGCGAGCGTGCGCTGGAGCGCGAACGGTCCACCTGGGCGGCCCGCCGAGACGCCCTGTCGACCACGCTGACCCGCAAGGACGGCTCCGGGGCGCTGCTGGCTGCGGGCCTGGCCGGGGTGCTCGGGCCGGTGTCGGCGCTCGCGCAGGTCGAGGCGGGTGCCGAGACCGCGATCGCTGCAGCCCTGGGCGCGATCGCCGACGCGGTGGCCGTCGTCAGCCCTTCCTGCGCCGCGGAGGCCCTGGCCTGGCTCAAGGACGACGACGCCGGCCGGGCGGGCCTGCTGGTGGGCGAGGGGCCTGAGGGCGGAGATCTGGTGAGCGGTGGCGACCTGCCCACGCTCGGGGCCCGGACCGACCCGCTGCCGGACGGTGCTCGCTGGGCCGTGCCGCTCGTACGCGCCCCCGAGACCGTGCGTCCTGCGCTGGCCCGGGCGTTGACGGACGTCGTCCTGGTGCCCGACCTGGCGATGGCGGCGAACCTGGCCGGGTCGGGCCTGCGGGCCGTCACCCCGGCCGGTGACGTGATCGGCCCGGACTGGGCAGTCGGCGGTTCGGCGAGCGCACCCAGCCTGCTCGAGGTGCAGGCGTCGGTGGACGAGGCGGGAGACCGTCACGACGCCGCCGTGACCGCCCACCAGCAGGCAACCTTCGCGGTGGCCGCGGCCCGGGCCGAGCTGGAGACGATCGAGGACGAGGTCGCCGACGCGCTGAAGGACCTGAACGCCAGCGACGCCACGATGGCGGCGACCGCCGAGCAGCTCGGTCTGCTGCGCTCGGCGCTGTCCGGCGCCGAGGCCGAGGCGGGGCGGCTCGAGCAGTCCGTGGTGCGCGCCGAGCAGGCCCGCGACACCGGCCTTGCCGGGCTCGTCGAGCTGGAGGAACGGCTCACGGCGGCCGAGGCTGTGCCGGAGGAGGCGGAGCCGTCGACCAAGGTCCGCGACCGCCTCGCCGGTGAGCTCACCGCGCTGCGCGCCGCCGAGGTCGAGGCCCGGCTGACGCTGCGTACGGGGGAGGAGCGCACCCGCGGGCTCACCGGTCGCGCGCAGTCGCTGGAGCGCGCGGCCCAGCGGGAGCGGCAGGAGCGCGAACGGCTCGTCGCAGTGCGTGAGCAACGTTCGCGGGGGTCCGTGCTCGCCGGTCAGGTCGCCGACGGGGCGGCCCTGGCCCTGACCGCTGTCGCCTCGTCGCTGGGTCTGGCCGCCGCGGCTCGCGAGCAGGCTGTGACGGCGCGTACGGGCACCGAAGCCGCTCTGGTCGCCGTCCGGGGGGTCGTCCGCGAGCTGGCGGCCGAGCTGGATCGGCTCACCGGCGTGGTCCACCGCGACGAGGTCGCCCGCGCCGAGCAGCGGCTCCGGGTCGACGCGCTCGAGCAGAAGGCCGAGCAGGAGTGGTCGGTGCCGGTCGAGGAGCTGCTGACCTCGTACGGTCCGGACGTCGGCGTCCCCGGCGAACAGGGCCCCACCACGTACGACCGGGCCGAGCAGACCAAGCGGGCCGCCTCGGCCGAGCGGGCGATGACCCTGCTCGGCAAGGTCAACCCGCTCGCGCTCGAGGAGTATGCGGCGCTGCAGGAACGGGCTGCTTTCCTGTCCACCCAGCTCGAGGACCTCAAGGCCACCCGGCGCGACCTGCTGACCGTCGTCAGGGACGTCGACGAGCGCATCCATGACGTCTTCGCCGAGGCGTTCGCCGACACCGCGCGGGAGTTCGTCGGGGTGTTTGCGACCCTGTTCCCCGGCGGCGAGGGACGCCTGGAGCTCACCGCGCCCGACGAGATGCTCACCACCGGCATCGAGGTGCTCGCCCGGCCGGCCGGCAAGAAGGTCTCCCGCCTGTCGCTGCTGTCCGGCGGTGAGCGCTCGCTCACCGCGATCGCGCTGCTGGTCGCGATCTTCCGGGCCCGGCCCTCGCCCTTCTACGTGATGGACGAGGTCGAGGCGGCGCTGGACGACCGCAACCTCGGACGGCTGCTGGAGCTGTTCGCCGGCCTGCGCGAGGCCTCCCAGCTGATCGTCATCACGCACCAGAAGCGCACGATGGAGATCGCCGACGCGCTCTACGGCGTGACGATGCAGGGCGACGGCGTCTCGACCGTGATCAGCCAACGGCTGCGGGAGCCCGACCCCGTCTGAGCCCGCTTTTCGGTGATCATGGTCATCTGCACCCTGCGAGGGCGTTTTGGGGGTGCGGATGACCATGATCACGAGGAGGGGCGGCGGTCCGCCAAGCTCTTCCTGGCCAGGCAGGCAACCGTTCGTGAAGCTTGCGCGTGGAGGGGGAGTGGACAGGAGGAACCGGCGGGGATGAGCGAGCAGGACGCCGCGTGGTTCGAGGCCTTCGTCCGCGAGCGCCACCTCGGCCTGCTGCAGTACGGCTACGTGCTGACCGGCGCCCGTGACCCGGCTGCGGACCTCGTCCAGGACGCGCTCGAGCGGACCGGGCTGGTCTGGGCGCGGGTGGTCGCGCGGGGAGACCCCGACGGCTACGTACGCAAGGCGATGGCGAACCGGCACGTCAGTCTCTGGCGGCGCACCCGTCGGGAGCACCTGACGCCTGAGGATTCCGACCGTCCTCACCTCGACCCGGAGCCCCTCGACGAGGCGTTGTGGAAGGCGCTGGCCGGCTTGCCGCGGCGTCAGCGGGCGGTGCTCGTCCTTCGCTACTACGAGGGGCTGAGCGAGCGGGAGATCGCCGATGTCCTGGGCTGCGCCCGGGACGATCAAGAGCCAGGCCTCCAAGGCCTTGGCGTCGTTGCGCAAGACCGTCGACCGGGAGGCATCGTGGACCTGAACGACCAAGATCTTGCCGAGCAGCTGACCGCGACGTTGCGCCGGGTCCTGAGCGGCTCACCGTCGTCGGGGATCCGTACGAGAGGGTCCACCGGGGTGTTGCGCGCCGTCGACGTCGCCGTCAGGCCCTGGCGACAGCCGGGACGCTGGCGCTGGTCGTGGGTCTGGTCAGCGCCGTCGTCGGCATCCGGCTCGCCGGTCCCGCGCAGGAGAACCCGCTGGTGCTGGCGGGACCGCCGCCGGCGACCGCCGGCCCGAACGGCGAGGTCCCCTTCTGTCGTCGCGGGGACGTTCAGGGGACTCTGGAGCTGACCGGCAGTGGCACGACGGCGCAAGGACGGCTCATCTTGACGGCCCCTGCACAGGCATGTGTCCTGCTCGAGGGCGGTCAGTTCATCCTGGAGCTCGACTCCCTGAGCAGCGTGTCCGAGAGCGCAGGAACACGCATCGTTCTCCGTCCCGGGGAGCAGGTGACGGCGGGTGTCGGGCTGTCCGGCCGGTTGTGCGGCACGGGCGGGCTCGGGTCCGCGATCCTGGGCCGGTCGCCGGACGGGACGGATTGGTCGCCTGAGGCCGACGGCGTCGAGGTCGCGCTTCGCGGTGGGCCCTCTGTTCCCCGACCGGTTCTCGGCGGCACCGACACCTGGACCCTGATCGGCTGCGGCCCTCGGGATTCTTTTGGGGCGCAGGCGTGCCGGTTCGACACTGTGGACGGTCGGCTCGTCGAGATGACTGTCACGGACGACGTGAGCGGCGTTCGGTTCCTGGAGTGAGGCCCGGCCACCTCAAGTCCGCCGTGATCATGGCCGTCTGCACCCCCAAATCGGACACGGAGGGTGCAGATGGCCATGATCACCGAGAAGGGTTGGGGGTCCCCGCACACTCGGCCTCGCGCAGGGCCAGCAGCCGCGTGCCGTCGGTGACCGAGACCTCCCGTACGCCCGAAGGCGTGCCCACCAGCACCACGGTCGGGGCGGGCCGGCCGGCGCACAGCACCTCCCCGTACGGCAGAGCGAACCGCACCCCGTCCGGACCTGCTGAGCCGGTGATCGGGACCGGGGAGACCTGGATGAAGCCCGCCCCACGCAGCTGGACGCTCGTCACCGAGACGGCCGGGTCGGCGGTCAGCACTACCGACACAGCGCGCCCGCCGGAGCCGGCGAGCAGCGTGGCCGACAGCGGTTGGCCCGAGCCCGAGCCCGAGCCCGAGCACGCTGTCAGACCCGCCAGCGCGACCAGCAGCACCGCGCCAGGGTAGGAACGTGCCGTGGAATACCTGTTCATCGCCCTCGCCGTCCTCGTTCTCACCATCATCACCGCCGTCGGCCTCGTGGTCGGGCGCCGTGGGGGCGAGGTCGAGGCCCCGCCGCCGCGTCCGGGCCTGGACTACACGCCCGGCACCGGGGACGACGCGGAGATCCCGAGAGACACGGCCAAGCGTCCCGTCGACACGCTGTCACTGCCGGACGGTCCGGTCGCACCCACGCTGGACACGCCCGCGCCGTCGGCGGGCCGGCTGGCGCGGCTGCGCACCCGCCTGTCCAAGAGCCAGGGCACCCTCGGCCGCGGCTTGTTCGCCCTGCTGTCGCGGGACGTGCTGGACGAGGACACCTGGGAAGAGATCGAGGACACCCTGCTGACCGCCGACATGGGGCTCGCGGCGAGCACCGAGCTGGTGACGACGCTGCGCAAGCGGGTCCGGGTCGAGGCGATCCGCACCCCGGCCGAGCTGCGCCCGGTGCTGCGCGAGGAGCTCGTCGCGCTGATCGGCAAGGACACCGACCGGTCGCTGCGGACGCTCCCGCACGAGGACGGCCGGCCCGCGGTGGTGCTCGTCGTGGGCGTCAACGGGACTGGCAAGACCACCACCTGCGGCAAGCTCGCCCGGGTCCTGGTCGCCGACGGCCGGTCCGTCCTGCTCGGCGCCGCGGACACCTTCCGGGCGGCGGCCGCCGACCAGCTGACCACATGGGGCGAGCGGGTTGGGGCCGACACGGTCCGGGGCCCGGAGGGCGGCGACCCCGCCAGCGTGGCCTTCGACGCGGTGAAGCAGGGACGCGAGCGCGGCGTCGACACCGTGCTGGTCGACACGGCTGGACGGTTGCACACCAAGTCCGGGCTGATGGACGAGCTGGGCAAGGTCAAGCGGGTCGTGGAGAAGCACGGGCCCGTGGACGAGACGTTGCTCGTGCTGGACGCCACCACCGGGCAGAACGGCGTTGTCCAGGCCCGGGTGTTCCTGGAGGCGGTGAACGTCACCGGGATCGTGCTGACCAAGCTCGACGGCTCCGCCAAGGGCGGCATCGTCATCGCGGTCCAGCGCGAGCTCGGCGTGCCGGTCAAGCTGATCGGGCTCGGCGAGGGGCCGGACGACCTCGCGCCGTTCGAGGCCGAGGCGTTCGCGGATGCGCTGCTGGGCGACGAGGCGGCGAGCTAGTCCAGATCTAGTCCAGATCTAGCCCGATCTGTCCACGGCCACGCACCAGGAGGCTTCCGGGGTGAGCGGGTCGCCGGACCACGTCGCGTAGCGCCCCACCTGAGCCAGCTCGGACACCCACCCGTCGTACGCAGCCACGCTTGCGGACGGTGCGTCATCGTCAGGCTCCCGGCGGGTGCACCAGCCGCTGACCATCAGCCCGCCGGGCCGCAGCAGCCCGGCCAGGCCGGTGAGCACGTCCGGCTCGGTGCCCGGCTCCAGGTAGACCACGACGTTGCCGGCCAGCAGCACCAGGTCGAACGGTTCCGCGGCCGAGAACCCGAGCAGGTCGGCGAGCTGCCAGTCCGGACCCGGGTGCGCCCGGGCCACCGCCAGCATCGAGGCGTCGTTGTCCACCCCGACGACGTCGTGGCCGCGGCGGTGCAGCTCGACCGCGATCCGCCCGGTGCCGCAGCCGGCGTCCAGCACCCGCGAGCCGGGGGCCAAGAGAGCGTCCACGAACGACGCCTCGCCGTGCACGTCCACCCCGGAAGCGGCCAGCTCGGCGAACGTCTCGTCGTAGGACGCACCCCGGGTCCCACCGGTCTGCTCGAGCCACCTGCTCATCTGGCACACCCCTTTCCTCCGACCGCCGGTGACGGTTCACCTCGGGGAAACAGCGTGCCCGAAGCCGTCACGTCCGTGAAACACGTACGGAACCGAGAGCGAAACACTCCGGCAGCAGGCTGCCCCTCGACACCCGGTCCCGAACGAGGAGCAGCATGGACATCGACAGCGGCAATACCGCCTGGATCCTGGTCTCATCCGCCCTGGTCCTGCTCATGACCCCCGGCCTGGCGTTCTTCTACGGCGGCATGAGCCGCAGCAAGAGCGTCCTGAACATGATGATGATGAGCTTCGTCTCGATCGGCATCGTCAGCGTCCTGTGGGTCCTGTACGGCTACGCGCTCGCCTTCGGTGACGACAAAGGCGGGGTCGTCGGCTTCACCAGCGGCCTGCTGGGGCTCAGGGACCTCACGACCGACGTCACCACCGGCGGGCTCCCCGACCTGGTCTTCGCCAGCTTCCAGATGATGTTTGCCGTCATCACGGTGGCGCTGATCTCCGGCGCGGTCGCCGACCGGATGAAGTTCGGCGCCTGGGTCGCCTTCTCGGTCCTGTGGGCCAGCCTGGTCTACTTCCCGGTCGCGCACTGGGTCTTCTACTTCGGCACCGACAGCGACGCTGCCGGCTGGATCGTCCGGCTCGGCGTCCTGGACTTCGCCGGCGGGACCGCGGTGCACATCAACGCCGGCGCTGCAGCCCTCGCGCTCGCCCTCGTGCTCGGCAAGCGCAAGGGGTTCGGCCGCGAGGCGATGCGCCCCCACAACCTCACCCTGGTGATGCTCGGCTCCGGCCTGCTGTGGTTCGGCTGGTTCGGCTTCAACGCCGGGTCGGCGCTCGCCGCCAACGGGCTCGCCGGTCTGGCCTTCGTCAACACCCAGGTCGCCACGGCAGCGGCTCTGCTGGCCTGGATCGGCACCGAGCGTCTGCGTGACGGGCACGCCACGACGCTCGGCGCGGCGTCCGGCGCGGTCGCCGGCCTGGTCGCCATCACCCCGGCCTGTGCGTTCGTCGACCCGCTCGGTGCGATCGCGATCGGCCTGGTCGCCGGTGGAGCGTGCGCTCTCGCGGTGCCGCTGAAGTACAAGCTCGGTTACGACGACTCGCTCGACGTGGTCGGCGTGCACCTGGTCGGCGGCATCCTCGGCACCCTGATGATCGGCCTGGTCGGCTCCAACGCCGCCGAGGGCAACGGCCTGCTGTACGGCAACGGGCTTGCCCAGCTGGGCAAGCAGGCTGTGGGGGCGGGCGCCGTCCTGGCCTACTCCTTCGTGCTGGCGACGATCATCGCTCTGGCGGTCAAGGCTGTGATGGGCCTGCGCGTGGACGAGGAGGAAGAGGTCACCGGGATCGACCAGGTGACGCACGGCGAGACGGCGTACGACTTCAGCGCCGGCTTCGGCGGGGGCTCGCTCCCGACCGGCAGCGGCACCATCACGGGCGCCAGCACCGGCGCCACGTCTTCTGAGAGGATCGAGGCATGAAGCTGGTCACCGCGGTCGTGAAACCGTTCAAGCTCGACGACGTCAAGAGCGCTCTGGAGGTGTTCGGCGTCCAAGGTCTGACCGTCAGCGAGGTGCAGGGCTTCGGTCGCCAGCGCGGGCACACCGAGGTCTATCGCGGTGCGGAATACACCGTCTCGTTCGTCCCCAAGATCAAGATCGAGGTCCTGGTGGACGACGCCGACGCTTCCGACGTGGTGGAGGTGCTGGTCAAGGCCGCGCACACCGGCAGCATCGGTGACGGGAAGGTCTGGGTGACGCCGATCGAAGAGATCGTGCGGGTGCGTACGGGCGAGCGCGGCGTCGAGGCGCTCTAGCCCCGAGACGACCAGAGATGAAGCAGCAGCGGGCGGCGATCCTGGCCGATCCTGCGCTGGTCGGGACGCGTCTGCGGTCAGCCCTGGTGGCGGCCGCAGACGCGTTCCTGTCGGGACTGGTGACCGAGCCCGGCATCGCGCTCGTCGCCGTGGGGGGGTATGGCAGAGGCGAGCTGAGCCCGGGCAGCGACCTGGACGTGCTGCTGCTGCACGAGGACGGTCGCCCGGACGTCCAGGCGACGGCGGACCGGATCTGGTATCCGGTGTGGGACAGCGGGGTCCCCCTGGACCACGCGGTGCGGACCGTGAGCCAAGCGGTCGAGCTGGGCGCCGAGGATCTCAAGGTCGCGCTGGGGCTGCTCGACGCGAGGCACGTCGCTGGCGACCCGGCGCTCACCGGGGAGCTGGTCTCCCGGTCCCGGGAGGCCTGGCGGCGGTCGGCCCCGAAGCGGTTGCCGCAGCTGCACCGGGCTGGCGCGGACCGGGCCGCCGAGCACGGCGAGATCGCCTTTCTGCTCGAGCCCGACCTCAAGCACGCTCGGGGCGGGTTGCGGGACGCGCACGCGCTGCGTGCTCTCGCGGTGGCCCAGGTCGCGGACCCGCCTCGGCCCCGGGTGACCGCCGCTCTGGAGGTCCTGCTCGACGTCCGCGGGGAGCTGCACCGACGCACGCTCGGCGCCGGCCGCACCGTCGTCGATCGCCTGCTGCTGCAGGAGCAGGACGCGGTGGCGGCGGCGCTGGGCTACCTCGACGCCGCCGGGCAGCCGGACGCGGACGTCCTGATGATCGCCGTCTCCGACGCCGCCCGGACCGTCGCGTACGAGGGTGACGTCACCTGGCGCCGCGTCCTGCCCACCCCGTCGCCCAGGCGGCTGCTCGGTCTCGGACGGCGCGCCCGCCGCAGCCCGGGGCCGGAGCGCGCCCCGCTCGCCGACGGTGTGGTCAGCCAGGGCGGGGAGGTCGTCCTCGCGCGGGGCGTCGACGCGGGGCAGGACGCACTGCTGCCCCTGCGGGTCGCGGCTGCCGCCGCCGAGGCCGGACTCCCGATCGCGTCCGGCACAGCCGAACGACTCGCCCGGCTCTGCCCACCGTTGCCCGAGCCGTGGCCGGTCCCGGCCCGGGACGCGCTGGTGCGGCTGCTGTCGCTGGGCGAGCCGGCGGTCGGGACGCTCGAAGCCTTCGACCAGGCGGGGCTGCTCGCACCCCTGCTGCCGGAGTGGGACCACGTCCGCAGCCGGCCGCAGCGCAACAGCCTGCACCGGTTCACCGTCGACCGGCACCTGCTCGAGACCGCCGCCGGAGCGGCTGCCCTGACGCGCCGGGTCGCCCGACCTGACCTGCTGCTGCTCGCCGCGCTGTTGCACGACCTGGGCAAGGGCTACACCCAGGCAGGCCGGCCGGTGGACCACAGCGAGAAGGGAGCCGAGCTCGTGGCCGTGATCGGGCTGCGGATCGGCCTGGACGCCGAGGACACCCGCGTGCTGGTGACCCTGGTCCGCCACCACCTCCTGCTCCCGGACGTCGCGACGCGACGCGACCTGGACGACCCGGCGACGATCGGCAAGGTCGCAGGCCAGGTCGGGGACCAGGAGACGCTGGCGTTGCTGCACGCGCTCACCGAGGCCGACGCAGGCGCGACCGGGCCTGCTGCCTGGTCGCCGTGGAAAGCGGGTCTGGTGGACCGGCTGGTGACGCGCACCTCCGCCCTGCTGGACGGGACTCCGCCGCCGCCGCCGGGGCCGCTCGCGGACTGGCAGCAGCAGCTCGTCGACGCCGGCACCCTGGACCTGGCTGCTGTGGACGACGAGGTCACGGTGGTCGCCCCGGACCGGCCGGGCCTGCTCGCGCTCGCGACCGGGGTGATCGCCCTGCACCGGCTCGACGTACGGTCCGCCGCGGTCCGGGCCGACGGCCAGGTCGCGGTCGTCGTGCTTCGGGTCGCACCCCGGTTCGGGTCGATGCCCGACTGGACGGTGGTGCGCGACGACCTCCGCCGGGCCGACCGCGGCGAGCTGGACCTGGACGCGGCGCTCGCGTCGCGAGAGCAGGCGTACGCCCGCCTTGCGGTCGTGGCCGCGCCCGCCACCGTCCGGCTGCTGGACGAGGCGGGGAGCACGGTCGTCGAGGTCCGCGCGGCCGACCGGCTGGGTGTGCTGCACCGGATCACCACGGCTCTGCAGGACTGCGCGCTGGACGTACGGTCAGCGCACTGCAGCTCGCTCGGGGCCGACGTCGTGGACGCGTTCTACGTGGTGGGGACGGACGGCCGGCCGCTGGCAGACGACGTGCGGGAGCCCGTACGCCAAGCCGTGCTCAGAGCGTTGTCCCCGGCCAGCTCAGGACGGTGAGCAGACCCCGTTGAACAGGTAGGTGACCGTCCCGTCCGGCGCCTCGCTCGTGAGACCGCCGGACAGCCCGCCGTCGGCCGCGAAGGTCTCGCTCGCGTCGGTGGTGCCGGCCTGGAGCTTGACCGTGTCGCCGTACGCCGCCAGGACGTCGGCGACCGTGCTGCCGACCGCGATCTGCTTGCTCGTCGCGAGGTCAGCACGCCGGTTGAACCAGCCGGCCAGCTTGCCGCCGCTGGAGGCCAGGCGGAAGTCGCCCCACGCGACCTCCTCCTCGCTCGCCACGCAGGCCACGTCCTCGGCCGGCTCGGCGGTCGGGAACCCGAGCGCGGCGGACACGGCCTGCACCGCGCCCGCGAAGTCCGCACCGATCTTGGTGACCCCGAGGTCGTCACCGTCGAGCGACACGGCGGGACCGGACGCGCCCGGCGATGGCGCGGGTGACGGGGCGGGCGCCGGGTCGCCGCTGCAACCGGCCAGCGAGAGCGCGACGAGCAGCGCGGCAGCGGTGCGTGCGGTGCTGACCATGCGCGACAGCCTAGAGACGGATCCTTCCAGGGTCGATGCAAGGTCCGTCCAGGGTCGCTGCAGGGTGGGTCCCGAGTCGGCCCGGACTAGAGTCGGCGCGTGTTCGACACCCTCTCCGACCGGCTCGACAAGGTCTTCACGTCGCTGCGAGGCAAGGGACGGCTGTCCGACGCCGACATCGACGCGACCGCCCGCGAGATCCGGATCGCCCTGCTCGAGGCCGACGTCGCGCTGCCGGTCGTCAAGGTCTTCATCGCGAACGTCAAGGAGCGGGCGCGCGGCTCGGAGGTCAGCGGCGCGCTGAACCCGGCCCAGCAGGTCATCAAGATCGTCAACGAGGAGCTCGTCGGGATCCTCGGTGGGGAGACCCGGCACCTGCGCTTCGCCAAGAACCCGCCGACGGTGATCCTGCTCGCCGGTCTGCAGGGCGCTGGCAAGACCACGCTCGCCGGCAAGCTCGGCCTCTGGCTCAAGCGGCAGGGGCACGCCCCGCTGCTGGTGGCCTGCGACCTCCAGCGTCCGAGCGCGGTGGCGCAGCTGGAGATCGTCGGCAAGCAGGCCGGCGTCGAGGTCTTCGCCCCGCACCGCGGCACCGCCCCCGGCCAGGAGCCGGGCAGCGTGCCGGGCGACCCGGTCCAGGTGGCCCGCGACGGGGTCGCGCACGCCACCCGGATGCAGCACGACGTCGTGGTCGTCGACACCGCCGGCCGGCTAGGCCTGGACGCCGACCTGATGCAGCAGGCGTCCGACATCCGCGACGCCACCCAGCCCGACGAGGTGCTGTTCGTCATCGACGCGATGATCGGGCAGTCCGCGGTCGAGACGGCCGAGGCGTTCCGGGACGGCGTCGGCCTCACCGGCGTCGTGCTCACCAAGCTCGACGGCGACGCCCGCGGAGGAGCGGCTCTGTCCGTACGCCATGTCACCGGCTCCCCGGTGATGTTCGTCTCGACGGGGGAGAAGCAGGACGAGTTCGACGTCTTCCACCCCGAGCGCATGGCCTCGCGCATCCTCGGGATGGGCGACGTGCTGTCGCTCATCGAGAGCGCCGAGCGACATTTCGACCAGGACTCGGCCG
>JBBSTI010000099.1:0-12682 GCA_038236005.1 Mycobacteriales bacterium | reverse complement strand
GGGACCAGAAACGGCCCCACCGAAGCCCTGAACGGCCGGCTCGATCACCTCCGCGGCAGCGCCCTGGGCGTTCGCAACCTGACCAACTACATCGCCCGCAGCCTGCTCGAGACCGGCGGCTTCAGACCCCGACTACACCCTGGATTGTGATGAGCCGGTATTCGGCTGCGGGCGTGCTTGTTCTGCCGGTCTGCCGGCTTCTCCGGGTCCTGGTCGTCGGGGCGGGGGTGGGGGTTCAGATGCGTAGCGGGATCGCGAGGATCGCGGCCATCGCCTGTTCGATGGGCTTTTGCCAGGGCCAGTTCTCCGGTAGCCGTAGATGCCGTCGTCGGCTGGTGCGCACGAGCCGTCCGGGCAGGTCGAAGACCTTGCGGGTCAGGGTGGCGTTGGTGGCGCTGTCCAGGTCCTGTCCGGCGAGGGTGCCGACCGCCCGGCCGAGGTTGTGGGCCATCACGGCGAGCGCGAGCCAGGCGGCGTTGGCCATGAACTTGCCCGACGGCAGGTGCGCGAGCCCGGCTGACTTGAGCTCGGCGATGCTCTGCTCGACGACGGCGTGCCGGCGGTGGTCGGCCTCGAGCTCGGCCAGCGGCAGGTCCCGGTCGGTGACGAACGCGTGGTAGGACCAGTCGACCAGCAGCGCGAGCTGGCTGCCGGGGGTGGGCGCGGTCCGGCGCACGACCAGACGGACCCGCCGGGCGTTCTTACGGTCGCCGGCGAACACCTCGTAGCTGGTCTCGGCGATGTCGGCGGTGGAGACCTCCGGGGTGGCCGACCAGTACGGGATCGGTTGCCATGCGTTGTCCGGGATCTTCGCGATCGCCGTTTGGATCCGCTTGTCGTGCCTGACCGTGACGGAGAACCGCACGTCCAGCTTCGCGGCGGTGGACAGTACGGCCCGGGAGTAGAACGCCGAGTCCGCCCGCACGGTGAGCTGACCGGTGGCCCCGGCGTCGCGGACCCGGGAGACCGTCTCGGTCAGAAACGACTTGGCGCCGCGGGCGGCGCCGGCGCTACCGCCGCGCAGCCGGCACATCAGCACCTGCCCGGTCTGCGCGCAGGTGGCCAGCTGCGGGTGGTAGCCGCGGACCTTGGTGTAGCCGAACGCCGCGCCCTGCTTGGCCCGGCCGAAGACCGGGACGATGGTTGAGTCCAGGTCGACCGTGAGCGGCCCGGTCAGATCCGCCGGGCCGGCGCCAGCCGCCCACAGCCGGCACAGCAGCTCGCGGGAGACCGCGTCCAGCTGCCGGACGTTGGACCACTTGAACGCCCGCAGCCACGAACCCAGGGTGGACGGCGCCCGAGTGGTGTCAAACAGCCTGGCGTTGCCGGCGGACCGCAGCACCGCGGTGTCCTGGATGCTGTCCCCACCGACCAGCATCGAACCGATCACCGTCAACGCCTTCGTGCCGCAGCTGGCGCCATGCACGGCCAGGTGCAGCCGCTCATCGATCAGCTCGGGCAGAACGATCCGCTCCGCCAGCATCCCGGCCGGCAGCAACCCCGCGTGCGGCACCAGATTCTGCTCGTCGAAGCTCACCGACACACCACTCAACCCATGAGACGATCGCACTCTGCAAGTGCCCTTCTGCTCTGCCATCGAGACCCCTCAGCAAGGTCATCGTCGCAGGTCGAAGGGCATTTGCGTGTCAGGCACACCGACAAACGACGGTGGATCCGGGCTTAGCTGTTCCCATGCGGGACGACCGGCCACCTGCGAGGACGACGGCGCCGACCGCTGACATGCCCCGAGGATACGCCGGCCCGGAAACTAGCTGTAGGGACCAGGGACGGTTGTTGACGGTTGCTCGTGCGGCGAGTCGGCTGGTCGGGGGTCGGCCGCCTGCTCCCGGCACTCCAGGCTGAACTTGCGGTACTTCCGAGACATAGATCCTGCCACCTTCCGGGCGATACTTTCGATGCGGCCCGGTCCGAGAACAAGGGGGCAGGTCACTCAGCTCAGCCTGACGCACAGGGGACCGCAACCGGCTACGGCGCGTCCTTGGCCTTGGCGGACACCCGAACAACCCCGGGGACCGTTCTGGCCACCGTGACGGCGACGTCGGTCTTCTCCTGCGCCCCGTCGGACAGGTGCACCTCACCGTCGGTCACCTCCACCTGCCACGTCCCGACATAGGGCTGATCGGCCAGCGCCCGGGCCACGTCGACGGCGAGCGCAGCGTCTGTCCGGACCAGATGGCGCAGCAGGTCTCGCCTGCCGATAATGCCCACGACGTGCGGCCCGCGGACAACGGGCAGGCTCCGCACCCCCGTGCGGGCCAGCACCTCAGCGGCGGCGGCGGCATCGGTGCCCAGCGGGACCGCGTGCACGGCTGTCGTCATCACCTCGGCGACGGTGTGCGCGAGGGGCCTGCCAGCCGAAGGCAGGCGTCCCAGGTGGGCCCTGGGATCTGGCTGAACCCGATCGCGCAGCAGGTCCAGCTCGCTGACGATCCCCACCAGCTCATCCTTGGCGTCGAGCACGGGCAACGCGGCCACCCGGTGGTGCAGGACGAGCCCGATCGCCTCCCGCACAGAAGCATCGGGCATCGTGGTGACTACCTGGGCGGTCATGATCTCGTCGGCAAGCACAGGTAATTTCCTCGGTCGTTGTGGTTGTTGCTGGTGCTTTCCTGACCCGTCGTGCTCTAGATGTACTGACCAGGCACGTTGGTGGAGGTCGTGTGACGACACGATCTGATTGATCCTGTCAGCGAGGACCTCCTGTCGTGAGGTGGGGCTGCTACCGCACCCACCGCGACCAGGAGTTCCTCGTCATGCACGCTAACGCCGCTTTGACCCCGAAGGCACGTCTGAAGCTCGCCCGGCTGATCGTGGAGGACGGCTGGCCGGGTGGTGCGTGCCGCCGAGCGCTTCCAGGTCGCCTGGCCGACCGCGAAACGCTGGGCCGGGCGTTACCGTCAGCTCGGCGATGCGCTCGGCCTGTCGGCCTCGACCGTGCACGCCGTGCTGACCAGCTGCCACCTGTCTCGACTGTCCGCGGTCGACCGGGCCACCGGGCCACCGGCCGGCCGGCCCGCCGCTATGAGCACCCCACACCTGGCTCGTTGCTGCACGTGGACGTCAAGAAGCTCGGCGACGTCCCGGACGGCGGCGGCTAGCGCTATGTCGGCCGCCAGCAAGACAACAAGCACCGCCAGAAGACCGCGGCCCGCGCCGGCAAACGCGGCCACGCCGGCGGCGCAGACGTCGGCACCGCGTACGTCCACTACGCCTGCTCCGACCGGACGCCGACGAAGCCCGGCCCGCCCAGTCGGGCGTCGCTGTCTTGCTCTACGCCACGACGCCGGGCGCCTTCGTCGACCTGGCCGCGGACCTGTCCTTTCTGCAGGGCGCCGGGTTCGCCGCCGCAGAGCTCGACCAGCACCGAGGCCTGCCGGCCCAGGCCGACATCACCGGAGCTGTTACCGACGGCTCGAACATCCACCAGGCACTCGGTGTGCTGATCGCCGGCGGACGCACCCGCGAGCAGGCCGACGCCCGGCTCGACGCGCTGAGCGGCCACGCCCAGAGCAGCCGGGCGGTCGCGGCCCGCCGCCTGCTCAGCGTGCTACCCAGGCGCCCGCCACCCTCCCGGTGAGAAACACCGCTTTGCGCACCAAGACCTGTCCTGGTTGATCCTGCACGACGAGCGGGGGACTTAGGGCCCTGGTGGATCACCACCGGTGACGCTACGGTGCGATCGCTGGGTATCGGTGGACCTGGGTCGGTACGCCGCCACCCGCCGCGTGCCGCAATCGCACTCCGCCAGGCAAGGCCGTCATGAGGCATGCGCGCACGCTCCGTCCTTCCGTCATTCCAAGGCGTCCGGCCCAGCCGCGCTGCTGCTCAACGTCGGTCTTCCTAGTCACCTGAGATGAGCCGTCATGATTGACGAACGTCAAGACAGCAAGCTCAGCAAGACCCGGCTGCTGGTCGTTGCCGGTCAAAGGGCCTGCGTTGAGTCCCGTTCTCTGCTGGGGCAGTCGGCCGCAGATCAGGGCCGCGGCCTGCAGACCCAACGGGCAATATCAGGTGTCGCGTGGAGCACCGGTGCAAACGTTGCTGCGTCGGTCGACGTGACGGTCCTCGAGCGGCCCGACGCGCTCCTACGCCAGATCCAGTCGTTGCATGCCCAGCAGGCAGAACTGGCCGATCTCTCGCAACGGCTGATCGTTGAGTTCGCCGGCGACCTACCTGCCGGTCAGGTGCTGGCGTGCGTCACCCGGTGCACCCACCACCTGGTCCGCAACGGGGTCCGGGCCGGCCTGGCGTCGACGACCGAGGCCATGGCGCGTTCCCGGCTCACCGCGCAGCTGCTCCGGGCCTGACGCTGCCGCGCCTGTCCCGAAAAGCCCTGCCGGCCCGCAGCGCCACGAGGGCCCCCGACCTAGGAGTCGCCATGTCTCTCATCCTCACGGTGCTACCCGCAGAGCTGACCGCCGCCCAGCTATTAGCTGGAGCGGTCCGGTCCGGGTGCGCATGGGTGCGGCTCGCACAGCCCGCACGACCACGAGGAGGCCATCGCTCATGACTGCAACCACCGTCAGCAGGGCCACCGACCCGGCTCTCTGGCCGGACCGTGATGGCGACTCCGGCGGCAACGTCCGGTCGCAGATCGTGCAGGCCGCGATGCAGGCGCCGAGCGTGCACAACACCCAGCCGTGGCTGTTCACCTCCTGCAGCGAGGGGTTGGACCTGCACGGCGACCAGAGCCGGCAGCTATCGGTCCTGGACCCCGAGGGCCGCCAGTTGCACCTGTCCTGCGGCGCGGCCCTGCTGAACGCGCAGGTCGCCGCGCGCGGCTTCGGGCTCACCGCCCGCACGCAGCTGCTGCCCGACCGGCAGGACCCGACCCACCTGGCCCGGATCCGCCTCACGGCAGCAGCCGCCATGACCAGACCGGAGCAGGGCCTGGTTGACGCGATCGAGCTGCGCCACACCTACCGCGACGCCTTCGCCCCGCGACCGCTTGCCGGCATGGTGCTGGACCGGCTACGGGCGGCCGCCGAGGCCCAGGGCGCCTACCTGTACGTGCTGAGCGACCCGGACGCGTTGCTGGTGCTGCAGTGCGTGCTGGACCGAGCAGACCGCACGCAGAACCACGACCCGGCCTACGGACGCGAGCTCCGCGCTTGGGTGCATACCGGGCCCGCGGACGACGGCATCCCGACCTGCGCCCTGCCGGTCGACGCCCAGCGCGGGTCCTCGTTGCGGCTCCGCGAGTTCGCGCCGGCCGCGGAGCTCGACGTCCCGCACCCCAGCCACCCCGACCTTGAGGGCCGCGGGAGCGCCGATCCGCCGGTCGCCGAGCGCCCCGACGTCGTCGTCATCGTCTGCGCCGACGACACACCGCAGTCCTGGCTCGTCGCCGGGCTGGCTATGGAGGCGGTGATGCTGCAGGCCGCCCGTGAGGGAGTGATGGGCCAGCCGTTGTCGCAAGCCACTGACCTGCCCGGCTCGCGACCACGCCTGCGCGCCGCCCTCGGCCTGGTCGGGATACCGCAGCTGGCGCTGCGTCTGGGCTACGCCACCGGCGTTGCCGCCACCCCCCGACGGGCCGTCACCGACGTCCTGGACCACCAGGCCGGTACAGCGCCGGCCACCGCCAGCCAGGCCCTGCACGACAAGGCGCTCCGGGACAAGCGTCTGGGCGTCTGGGAGTCTGAGGGCGGACGCCTGGCCAAGCCGGGAATTTAAACGACGCACGGGTCGCGAGCCACAACCAGAGCGTCGACCGACAAGACCAAAGATGTCGACCAGCGCACCCGGCGCGCCCTGCTGACGACGCCAGAACGAGAGCCGATGCCAGCCCGGACCTCGACAGCGAACGCATCCGGCGCGCCGCGGAAGAACTCCTGCGCCGCGTCCGGCACGGCAAGGTGACGCTCGCTATCGCGAGTTCGAGCTTGCGCTGCTCCTGCACAGCGTGGCCCGAGACCTGGACGACGGCGAGAGGCTGCCCCGGGAGCTTTCGCGACGAGCCGCGAACCTGTCCCGCCACATCCTGAACCACCCATCGGCTTCTCCCGGATAGGTCGGCCATCGGCAGGAGGCTGGCCTCCGGCTACCAGCGTCGGGCTGAATGCGACCGCTGGGTGAAGACCCGTAGACCGCCGCGTCGCGTCCCACTACACGATCGTGGGGTGAACAGCCCCAGTGTCTGTGCCAGTACTTCGTAGGAGGCCTACTTGGCCAAAGGCGTTCGTCCCACAACGTTCAGACGAACGAAAAGGACGCTGCGATCGGGCAGCGCCCGCACGACGGACGTCACCACCTCCTTGCGGCGCTGCTCGTCGACCCCGGTCAAGTAAGGCGAAAGGAGGCCGCCGCCGAGGAAGGATCCGAGACCGGCGTCATCCGGAAAGGTGACGACTTCCGGGCGCAACCAGGTCTTGATGTCCTCGAGCCCGGCGGCGCGGGCGTGGGCGGCAGCGTCCTCAGGGGAGGCGTAGTTGTTGAGGTGCTTGCACTCCACTCCGAGCAGGTCGAGGACCTGCCGGACGTCGGCGACGCTTCCCTGGCCGCTGCCCTGTCAGACGAGCCGACCGTCTGGCCGCAGCAGCCGGGCGAGGTCGTCGAACAACGCCGAGTGGTTCAAGACCCAGTGGCCGGTGTCGGTCGACAGGACCGCGTCGAACGAGGCGGGTGCGGGCCATCCGGGGTTGCCCCCACCGAGGTTGAGGTCGGCCTGCAGGAAGGCGACCCGCCCACCGAACCGGCGAGGCGTTCCCGGGCCTGCCAGATCATGCCCGCCGAGGAGTCGACGGCGAGAACCACGCAGCCCGGCCAACGCTCCAGCAGCGACTCGGTGACGCGCCCGGAGCCACAACCAGCGTCCAGCACATGCGTGCCGGTACGCAGGTCGAGCCTGTCCAGACCTCCCTGCCCCAGGAGAGCTGCGGGAGGGAAACTCGGTCGTAAGAATCGCCCGACCAAGAGTCCACGTCAGGAAGCGAAGCCGTCACCGCTCCTGAACTGGCCGGTCACCGCCGTCGCTTTAGCCGCTGACCGTGTCCGGCCCGTAGCGTCATTCGATGTCCTCCGGTGCACCCCTTGGGGCAGGTCCCGCGCCGACCACGCCTTGCACGCCTTACACGTCCGCGGTCGTACGCGGGTCATCCCAGGCCGCGACGGTGACCGAGGTGGCCAGAGACGGCCGGACGTGGCAGGTCGGTACGGCCTCCGACGTGGCCTGGATCGAGGCGGGCACGTCGGTGGGCCTGGAGATCAGCTCGGCTCTGCCGGCTGTGTTCGACGCCCTACGCCACCGTCGTCCTGCCTGAGGACGGCATGCTCATGCCGGCGCACGACGCCGCGCTGCTGTCCGTGCTCAGCGCGCGCACCACCGACCAGCGCTGGTGGCTACGACTGGTCGTGCGTAGGCGGCACCGACGCGCTCGTCGACGACTTGCTGAGCCTCGGTGAGCTCCGGTCTCGCGCACGACGCGTCGAGGTTGGCCAAGACGCCACCCCACCAGGTCACACGCCAAGACAAGCGGCGCAGCGGCTTAACCCGACGGTGCCGCCGCCAAGACTGATCGGTGACCGGTCACCGATCCCCTGTGGAGCGACGATGGAGGGTTAGGCCTGCCAGCGGACCTCTCCGTCGAGGACGGTCGCGGTCGGCCCGAGCCCGAGGACGCGAGCCACGGCGTTGGAGGCCCCGTGCTCAGGGTGCACATGGGCGATGACGGTGCGGGCGCCCGCTTGGCGTAGCCAGGTGACCATCACCGCTGCTGCTTCTTGGGCGTAGCCGCGGCTCTGGTGCGCGGTGCCGATCACCCAGGCGACCTCGGCAACCGGCTCGCCGTCGACGACGCTGATCGTGGCCTGGACGGTGCCGAGCGCTTCAGCGTGCTCGCCGCGCACCAGCCAGTTGAGCCAGCCTTGGGTGCCATCAGGAGACTGACCCACCACCTGGCGGGCGAACCGGGCCCTGAGTTGTTCGAGGTCGGCCGGCATGCCGCCGGTGAAGGTGTGCAGCGGGGCGTCGTTCAGCACTGGCATGAGGTCCTCGGCGTGACCGATCCGCAGCGGCTCCAACCGCACCCGCCGGCCCGCCAGCGCCACAGCGGTCCACTCGCCGACACCCGCAGCCATGCGCTCTACGGTAAGGAACCCCGTCACCGGGTAACAGCTGTCAGCGTCCTTTGGAACGTCCGGTCATCGATCGCTGCGGGACGGCCGCCGGCATGCGGGGAGGGTCGCGCTGGAGGACCGCCTCGTGCCTGACGCACGACGCGCCAGATCTGGACGTGGCAGGGCAGAACGAGCGGTTTCATCAGCACCGGCTGCGCTGCACAGGTCGTGCCGGTCGCCATCGGCCAGCCGGCGGCGCCACCGTCTGCCCCTCGCGGGTCGGCAGCTTTGATCTTCCAGACGTGGCGCTCGCCTGGCGGGAGACACCTGCCAGCGGCGAGCTCCCGGTCGTGGCCCTGCACGGCATGTGCAGCACCAGCGCGATTTGGGACGGGGTCGCCGCTCGCCTTGCCGAGGTCGGCCGCTCGACCATCGCCTTGGACGAGGCCACGGCGAAAGCTCCCGGCCAGGCACGTACGCCTGCTCGGCGATGCGAGACGACGTGCTCGCTTTCCTGGACGACCGCGGGCTGGCTCAGGTCGATGGTCTCAGGCCAGGTCGACATGGCCGGCGCGTGGTACGTCCGCACGATCGACTCCCAGTCCAAGGGCAAGGACGTGATCGGCATCATGCCGCTGTCCGGGGCTCCGGGTGAGCGCGAGATGTGCGGCACCAACAGCAGGGTGCACTCCGCCGCCGATTTCAAGGGCAAGACGCCCGGCGTCACCGCCCTGGGGTCGGGCACCGATGAGCTGACCCAGACGCACTCGGCCGCCGAGATTTCCTCCCCGACGGGATCATGCCGGCCGGTGGTGCCAAGACGGTTCACGCGATGGAGAAGGCCATCGGCATCGACGTCTCCAGGGTCAAGATCGTCGATACCTTCTCGAACAAGTACGCGATGGATGGCGGCCCTGAACAAGGAGGGTCTGACCGCGGTCACCACGCCGGCCGGAGCCGACGGCTGATCACGCCGCTGGTCCCGCCTCGCCCGAGGCGGGGCCAGCCTGGCCGGACGCCTTCGCAGCGGCGGCGGCGTGCACGAGGGCCGTGTCGAGCAGCGGGACGTCGGTGTCGCCCGGTCCGACCAGCAGGCCGATCTCGGTGCAGGCGAGGGCGACCCCCTGCGCACCACGTGAGGCGAGGCCCTCGATGATGCCGGCGTACGCCTGACGGGACTCCGGGGTGAACCGGCCCTGGGTCAGCTCGTCGAAGATCACCCGGTCAACGGTCACGCGGTCGTCGGCGTCCGGGACGAGCACCTCGAGCCCGGCCTGGCGCAGCCGGTCGGCGTAGAAAGACTCCTCCATCACCGGTCGCGCGCCGAGCAGGCCGATCGTGGTGATGCCGGCCGCCAGCGCGTGGTCGGCGACCGCGTCGGCGATGTGCAGGAACGGGACCGAGAGCGCTGCTTCCAGAGCGGGTGCAACCCGGTGCATGTAGTTGGTGCAGAGCAGGACCAGCCCGGCGCCGGCGGCCTGCAGCCCGAGCGCGACGTCGGTCAGCAGGTCAGCGGCCCCGTCCCAGTCGCCGGCGACCTGCAGGGCCCGTACGCGGTCGAAGTCCAGCGAGGCCAGCACCACGTCGGCGCTGGCGTGCCCGCCCCGGGCGGCGCACACGGTCTCGTTCAGGACGCGGTAGTAGGTCGCGGAGGAGTGCCAGCTCATCCCGCCGAGCAGCCCGATGGTCGTCATGAACCAATCTTCTCCCCGGGGGCGCCGGTGCGGTAGGCCCTGATCGCCGACGTGACCCCCAAGGCATGCTTGGGGCATGGATGTGCGGCGGGTCGAGATCTTCCGGGTCGTCGCGCACGCCGGCTCGCTCGCCGCGGCGGCGCGGCAGCTGCACGTCACCCAGCCCGCGGTGAGCCAGCAGGTGGCGGCGCTCGAGCGGCAGGTCGGGTCGCCGCTGATCGTCAGGACGACCCGCGGGATCCGGCTGACCGAGGCCGGGACGGTGCTGCTCGTCCATGCCGACGCGGTGGCGGCCCGGCTCCGCAGCGCCACCGAGGAGCTGGCCGGGCTGGCCGCCCTCGACGCCGGCACGATCCGGCTGGCCGCCTTCCCGTCCGCCGCGGCGACGCTCGTACCGGCGGCGCTCGTCGCCCTGCCGGCCGGGCTGGAGGTGCGGCTCCAAGAGGCCGAGCCACCCGAGGCGCTGAGCTCGGTCCGGTCCGGCGAGGTCGACGCGGCGCTGGTCTTCGCCTACGCCTGGTCGGCAGATCTTGGTCCCGACCTGGTCGCTACGGCGTTGACCGAGGACCCGGTGCGGGTCGTCCTGCCGGCGGGGGAGAGCTTCGGCGGCCTGGCCGGCCTGGCTTCACGACGGTGGGTGAGCGGCTGCCCGCGATGCGGCGAGCACCTGCTGCGAGTCTGCGCCGCGGCCGGGTTCGTGCCGGACGTGCGGCACAGCACCGACGACTACGTCGTCGTCCAGGCCCTGGTCGCAGCGGGGATCGGGGTCGCCCTGCTGCCCGAGCTGGCGCTACGGGCGTTCCGGCACCCGGGCGTCGAGGTCCACCCGGGCGCACAGGCTGGCGCTCGCTCGGTGTCGCTGGTGCAGCACGCCGAGACGGCGCGGACACCGGCCCTGCAGGCGCTGGTCCGTGCGCTGTCCGGCTACGGCGCGAACGACCCGGTCTCGAGCGAGCCGGCAGTGTCGTAGACCGACATCACGACGCCGGTGCCGGAGGACCGGCTCGAGGTCAGCGTCAGCCCGGCCGGCGGCGCACCGTCACCGAACAGGCATTTTCCGCTGCCCAGCACGACCGGGAACGTCAGCAGGCGATAGGTGTCGATCACACCGACCCCGTGCAGCGTCTGCAGCAGGTCACCGCTGCCGTGCACCTGCAGCTCCGGGCCGTCCTGCTCCTTGAGGGCTCGTACGGCCTCGACGGTGTCCGCGCCGAGCTGGACCGACCGGTCCCAGGACAGCTCGGGCGTGCCCCGAGAGGCGACGTGCTTGACGGCGTCGTTCAGTGGCTTGCCCCCTTCTTCCTCGCTGGCGTGCGGCCAGAACGAGGCGAACAGGTCGTACGTCTTGCGTCCCAGCACGAGGTCGAACGGGTGACCCATCAGCTCGTCCATGAACTCCCCGACCGAGGCGTCGAAGTGCGGCACGGTCCAGCCGCCGAGACGGAACCCGCCGCTCTCGTCCTCGCCCGGACCGCCGGGGGCCTGCATGACCCCGTCCAGCGACACGAACGTGCTGACGACCAGCTTCCTCATGATGCTCTCCTCTGTCTGCTCGGACCCGGTCGACCGCTAGCCGCCCCAGAACTCATCGACGCATGCGGCCGTGAATCTGGGCACGCTGAGGGCTCTGGACTGCATGCCTTTCCGTTGACGTCACTGCATGCAGAGCACCAGCGTGAGAATCGATGTTGCCACCCACCAGCAGCTCAAGGCCTTGGCGGCGTCGATGGGTGCGAGCGTCGGGGACACGGTGACGCTGCCGGCACGCAAGCTGCGGCAGAAGCAGATCGGGGCCGAGCTGCGCGCTGAGCTGCGGCCGGATAAACGGGTGTGGCTCGATGCTGACCCCGGGTGACGTCGTCGACGTGGACCTGGGACAGCCGATCGGGCAGAGGCCGGGTTCGTGCGGCCAGGAGTGATCGTGTCCGCCCAACGGACCTTGGACGCAGGCCCGTCCGTGGTCCAGGTCGTACCGCTCACCTCGACGCTCAGCCGACGCACGAGCGAGGTGGTGGTCGACGCGGATCCGTAGAACGGGCGGATCCGCAGCAGCGCGGCGCAGTGCGAGCACGCGCGATCAGTCGCCGTTGCCCGGCTCGGGGACCGCTCCGGCAACGTCGGCTCTGCGGTGCTGACGCAGGTGCGCAAGCTCCTCGGGCTGCTGCTCGACGTCTCCGGCTGAGTCAGCCGCCGGCCATGGCGCCGACGACGAGCAGCGGCTCGTCACGGGCCAACACCGGTCCGGGGAGCGGGTCGTCAGGGCTGTCATGGGACAGGTCCGTCGAGCAGGCGAAGAACCGGACGAACGGTCGGCGTGCTCCCGCGGCGTCGCGGACCGTGCCGCGCAGCACCGGGTAGGCCTGCTCCAAGGCGTCAAGCACCTCTCGGACGGTGGTGCCGGGCAGCTCGATCTCCGCCCCCACCTGGGCAAGGGTGCGCAGGTGGTAGGGCAGCACGACTCTCATGCCAGGTCTCTCATGACAGCGTCTGCACCTCGACCGACAGCACCGGCGGGAGGTTGCTCACCGCCGCGGCCCAGGTGTCACCGCTGTCAGCGGACACGTAGACCTGTCCGCCGCTCGTCCCGACGTACACCCCGCAGGAGTCGAACGTGTCGACGGACATGGCGTCGCGCAGCACGTTCACGTAGCAGTGCTCCTGTGGCAGTCCGTGGGCCAGGGGCTCCCAGTCGTCCCCGCCGGTCCGGCTGCGGTAGACCCGCAGCTTTCCTTCCGGCAGGTAGTGCTCGGAGTCCGACAGGATCGGCACGACGTAGACCGTCTCCGGCTCGTGCGCGTGCACCTCGATCGGGAACCCGAAGTCCGACGGCAGGTCGCCGCTGATCTCTCGCCAGGACGCACCGGCGTCGTCGCTGCGCATCACGTCCCAGTGCTTCTGCATGAACAGGG
>JBBSTI010000098.1:0-13082 GCA_038236005.1 Mycobacteriales bacterium | reverse complement strand
GCCGGGCCTTCGCCGGCCTGGTCAACGCTGCCGATGAGGCCGGGCAGCTCCAGCAGGCCTTCGGCTACGACTGCGCGGACGAAGGTCGGGTCGCAGGCGCCCCTGGGACCGCCATCCCGGAACGGATGCTTATAGCCCTAGGGCGCGAAGGGATGTGGCCCGTGAGCGAGAACGCCAACAGCTGGGACGATGACACGCTCTTCGATATGATCGGGTTCTTGTACGACCATGTCTCCTCACCGGTCATAGGGTCCGGTCGCTATCACAGCTACATCAACTGCGGCTGGCACTACGACACCTTCTCGGTCGAACCGGCGCGAAGCAACTACCGGAACCTGTCGAACGACATCCTTCGACGCATCGAGCCCACTTACGAGATGACTCAGCGCGGAGAGATTCTCCGGACGGTCCCAGACGGAGTCGCGCCCTTGCTCGACAAGGCGACAGGCGCGCTCAAGGCCGACGATCGTGATCACGTTAAAGCCGCGATCGGCAAGTACCGCTCCCGCACATCGACCCTGACCTACCGTCGCGACGCTGTGCACGACCTCATGGACGTACTCGAGCGGCACCGGGTCAGCGTCAAGGCGACAATGTCCACCAAGGACGAGGCGATGCTCTTCGAGATGGCAAACAAGTTCTGGATCCGTCACAACAAGCCTGATGAGCGGCGCGAATACGACCATGACGCCTGGTGGTCGTGGCTGTTTTACGTTGCGCTCGCCTCCATTACTCTGGTGAGCCACATCGAGGAGCGGGACGGAGTCCCCACAGGCAAAGACATCCCCGGTCCCTGGGGCTGCCGCGCGCTCCCCGGCCAGCTCGGTCAGCACCACCCGCCACACCAGAAGGCCAGCGGCCTCGGCGGGGCAAGGTGATCGCGGACGCGTCGAGCTTCCACAGCGAGGGCCTGCGGACTTCGACCGGCCGGGGTCCGAGCGGTGGCCAGCGCGTCGGGTGTCGCGTATCCGTGCGCCGGGCCGCGGCGGACGGGGTCGGTTGGCCCTGCGCCGGGCGCTCACGGCTAGGCGTCCTGGTTATGCGGCGCCGCATGCGTGGAGGAAGGCGTAGGTCCGTGGGGGCAGGTCCTCGGGTACTTCCGCCTCATTGTTGACGAGGATGCGCGCTATGTAGGAGTCGGCCGTCGCCTGGTGACCAGCCATCCGGGCCGCCGCCACGAGGTCGAGTAGGGAAACATCGTCCTGCCCGGCAGCGTTCAGCGCGATCAGTGCTGCCGCTCGGGCCCTTGAATAGTCGCCGCTACTGAGGTGGAGGGCTGCGACCGTATGAGCGGTGTCCACGATCATGGCGGTGTAGTGGTGCTGCACCGGAGTCTGGGTCAGCCACCCGCCGCCGCCGGGGCGCAGCCGCTGCATCGGCGGGCCAGTGGCAAGCTGTAGCGCTGTCTCTAGGTCGCCGAGACCGACGGGGAGACCCTGAGCCAGGCCTCGCAGGCGGAGTCGTCGGAACAGCTCAGCGTCGACCAGCACGCCCCGGATTCTGTAGACGCCGACGCCCCCGTCACCTTCGTTGGCGCGGGGCAAGTAGTCCTTGCCGGTCCTGGCGTCACGGCCGAGCCAGACGCGGGTGTCGTTGGCGTACTTGCGGACCCGGCCGAGCGGTGCTTCCTCGTCCGGCCAGAACTCGGCGGCGAACTGCTGGGTGGTGACGCCGTTGGGGCGGCAGTGCAGATAGGCAACGACCTCGGTGGCCCGGTC
The DNA here is from genome assembly GCA_038236005.1 of Mycobacteriales bacterium. Taxonomy (GTDB): domain Bacteria; phylum Actinomycetota; class Actinomycetes; order Mycobacteriales; family SCTD01; genus CANKBT01. The sequence goes on along the minus strand of JBBSTI010000098.1, from coordinate 11,364 downwards.
GTGACCCCGGTTGCTGGTCGCTCCGTGAGCTCTCAGCTGGACCGGTCCGAGCAAGGTCAGCTTGGCGACCCGGCTGTCCGGGTCGAGCCACTCGGCGAGATCTTCGTCGAGCGTGGGGTCCGCCTGAGCGACGGCCGTCCGCCCGGCTTCGCTGAGGGTCGGGGCCAGGTCTCGGAGCTCGGCCGCGAGGTCCGCAACGGGCTCGGGCAGGTGCGGCGGGGTCTCGGTGGGCTGCAGTTGGACGGGCGCAACCGGGGAGCTGTCTCCGCCTGTCGGCCGTGCCTCATGGTCCGTTTTCCATTTGGGAACCAGAAGTTCGGTGAGCGGGGCTCCGGTCGCGTCCGAGAGCCTTTGCCACGGCGCGTCTCCCTGGGCTGGCGGTACTGGCTCGTCAGGCTGCGTGCGCGCGGTCTCGAGGAGAGCCGCGAGGTCGCTGGCCTCGTTCGGCGTGAGGCCTTGCGCGGTGAGCCGCAGGTCGAGGCGGGGGACAAAGAGGCCGCCGCCCTCATCGAGGTGGAGCTGCCAGCCGTCGCTGTCCGCTGGCAGAGCGGGGTGAATGACGGCGAGTGCCAGCGAGGTCCGGGTGGTCAGCCGGCAAAGGCGCGCCATCAGTTCGTCTAGCGCGACTGCCGGGCTCGCGGGCGCAAGTGCCTCGTTGGCCTCCCTGTCGTCGTGGGTCAGGGCCAGCAACACGTGCGGCGGCCAGCCGTCTCCGGGGGAGTCGTCGTGAAGCCGACCCGCGAGGACGTCGGAATGGGGGGCGGAGCCATCGGCCGTGACCTCGGTCAGGTGCTGGCGGGCCTCCCGGACGGCGTCAGCCAGGCAGGTGACGTCTCGAACCCGGGACGGGTTCAGCCGGTCGAGGTCACCGCCGAGACCGTGGGTGCGTACCTGCAGGTGGTCGGACCAAGCGTTGTGCGCGAGCTCAGCCGCAAGGAAGCGGGCCAGGTCCTCGCACGTCCTCTGGTCGCCGGTCAGATGCAGCACGCCGACGTGTTCCAGGTCCAGGAGCCAGAACGCGCCGTCGTCGGTCGAGCCGATCGTGGCGAGCGCCGGGTAGGGGCTGAGCTGGTCGCGGCCCCGTTCGACGTCGTACGGCAGGTGGACACCGCGGTCGACGGACCAGCGCAGGCCGTCCGGGCTGACGATCCAGGGGTCGGGAGTACGGACCACGGGGGTGGCGAAGAACAGCTCGAGTCGGTCCGGAGCAAGCTGGACGGCGACCAGGTCGGGCAGGCGGTCGCCAGGCTGGTCGAGGATCTGGACCAGGCTGCGCAGAGCGGTGTTGAGCCAGGTGACATCGGGGGCGCCGACCGGCCCACGGGTGAGCAGAGCGCGTTCGGTGCGTGCAAGTTCGGGCGGTGTGGTGCCGATGGTCCGGCCGAGCGCGCGTTCCCGGAACTGCCGACGACGGGCGCGCAGCAGAGCCGTCAAGCCGATCGACGCAAGCAGGACGCCGCCGCCAGCGAACGCGGGGAAGCCCGACGAGAATGCACCCGGGCTCGACGTCTCCTGGTCAGCCGACGAGATAGGGACGGGTTCTGGTCCTGGCACAGATGTCGACGCGAGCACGGGAGGCGGGGCAGTGAGGGACGGGAGAACTGGCTCGGCCAACGACGGGGTCGAAGCGGCCGGTGCCGGACGGGTCGGAGTCTTGGCCATCGACGGGGTCGTGGGCTCGGCTGCAGACTCGGACGCGGGCGGGGTGGTGAGCGCCGGGGGAGACACGGGCTTGGGCGGCGACGTTGACGCCGACCTGGGTGCAGGTGCGGAGGCTCCCGGAATGGGCGCGCTGGGTGAGGCCGTCGCCGGTTCCGTTGCACTGGGGGCAAGTGTGGGAACGGGCTCGCCCCGGTCATCTCCGGCGCCCGGCATCTCATTGAGTGCGCGGTCGAGCGCCAAGGCGTCGGCCGGTCCGGGGAGACCGAGTTGCCAGCCGGGACGGATCAGGTCGGGATCCCTGAGTGCGCTGCCGTCACGCTGAGGCTTTCCGGCGTTGAGGTCCCAGATTGGGTGCCAGTCCGGCAGCCCATTTGCCGCGGCGAGCTCGGACAGCGTGTCGCCCGGGGCAACCGTGACGGACGGCCCGCGGGAGGATTGCCCTCGGCCCAAGTCTGAGCCCGTCAGGGGCGATCGGGCGTCGGGCGGGAGCATGACGGTCCAGCCGATACGCAGCCGGCGGGGTGAGGTCAGGGTGTGACCGCCCGGCTGCGGCAGGTCCTTGCTGAGCTGCCAGATCTCGTGCCAACGTTCACCGGCGCCGAGGTGGGTCTCGGCGATGTCCCAGAGCGTGACGGGACCGTCCCCGACCGTATACGGCACAGCGCTCGCGTCCGGCCTGGCCTGCCCGGTATCGACCCTGACGTCTACCGCGACGTAGGTACGCGCCGCCATCGGGACGGCGTCGAGCAGTCGCACGGGGCTCGTCGCCGCAGACACCGACGCCGGTACGCCCGCAAGATTCGCGGTCGGCATCAGGGCCCCGCCGCCGATGGGGACCAGCAGCAGGGCAGTCACCAGGACACGGGCGAGGTCCTGCTGTCCGGGCAGCAGCCCCGGCAGGCGCCGGGGCAGGGGAGTGCCGCGCACTGCGGAGACGAGCTCGACGAGGACGGCGAGCGCGAACTGCGCCCACGCCAGCCAGGCGACCGCGGCGAGCACGGAGATCAGCGCTCGGTCGCTAACGTCGCCAGCGAGCAGGTCGGGGAGCCCGGCCGCCGGGCTGCCGATGGTGAGCAGCAGCGCGGCCGGTATCCCGACGACGAGCGCGGTGAGGGTCAGGAACGCGGCGAGGGCACGCAGTGGTCGCAGCATGTCAGCGGCCGGTGGCGTCGGTGGTGCCGCCGTACAGGACGGTGGCGGTCGCGGAGGCGTGCCCGCTGACGGTGTCGATCCCGACGGCGGACAGCATCGCGGTGCGTTTCACCGTTCTGGCCTGGACGGTGACGGTGTCGCCGGACACCTGGACCTGTCCGGTGACCTGCGAGGCGTCCATGATCTGTCGGGCGGCGAGAGTGGCGGCGGCCGGGTCCAGGGTGAGCCGGCTCGGGTCGCCCCGGCGCAGGGACGTGGCGGTGAGCTGGTCGGCGCCGGCACGGGCCGCTTCTTGCGCGACGTCGGCGGCTCGGCCGCGGGCCGCGAGGGCGGTACCTCCGTCGATGACGAGCCCGGCCATCGCGAAGAGCGCGACGGCGAGCACCGGCAGCATGATGGCGATGGCGCCTGCTTCCGGGTCCCTCCTCAACACGTCAACCTCATAGGTCATGACCGGGCTCCGGAGAAGTCGCGGTGCGCTTCCAGCGGGGACCGGGCGGTGCTGCTCAGCGCGACCGAGCCGGGTAGGCCGGTCAGGGTCAGTGAAGACAAGTCGGCTCGGCAGGTCGCGGTCACGTCCACGTAGCCGCCCGGCCGGAACGCACGGGTGTCGACATCGATCTGCAGCTCGGTGCAGGACAGACCGGCCTGGGCGAGCGTGTCGGCGGCGGCCTGGCGAGCCTGCTGCCCGGCCAGGCCGGGACCGGTGGTGAGGGCGGCTGCGCGGGCCGCGGCCGCTGCGGCTTGCTCGAGCTGTTGGCGTCCGTGGCTGACCCGACCGAGCCCGACCACGAGCAACAGCATCACGAGCAGGAACGGCATGGCGATCGCCAGCTCGACGCCCATGAACCCGCCCTGACTGCACAACCGGTGGAGGCGCATCAGCCGGGCCCGACGAAGCGTTCGACCGGTCCGGTGACGTGCTCGGTGACGGTGAGCCCGAGCGGCAGGATCGACAGCACCCGTCCGGTGACCTGCACGTCGACCTGCGTCGGTCCGCGGGTGACCTGCACCTCCGAGTCGTGGAGCAGCCGGGGGGCGACCTGCGCGAGGTAGTCGGTGGCGCCCTGCCGGCCCTGCTCGGCCGTCCCCGCGTACGCCCTCGCGGTCTGCAGGCCATCCTGCGCAGCGGCCTGCGCGACGTGCCGGGCATGCCACAGCAGCGAGAACTGCACGACGGTCAGCACGATCAGCAGCAGCGCAGGGAACGTGACGACCGCCTCGATCGGGCTGTACCCGTGCTCGCCGCGCGGCGCGGTACGCAAGGACAGCATGGCGTACGACGACCCCGCCTTACTGCGTCTGGACGTTGTTCGCGGCGGTGGTGGCCTTGCCCACCAGGATCGCGACGATCACGATCGCGGCCGCGACGAACAGCGCGATGATGACGACGGTCTGGACGATCTCGCCGCGGTCGCCGTCCTCATGGCGCAGGCGGCGCAGCTCGGCGGTGTGGGCGGAGAAGAATGCGACGAGCAGGTTGTACGGGATCACGCCAGGGCTCCTTCGGGGTGGGTGGTGTTCCCAGCCGTGGGGACAGGTGCGTCCGGACGGCCGGAGTGGACAGCGCGGCCCTGGTCAGATGGCCAGGACGTTGACGATGGCGGGATAGGCGAGAAAGACCATGAAGCCGGCGGCGACGACGAGCTGGGCGAGCCGCATGGAGACGTCGCGTTCCTCGGCCTGGCCCTGCGCGTCGGCGAGGTCGCGGCGGCGCATGGCTGCGGCGCGGGCGGTGAGGGTCTGGCGTACGCGGGCGCCGTCGTGGCTGACCAGGCGCACCAGGGCGCCGAGGTCGCGCAGCTCGCTGACGCCGATGCGTTCGCCGAGCTCGGTGAGTGCGGTCCACGGGTCGTTGCCGGACCGGTGCGCCCGGTAGAGGGGGTCGCGCAGCAGCGCGAACGGCCAGCCGTTGCCGATCCGCGCGGCGCTGGTCAGGGCCTGGGCGGGGGCCGCGGCGCCGGCCATCTCGAGCGCCACGAGGTCCAGGTAGGCGCCAAGGGCGCGCCGGAAATCCTCGCGCCGCCGGGCGGCCTGATTGCGGGCCTCCAGGTCCGGCAGAAAAAAGAACCCGGCCGCGACGATGAGCGCGACCGGCAGCGGCGTCAGGATCGGCAGCGGCGCCCCCACGGTCAGCTGCACGGTGACCAGGCAGACCAAGGTGATCAGCAGCCCGGCCACCGCCGCCAGGACCTTGCGGCCCATAACCTGCTGCACGTCCCGACCCGTGAGGGCCAGGTCCTGGCGCAGTCGAGCCTGCCCGATGCCGCGCCGAGCCAGCTCGACGTTCAGCCGCTCGCCGGCCCGGCCGAGCACGCCCGCACCGAACCCCGGCTGGAGCGTCGGCAAGGTGGTGGGGCGCCAGGCGGCATCGAGCCTTCCGAGCTGGACGAGCGCCGACGGGCGGGCCGGCAAGGCGCGGCTCAGCAGCGCGACGAAGGTGGCTCCGAGCAGAGCGCCGACGAGCGCCAGCCCGGTCATCTGGCCCGCCTGCTCCGCTGAGCGCCGGGACGGTCGTGCCCAGCACCTGCGGATCCGGTGAGGCCGGCGAGCACCATGAGGTCGGCCGGGTCCGGACCTCCCGCAGCCGGGGTGAGAAACGTCGGAACCGCCGGGATGCCTGACAGCTGACGCATCCAGCCGAAGCCGACGGCGAAGATCCCCAGCACGACACCGAGCGCTAGCTGCCCGGCGGGGGTGGCGTACGGCTCGACGTAGGTGCCGCCGAAGACGGCGAGGAAGCCCGCGAAGCTCAGGGTTATGACGACGACGACCTGGACGCCGCGTCGTAGGCCGGCCCGGCCTGCGCTGACCTTGCGGCGTACGTCCAGCTCCTCACGGGCGGCGACGGCGAGGCCGGTCAGGACCTGCCCGAGGCCATCACCGCGGCGCTGGGCCGACAGGATCAGCGCTGCCAGGACCAGGTCGGCGGAGGCGTCGTCCAGGTAGGCGGCGAGCGAGAGCAGGGCCTTGTCGATCGGTACGCGGGCGTGCAGCTGCCCGACCAGGCGCACCAGCGCGGGGCGGATGAGCGGCGGGGCGTGCCGGGCGGTGACCGGGATCGCCTGTTCCAGACTGGCGTGCGCGCCGACGGTATCGCGCAACGATTCGGTCCAGACCACCAGCGCCTCGAGCCGATCCATCTGCAAGCGCTCGTGCTGTCCGCCGCCGAACAGCACCGGCCAAAGGATGACCAGGGCGCCAAGCCCGACCGCGGCGACCGGCCAGCGGGTCACCAGCAGCACGAGGACGGCGACGGCCAGCCCGGCACCGATCCGGCGTGCCAGGGCAGGGTCCTGTACGGCGTGCAGCGCCCGACCCGTCCGGCCCGGCGGGCGCGTGTTGTTCGGGAGGGTGCCTCGCAGACCGACGGCGAGCAGCAGCACCGCTCCGCCCAGCCCAGCACAGATAAGTGCTGCTAGCAGGACCCCGAGGTCAGGCAGCACGGCTCATCGCCCCAGGATTCCGGCGGGCACGGCCCAGGCCCGGTCGTCGTAGCCGCCGCGGGCGAGCAGGTCGTGGCGCGCGATCGGGACGTCGGTACGGACCGCTGCGCCGTACGCCTCGGCGAAGAGATGGGCGCGACCGGCCCGGTCCTCGGCCATGCCAGTCACCTCCAGCACTTCGGTCACCGCGCGCTGCCCGTCCGGCTGCTTGGCGATGAAGACGATGACGTCGACGCTGGCCGCGATCAGCTGGTGCATGACGTTGACGCTGAGGTTCTTGAACCGGGCGCCGTAGGTCGACAGCTTGTGGAACACGTCCTGCGCGCTGCGGGCGTGCAGCGTGCTGAGGCTGCCGTCGTTGCCCTGGCTCATCGCGGTCAGCGTGGTCACGACCTCTGGGCCGAGGATCTCGCCGAGGATGACCCGGGACGGGTTCTGCCGGCGGGTCCTTCGTACGAGCTGGTCCAGGGTGATGCCGCCCTTGCCGTCGGCGTCGGGCAGCACCTCCTCCCATTCCAAAGTGTTCGGGTGCAGCTCCGGGTGGCGACGAAGCCCGAGCTCCAGGCTCTGCTCGATCGTGATGAGCCGCTCATCAGGGCTGATGCAGTTGATCAGCGCCCTAAGCAGGGTGGTCTTGCCGGCCGAGGTCGCCCCCGCGACCATGATGTTGAGCCGGGCCTGTACGGCCGCGGTCAGGAAGGCGGCGAGTTGTTCGTCTAGCGTGCCCAGCTCGACCAGGGTCGGCAGGAACGCCTGCGGGTATCGGTTGCGGCGGATGCTCACCGACGGCCGTTCCCCGGCCGTCATGATCGCGGAGAGTCGGGAGCCGTCCTGCAGCCGCAGGTCAAGGGTTGGGCTGGCGACCGAGAACGGGCGGGCGTTCAGCCCTGCGTACGCAGCCAGGTTCTAGATCATGTCGATCAGGTCGGCGTCCGAGCCCGCGACCGGCCGGCTCCGGACCGTCCGGCGCTCGTCGGCGTAGGTCACCCACACCTCGTCCGCACCGTTGATGTCGATGTCCTCGACCAACTCGTCCTCGAGCAGTTCCTGCAGTTCCCCGGCCAAATACATGCTTGCGAACACCGCGTCCGCGAGCCGCCGGTCGTGGCTGGCGTCGGGCAGGTCGCGGCCGGCGGTCAGCTCGGCGTGCATGTACGTCTTGACCTGTGCCTCGATCAAGCTCAGGGCCAGCTGCTCCTCGTCCAAGGCCTGCAGGTCCGGAAGGCTGGTGGCCTTGCGCTGCTGACGGCTGACGGTGAGCTGGTCGGCGACCCGTTCCTGCAGGGTCCGGATGAGCTGGTAGTCCAACAGCTCGGTGTTCACGAGGCCGCCTCGGCGAGCGTCGTGCTCACACTGGCCGCGGGTCGCTCGGCCTGCAGAGCTGCGACCAAGGCTCGGGTCGATCTGGTGAGTTCGCTGCCCAGCAGGCGTCGTGGGCTGCGCAGCTCGTGCAGCTGGGTACGCCCCGCCGGGTCGTCGGCGAACAGCCCAAGGACCGGAACCGGGATGCCGGCGGCGTCCAGCACCTGCTGCGCGGCAGCCACCGCACGCCGGCCCTCGGCGCCAGGACGGGCCCGGACGATGACGACCACCGGGTTGACGTCCCGGCCGCCGCCGAAGGCCGCGGACAGTTCCCGGGCCCGCTCCCGCAGTCGAAAGAGTCCGGCGACGTCCGCGCGGGTGAGCAGGATGACGACCTCGGACGCTGCGGCTACCGGCCGAGCCGGGTCACCCGGCAGCAACTGGCCTAGGTCGGCCAGCACCGTGCCGTCCCAGGCCGCCGCGGCCGAGGCGACCTGCGGCCACAGCCGGGCCATCGGCGCGAACGCCTCAGCCGTCGGTGCCCCCGGGATCACCGGCACGCCAAGAACGGTCGGTTGGGCGTACGAGAGCAGCGCTCCCGGGGGCAGCTCGCCGCGGGCGTCCGCCGCGAGGGTCAGCACCGAGGGCTGCGCGTCCAGGAGCCCGTCGGCCCTGCCCGTACGGAAGGCCAGGTCGGCGCCGGACACATCGGCTTCCAGGACCAGCCGTTGGCCGGGCCAGACCAGCGCGAGCGCGAGCGTCAGGTCCGTGACGCCCGGAGCGCCGGTGTCCGCGCACACCGAGACGATCACGGCGTTACCTTCACGAGCGCGACCGCGCCCTGGCTGCCGGCGGCGGCGATCGCGGTGCTCTGCGCGTCAGGCACCACCAGGGTCACCAGGGATCCGCCGTTGACCGCCGGGTCCTCCCGGGTGGCGAAGACGGTGGCCCGTTCGCTCAGCACCTTCGCGTCGGTGCTGCCGCTGCCCTGTGCGGGCAGGGCGACCACCCGGACGGTGTCGCCGGGGAGCAGCCCGTCGGCAGGCTGCTGGCCGGACCGGATAGCCATGCCGACCTGGGCCTGACCGGCAGGCAGGCCGGTGCCCGAGGTCAGCATCGCCCGCTGCAGCAGGGTGTTCGGCAGCAGGGTGACCGCGGCGCGCTGCCCAACAGCGCCCGGCAGGTTCGCGCCCGCCAGCGCCACGACCGGCCCGCTGACGCTGACCGTCGTGAGGTCGGCGCGCTGTACGACCTGGCCCACCGAGACGTCGCGGACCACCATCACGACCGGGGTCTTCTGCCCGGCCTGGGAGTAGAGGTAGGCGCCGACCGCTGAGAGCCCGACGATCAGGGCCACCGCCAGGGCGACGAACCCGGGACGGCGTTGTCGGGTCGGCAGCCCGGTCGCGAGACCGACCGGCGGGCTCAGCACCGCAGTCATCGGTTCACGACCTGAGCCTGCAGGACCCGGACCGGCGCGGAGGTGACGGTCTGCATGGCCGGCAGCGTGCCGCCGGTGCCGCCGGAGCCGGTCCAGGTCACCTCCCACACGATCGCCAGGCGGGAGGTGACCGGGCCGGCGGTGACGCGGGTGTACCGGGTGCCGCAGCCGCCGGGAGGAGCTGCGTCCCCGTCGGCCTCGGTCCACGCTCGGCTGGGCCCCATGCACCTCGTCGGGGCGCTGCCGTCGCCCGGGTCGATCATCAAGGCGACCGGCTTGGCCCGTACGGTCGCCGAGACCGGCCCGACGGTCAGCGTCTTGGTCATCTCGCGGTAGTCGCCCGGATTGGTCCAGAACCAGGTCCACAGGTTGACCCACGTGAACGGGGAGCCTTCGAAGCGGTTGGTCTCGGTCGGCGACCGATGCACCGTCGGGCGGGTGAGGACGAGCTGGTCGCGCGCCTCCTGGGCCAGCTGCGCCGGCGTCACGGTCGGCACCCCCACCGCCGCGGGTGCGTTCCCGATCGGCACCCAGACGAGGCTGAACTGCCCGTTCGAGCAGTCCCGGTAGTAGTAGGAACCGTCGGTGCCTTCGACGTGACCGGGGTCGTGCAGGCCCGGGTAGTCGCCCGGGTGGCTGCCTGGGTTGCTCGTGTCCAGCGTGTACGTGCAGGTGATCGCCGGGCCCGAGGCCGCGCCCCCGCCGACCAGCTGCACGATCGTGCCCGTCTCAGGCGTGCCGGGCAGGGTGATCGCGGTGTCAACGACCCCGTTGCCTCCGCTGACCACGATCGGGCTGTCACCAGCAAGGGCAGGAGAGCTGAGCAGACAGACGGAGACGACCGCGACGAGAGCTATGACAAGACGCATGACCCCGCCGGTGCGTACGAGATGGTGGCGATGCGCCAGACGTCGTCAGGGCCCTGCTGCATGGTGACCGTCGCGAGGTCACCCTTGCGTCCGACGGTCACCTTCTCGCCGGTGGCTTCGACCTGCCGCCCGTGGGCGCTGGTGTCCTGGCAGTCCGCCACCGTGGCCACAGGACCGTCGACCTTCGTCACCTCGGGCCGGACTACCGGCTCGCCGTAGAGAACCTGGCCGGCCTGATCGGCCGCCGCGTACCCGCCCATGACCTGCGTCAGCTCCGGGTCGACGGCGAGCTTCTGCATCGCCGCATAGCGGGCCTCGTACGGCATCGTTGACAGCGGCGTGAGGGAGGAGAAGAAGCGGCGGTATTGGTCCAGCATCGCGACCTCGGCGGCAGGCGCCGTCGGTGCGACCGACTCGCGGGACGGCGTTGCCGACACCGACGGTTCAGGGCTCCGTGAGGCGGGGGAGCGGGTGTCAGAGCCAGTCGGCGGTGCGGGCTCGGCGTCGACTCCACTGCTACCGCCAGCGCAGCCAGCCAGAACGGCCACCAGGATCACGCCCGCAGCGGCCTTGCAGACGCCCATGTCAAGCACCAGCCCCTCGTCGGGTAGCCCAAGATCTCTGGCGTTCAACGTGCACGCACTTCACCGGTATGTCTAGAGAAGTCACTCGAATGGCCTATCAAGGTCTGACAGCCCGACTACGCCGTGCGCCACTCTGTGACGACGGGGGGGCTGCGATCGGGCCAGTGGTCCGAGAACTGTCCGGTCGCATCGGCGTACGGCGCCTGAGAGCACAGATTCGTCTCGCCGCAGCTCTCGGGGGAGCCATGCCGACGCTCACGTTCACCGTGCCGGAGTCGGCCGCCGTGCTCGGCATCGGCGAGTCAGAGATCCGTCGGCTGGTCCTTGCCGGTCGCCTGCGCTGCAGCGGCACCGGACGTGCGCGCACGGTCTCCGCCGGAGACATCCTGGACTGCCTCGCCGACGACGACCTCCCTTGTTCGGACACGGCGGGCCGGTGGCATCAGTCGTGACGACGGGCCACGACAGCCTCCGCCCAGACCCTATGGCCGCGATAAGCCCCTGGTCGACGAGAGCGGAGAGCATGCCCGATCGGCTGTGGTCGATTGCCGAGGCCGCGGAACTGCTGGCCGTTCCTCACAGCTGGCTCCGAGACAAGGTTACGGCTCGTGCTGTCCCGCACGCGAGACTCGGGCGACACGTCCGCTTCACTGCGGAGCACCTGCGTCTCATCGTCGCGGAGGGGGAGACCTCAGCCGGATCATTGCCCGGCCCGCGACCCACCGGCGGTTCGCGTCACAACCGGGCAGCCGCGGCGTCTCCTCGACACTGACCTGCCCCCTTGTTCTCGGACCGGACCGCATATAAAGTTCCATCCGGAAGGTGGCAGGATTCATGTCTCGGAAGTATCGCAAGTTCAGCCTGGAGTACCGGGAGCAGGCGGTCGGTCTGGTGCTGGAGAACTCCCG
>JBBSTI010000097.1:0-13215 GCA_038236005.1 Mycobacteriales bacterium | reverse complement strand
GAAGGCGATGGAGCTGCTCATGACCGGCGACCCGGTCCGCGGCGAACAAGCGGCCCGGCTCGGGATGGTCAACGCCGTGCTCCCCGACGACGAGGTGCTCGCGCACACCCAGGCGCTCGCCGCCCGGCTCGCCACCAAGCCCCCGGTGCAGCTGGCGATGATCAAGCGGCTCGTGCGCTCCTCCGAGCGGGTCGACCTGCGCACCCACTACGACATGGTGTCCTCGCACTTCGGTGTGGTCTCTGCGCTGGAGGACTACGCCGAGTCACAGGCCGCTTTCAAGGAGAAGCGCACCGGCACGTTCCGGGGTCGCTAGCGCGACAGGGCTTCGGCGTATGTCGCCTCCTTCGTCCGCAGGTCTTCCGTCAGGGCGCGCCAGTGATCGCCGGCCTCGTCATGGATGCGCACCCAAGGTTCGGTCCGGTCGCGGTGCCCGGGTCAGCGATCTCAGGACCGGTAGGCGTCGCGTCGCGCTACCTCGGCGCGGTCGGGGCCGGTCATAGCTGGGCGATCATCCGGGTGTTACCGAGCGTGTTGGGGCGCACCCGTGCCAGGTCGAGAAACTCCGCCACGCCCTCGTCGTGCGACTGCAGCATCTCGGCCTGGATGCCCGCGTCCACCAGCACCTGCCCAGCCACCTCGAAGCCGTGCCGGAGGAAGAACTGCGTCTCGAAGGTCAGGCAGAAGACTCGTCCCACGCCGAGCTCACGCGCCTGTTCGAGCAGCTGTGCGAGAACCAGGGAGCCGATGCCCCGCTCGCGGCAGTCGGGGTGCACGGCCAGGGTGCGCACCTCGGCCAGGTCGGCCCAGAGCACGTGCAGGGCGCCGCAACCGACCAGCACGTCACCGTCGCAGGCCACCCAGAACTCCTGCACGTCCTCGTAGAGCGTCACGGTCGCCTTGCCCAGCAGCCGACGGTCAGCGGTGTGCAGCTCCACGAGGGCGCGGATCGCCAGGACGTCGGTCGTGCGGGCCCGGCGCACCAGGACCCTGCTCAGGTGAGTGCTCCCGGCCACGCCCGCGCTGGCTCGCCGCGGGTCTGACGCACGAACTCGCCGAGATACCAGGTGAAGAACGCCGCCTGGTCCGGCGGGGCCGGCAGCGTGATCAACCAGTTCCCGCTGCAGTAGACGTCGACCTCGTGAAGCAGCACGAGCAGCTCGGCCGCGTTCTCCCCGGCTGCGGGCCGGGTCTGCACGCTCAGGTCGATGCGGTCGACCTCGCGTGCGCCAAGGTCGGAGCCGATCGTCGCGAACCGTTCGGTGAGGTCGTCGACGATCCTGCGCAACCGTCCGGGGATGTCCGCGGTGTCCGACAGCGAGATCAGGTTGAGCTCGCGCAACAGGTCGGCGTAGTGCTCCGACGCGCGTTCGTAGAGCCTTACCGGCACGCGCAGCAGATCCGCGGTCACCTCCGGCGCGGTCACGCGAGGACCAGCTGTCCTCGGTCGAGCAGGAGCAGCCCGACGAACAACGCCCCGGTGTAGACCAGTGCCGTTGCCGCTGCTCCCGCAAGCCGCTCGGCGGCGGTCCGGGCGTGTGTGACGACCAGGACCGTGCAGGCTCCCAGCAACGCCTCGGCAGGCAGCACGTAGAGCGCGACGCCGAAGCGCTCGGTGAAGGTCCCGACCGGCTCCCACAGCCCGAGCGTGGGCGCGAAGTATTCAGCGATCCCGAGCACGAGCACGGCCAGCACCGCGCCGCGCCAGGCCGAGCGACCGGCAAGGAGCACGACGGCCAGCAGCGGCGGCACCCACATCGCGGCCATCGCGAGCGGCACGGCGTCACCGACCCGCGGCCCGCCGAGGTCCGGGAAGCGCAGCGTGCCGGCCACCGTCACCAACGACCAGTCGGGCAGCACCTGGAAGATCGACAGCGGCGCAAGCACCAGCCAGGCCGCGAACCAGTCGTCGCGCCCGCGCGATCGCGCGACCAGCGGAAGACCGAGATCGAGCACCAGCACGGCGGCCAGGACCAGCCAGCCGCGGGTCGGCGCCACCGTGAGGTAGGCAAGCCCGGCGACCCCGCCCGCGACGGCAACGAGCGAGGTCAGCGCGCGCGCATCGCCGCGCGTGCTGGAGCGTTGTGCCGTAACCATGGCTGCGAACCTATCCCGGCAGAGCCGCTGCCGGCTCCCGCTCGCGGGCCCGGCGACGCTTCAGCACGGCACGGACCACCAGGACCGCGAGGGCGGCGTACGCCCAGCCGATCAGCACGTCCACGATGTAGTGCTCCCCGCCGTACACCAGGGTGAAGGTCATCGCAGCCAGGTAGAGCACGAACAGCGAACGCCCGAGCGTCCGGGCGTACGGCCAGGCCAGCAGCACCACGAGCATGGGTACGGCCGAGTGCAACGACGGGATCGCCGCGACCGGGTTGGCGTACGCCTCGCCGCGCTGCACGGCGTTGTGGATCGTCGGGATGCCCACCTGGCCCAGCGTGTGCGACGTCACCCGCTCGACGAACGGCAGGTAGGTCTGGCCGGTCCCGGGATCGATCGTCTCGCTGGCCAGCCACGGCGGGGCGGCCGGGAACAGGGCGTACGTCAGGAGCGTGCCGCACGTCAGCACCACGAAGCTGGCTACATATTCGCGGAACCGCGTGTAAGACCGTGACCAGAGTCCGACGGCCACGGCCATCGGCACCACGAAGTGCGACAGGTAGACCGGCACGATCAGGTAGTCGTAGAACGCCGGCGACGGGGTGTAGAGGCGCTCCTGGAGCCAGACCGTCGGCACCGTGCCGCCGAACAGGAACTCCTCGACGCGCAGCTGCGGCAGCAGGTGCGCGCGCTCGATCGCCCCGTCGGCGAACCCGCGCAGCAGGTCGTAGGCGAACAGCACGAGCAGGAACGGGAGCCAGTCCCGCACCACGGTCCGGCGCCACGCCGCGAGGTCACCGCCCACGACGGCGAACAGCAGCACGAGCACCCACAGCGTGACGACCTCACGCCCGGTCGGCAGCCCGAACACCGCGGTGACGCCCGTGAACAGCACCGCGACGCCGACCAGCAGGCGACGGCGGCGGGTGGCGTGCGCAGCACCGACCTCCCACGGGGTCAAGGTCTCCGGCATCGAAACAGCGTAGGTCGCCCCAATAGGCTGGACCCCATGAGCGAGGCGCGCACGAACGAGCACGAGGTCATGGACCCCACCGAGGTGCAGGAGCGGTGGCTGCCGGTCTGGGACTCCCTGGACCTCTACCGGGCCGGGCGTCGGGAGGGGGCGCCCAAGAAGTACGTGCTGGACATGTTCCCCTACCCGAGCGGTGACCTGCACATGGGTCACGCCGAGGCGTACGGGCTGTGCGACGTGCTCGCTCGCTACTGGATGCGGCGCGGCTTCGACGTGCTCCACCCGATCGGCTGGGACAGCTTCGGGTTGCCGGCCGAGAACGCCGCGATCAAGCGCGACGAGCACCCGGCGACCTACACGTACGCCAACATCGAGACCCAGGCCGCGTCTTTTCGTAGATATGCGATCAGCTTCGACTGGTCGCGACGGGTCCACACCTCCGACCCGGAGTACTACCGCTGGACGCAGTGGCTCTTCCTGCGCTTCCGTGAGCGCGGCCTGGCCTACCGCAAGGCGTCGGCGGTCAACTGGTGCCCCAACGATCAGACCGTGCTCGCCAACGAGCAGGTGGTCCAAGGGGCGTGCGAGCGGTGCGGCGCGATCGTCACCAAGCGCGAGCTGACCCAGTGGTTCTTCAAGGTGACCGACTACGCCGACCGGCTGCTCGAGGACATGGCGCAGCTGCGGGGGACCTGGCCGGACCGGGTGCTGAAGATGCAGGAGAACTGGATCGGTCGGTCGGTCGGGGCGCACGTCGACTTCACGATCGGGGACCGGACGGTCACGGTCTTCACCACCCGCCCGGACACGTTGTACGGCGCGACGTTCTTCGTCGTGGCCGCGGACGCCGCGCTGGCCGTCGAGCTGTGCGCACCCTCGCGTCTCGAGGCGTTGCAGGCCTATCGCGAGCAGGTTCGTGCGGCGACCGACATCGAGCGCCAGGCGACCGACCGGCCCAAGACCGGCGTCGACCTCGGCGTCACCGCTCGCAACCCGGTGACCGGGGAGGACATGGCGGTCTATGCGGCGGACTACGTGCTCGCCGACTACGGCACCGGCGCGATCATGGCGGTGCCGGCGCACGATCAGCGCGACCTCGACTTCGCCCGGACCTTCGCCCTGCCCGTACGGGTGGTCGTGGACACCGGCGGCGAGGACCCGTCCACCACCGGCGTCGCGACCGCCGGGGAGGGAGTGCTGGTCAACAGCGGGCCGTACGACGGGCTCGCCAAGGCCGAGGCCATCGACGCGGTCGTGCGCGACCTCGAGGCGCGCGGCGGGGGCAAGGGCGCGATCAACTACCGGTTGCGCGACTGGCTGCTGTCCCGCCAGCGCTTCTGGGGGACGCCGATCCCGATCGTGCACTGCGGGTCGTGCGGAGAGGTGGACGTGCCGGACGACCAGCTGCCCGTGCGGCTGCCGGACCTTCGCGGAGTCGCGCTCAAACCTGTCGGGACGTCCCCGCTGGGGGCGGCCACCGACTGGGTTCAGACGACCTGTCCGTCCTGCGGTGGCCCGGCGCTGCGCGACACCGACACGATGGACACCTTCGTCGACAGCTCCTGGTATTTCTTGCGGTTCTGCTCGCCGGACTACGTCGACGGCCCGTTCGACCCGGCTGCCGTGCGGGACTGGATGCCGGTCGCGCAGTACGTCGGCGGCGTCGAGCACGCGATCCTGCACCTGCTCTACGCGCGGTTCTTCACCAAGGTGCTGCACGACATGGGCATGGTCGACGCGATCGAACCTTTTGCTGCCCTGATGAACCAGGGCCAGGTCATCAACGAGGGCCGGGCGATGAGCAAGTCGCTCGGCAACGGGGTGGACCTGGGCGCCGAGCTGGAGACGTACGGGGTGGACGCCGTCCGCCTGACCGTGGTCTTCGCCGGGCCGCCGGAGGAGGACATCGACTGGGCCGACGTCTCACCGGCTGGGTCGGTGAAGTACCTGTCGCGGGTGATCCGGCTCGCTACCGACGTCGCGGCGCTGACCGTCGGAGATGGTCTGGCCGGCCCCGAGCGCGACGCGGGCGTCGACCGGGCTGTCGCTCGGACCGTCGACGAGGTCACCAGGCTCGTCGAGGGCCATCGGCTGAACGTGGCGATCGCCCGGTTGATGGAGCTGACGAACGCGCTGCGCAAGGCGGTCGACGCCGGGGCGGGTGCGGCCTCGCTGACCGACGGTCTGTCCTCGCTGGTGATCATGCTGGGCTGTTTCGCGCCCTACACCGCCGAAGAGGTCTGGTCGAGGCTCGGCCACGACGTACCGGCCGGGGACTCGGTGCACGACACGACCTGGCCCTGTGCCGACCCCGCTCTGCTCGTCGAGGAGTCCGTGACCTGCGTCGTGCAGGTCCAGGGCAAGGTGCGCGACCGGCTCGAGGTGGCCCCGGACATCGCCGACGACGACCTGCAGTCCCTGGCGCTGGCCTCGGACGCGGTGCAGAAGTCCTTGGACGGTCGGGGCATCCGGACCGTCATCGTCCGTGCCCCGAAGCTGGTCAACATCGTCCCGGCCTGAGCGGTCCCTAGCACGATGGCCTGACGCCTCGGCGTTGTCCACAGCCGCCCCTGGGGAGCATCACCGGAGCCGTTCCCGCTCGTAGTTTCCGGTCGTGCCCCTCCGCCTGCCTTCCCGTCAGCGCTCCGCCCCGGTCGACCCGGTCGCGGTGGCGCGCGTCTCAGCCCTGTCCGCAGCGGCGAGGCGGACCAGGTGGACACCCGAGCAGGCGGACCCGCCTGGGTCCGCAGTCCGTCATGTCGCGGTCACCGAGCCGCCGCCGGTCGCCCGCCGCCTGCCACCGAGCCCGCGCCGGTCCGCGCACCACACGCTCGCCGCACCGATTGGCGCACCCAACCTCGGCTGGGTGCCGGCGGGGCCCGACCTATGGGGTTCGCCTGCCTGGCCGTGCCTGTCCTCGGGTCCGTCGTCGCCCTGGTCGGCTCGTGCACCGACGGCGCACGCACCGGTCCACGCTTCGGCGGTTTCGGCGGGCCTCCGCCTGATGCCTCCGGTCGACCGCCCACCGACGATCGCCCCGCCCGAGCCGTCCCCCGCAGCGGACCCGGAATCCGGCGAGTCGCGGGCGTCTACCGAGGCCCACCTGCGACCGGACGTCAACGAGGAGTCGGAGCGCCAGCGGTGGCCCGGGACGGCGCCCCGTCGGGTCGCTCCCGACGAGATGGCCGGGCAGGAGCCGGAGCCGGACGTCTCGGCGGCGCCGCGCCAAGAACTGCCGCTGGACCTCGGCCTCGACGGACCTACTTCCGTGCTTGCGACGTGGAAGGCGGGCCGCACCGACCCCGGCCGACGAGGGGTCATCGCGCTCGCCGCCCTGGCGGTGGTGGCGGTCGCCGTCACCGCGTTCGTGGTGCTGCACGGGCGTCCCGCGGCCGTGCCGGCGCCGGAGGTCACGGCCGAGGGCGTCAAGATCGGCCAGGAGAGCGCCTCCCCGGTGCCGACCGGCGACGTCGTCGTGTCGGTCGGCGGAAAGGTGGCGCGGCCCGGCGTCGTGACCTTGCCCGCGGGCGCCCGGGTCGACGACGCGATCGAGGCGGCGGGCGGGGCGACCGACCCTGAGGGAACCGGGCTGATGAACCTGGCGCGGCGGCTCGTCGACGGCGAACAGGTTCTCGTCGGGGTCGACCCACCGCCTGGTGCCCCGGTGGGCCCGGCGGGGGTGCCGGGTGACAGCCAGGTCGACCTCAATGCCGCAGACGCCTCCGGCCTCGAGCAGCTCAGCGGCATCGGGCCGGTCCTCGCCGAACGGATCGTGGCCTGGCGCGAGGAGCACGGCCGGTTCCGCAGCGTCGACCAGCTGCGAGAGGTCAGTGGGATCGGCGAAGCAAAGTTTGCCTCGATCAAGGATGCGGTGCGGGTTTGAGCGCGGCCCCGCCCCAGGTCACGACCGACAAGAGAACCCCGGGGGAGCCTCGGCTCGAGCAGGACCGCCCGGACCTGCGGCTCGTGGCGCCCGCAGGCGCCGCGTGGATCGTGGCCTGGCAGGTCCGGGGGCTGCCCGTCAGCCCCGTGCTCGTCGCCGCGGCGTTGCTGCTCGGTGCGGGGCTCGTCGTCGTACGCCACCCGCACGTGCTCGGCAACCGTCGCGTCCACGCCGCCCTGGTGGTCGCGACCCTGCTGTGTGCCAGCGCCGCCGCGGTCGCCACCGCCGGTCGGGCCGGCGCACGCACGACCGGTCCGCTGCCGGCGCTGGCCGCCGCTGAGGCCGTCGTGCAGCTGGAGGTGGTCGTCACCGACGACCCGCGACCGAGTGCGTCCAGCCGACCGGGACGTGCCCCGCTGCTGGTGATCCGCGCGCGTGCGGTGCTGCTGGACGCGGAGGGTGTGCAGACCCGGCTGCGCACGCCGGTGCTGCTGCTGTCGGACGACCCCGGCTGGCTCGAGCTGCTGCCCAGCCAGCGCGTGCGCACGGTCGCAAAACTGGTCCCGGCCGAGCGCGGGGACGACGTCGCCGTCGTCGCCAGCGCCCGAGGCGGACCGACCGTGCTCAGCCCGCCGAGCCGCGTCCAGCGCGTCGCGGGACACCTTCGCGCAGGGTTGCGCGAAGCCGTGGCGCCGCTGCCGGAGGCCGAGGCCGGTCTGCTGCCGGGGCTCGTCGTCGGGGACACCACCCGGCTCACCCCCGAGACCCGGGAGGACTTCCGTACGGTCGGGCTCACCCACCTCACCGCGGTCTCCGGCTCGAACGTGGTCATCGTGCTGGCCGCGGTGCTGCTGCTGTCCCGGTGGCTCGGTCTGGGCCTGAAAGCCGGACCGGTGCTCGGCGGGCTCGGGCTGCTGGCCTTCGTCGTGCTGGCTCGGCCGTCCCCGAGCGTGCTGCGGGCAGGCGCGATGGGCGCGGTCGGGCTGCTTGCGCTCGCGACCGGCGGCACCCGTCGCGCGGTCCCGGCGCTCGCGGGCGCGGTGCTGGTCCTCGTGCTGTTCAGCCCGGAGCTGGCTGCGAGCCCCGGCTTCGCGATGTCGGTGCTGGCCACCGGCGGCCTGCTGGTGCTGGCTCCGCCCTGGCGGGAGAGGCTGGCCGGCCGGGTCCCGGGCTGGCTCGCCGACGCGATCGCCGTACCGGCCGCCGCGCAGCTGGCCGTCGGGCCGGTCATCGTCGCGATCTCGGGCCAGCTGGGGCTGCTGTCCGTGCCCGCCAACCTGCTCGCGGTCCCGTCGGTCGCCCCGGCCACCGTGCTCGGGGTCGCTGTCGCGCTGGTCGCGCCGGTCAGCATGACCGCCGCTCAGGGCCTCGCCTGGCTGGCCTACCTCCCGACCGCCTGGCTCGTCCTCATCAGCAAGGTCGGCGCGACGCTGCCCGGTGCCGCCCTGCCCTGGCCCGAAGGTGGCCGCGGGGCGCTGCTGCTCGGTGCTGTCAGCGTGGGAGCCCTGATCGCCGGCGGTCGGCCACGCTTGCGGCGGGTGCTGCTCACTCTCGGTACGGCCGTCGCCGTGACGCTGCTCGGGGTGCGCGAGGTGGCGCCCGGGTGGCCGCCGCGGGACTGGGCGCTGGTGATGTGCGACGTGGGCCAGGGTGATGCCCTGGTCGTCCGCACGGGCCCACGCGCTGCGATCGTCGTCGACGCGGGGCCGGACCCCGACCTGATGGACAGCTGCCTGTCCGACCTCGCCGTGCGTCAGGTCCCGCTGGTGATCCTCACCCACCCGCACGCTGATCATATCGACGGGCTTTCCGGCGTGCTCGACGGACGCGCGGTCGGCGCGGTCGAGGTCAGCCCCGTTGCCGAGCCCGCTGCACAGGTCGACCGGGTCTCCGCCTTGGCGGCGGCGGCCGGTGTCCCGGTGCTTGTGGCCGCGCCGGGCGAGCGTCGGTCGGCCGGCGGGCTCAGCTGGGAGGTGCTCGGCCCGCGCCGCGCCTATCGGGGGTCGGGATCGGAGGCGGCCAACGCCAGCATCGTCCTGCGTCTTCGGATCGGTGGCCCGGAAGGTTTCTCGGCCCTGCTCACCGGCGACGTCGAGCCCGAGGCGCAGTCCGACCTGGTCGCTTCGGGCACCGACCTGCGGTCGACCGTGCTGAAGGTGCCGCACCACGGCTCGCGCAACCAGCTGCCGGAGTTCCTCACCGCCGTCCAGGCCCGGGTGTCGCTGACCGGGGTGGGAGCAGGCAACACGTACGGGCACCCGTCCGCCGACACCCTCGGCCTGCTGACCGCGACCGGGGCGCGCAGCTATCGCACCGATCAGGACGGGGCGATCGCGCTGGTGCTCCGTGACGGTGGGCTCACCGTCATCGCCCGCTCCGGCACCGGCTCGACCGGCTGAGCTGTGAGCGTCGCGAGCAGCGGCAGCGTCGAACAGCGGCGCACCGTCCAGGCGTGGCAGCATCGGGGGGTGGTCGGTCAGCGGGGTGGTGCGGGGTCGGGACCCGCGCCGAGCAAGGACGCGTTGGGCCCTGCCGCGCCGGTGACACTGGTCGTCGGCGACGAGGATCTGCTGGTCCGGCGCGAGATCGACCGGGTGCTGCAGGCCTTGCGCGACCTGGCCCCGGAGCAGGGCCTCGAGGTCACCGAGCTCAGCGGGGTGCAGGTCCGGCCGGGCGACCTGCCGCAGCTGCTCGGGCCCTCACTGTTCGGCGAGCCGCGGGCCGTGGTGATCCGGGCCGCCCACGAGCTGGACGACACGGCGTTCGCGGACGTCACGAGCTATCGGCAGGACCCGGCCGAGGGGACCACGCTCGTGCTGTGCCACGCCGGCGGGGTCAAGGGCCGCGGGATGCTGGCCCGGCTTGCCGACAACCAGACCAAGCCGCCCGGCAAGGAGACGAAGCCGGTGAAGCTCGAGCCGGTGCGTCGGGTCGAGGCCGCGAAGGTCACCAAGCCGGCCGAACGCCGACAGTTCCTCGTGCAGGAGCTGAGACGTGGCCCGAAGATGAGCGACGGCGCGGTCGACCTGCTGCTGGCCGCGGTCGGCGGCGACCTGCGTGAGCTGATGTCGGCCGTCGAGCAGCTGCGGGCCGACGTCGAGGGTCCGTTGGACGAGGCGGCGGTCGGTCGCTACTACGGCGGTCGGGCCGAGCTGAAGGGCTTCGACGTCGCGGACCGCGTGGTCGAGGGAGACCTGGCCGGTGCGCTGGAGCTGACCCGCTTCGGGGCCGCCTCCGGTCTGGCGCACGTGCTGGTCACCAGCGCGGTCGCGGACGGGCTGCGGTCGGTCGCCCGGGTGGCGAGCTCGGGCAACGCGTCGTCGAACATCCTCGCCGCGCAGCTCGGGATGCCGCCGTGGAAGGTCGACAAGTGCCGCAAGCAGGCCCGCGGCTGGCACCCTGACGGGCTGTCCGCGGCCCTGCGCGCCGTGGCCAGGGCAGACGGTCAGGTCAAGGGCCGCTCGGTCGACCCGCAGGCGTCCGTCGAGGCAATGCTGGTGGCCGTCGTCGCTGCGCGCGAGGCGGGGAGCGGAGGTCGCCGGTGAGCCAGCCGCTCTACTGCCGGCTCCTGCGGCTCCAGCACGTCCACCTGACCGCGTGGCAGCGCGGACTGCTCGGTGAGGGAGCGGTCGCGGCAGGCGTCGTGCTGGCCTTGGCCGACGTCGCCAGCGCCTGGGTGGTCCTGGTGCTCCCCGGGCTGGTCGCGCTGGTCGTCAAGGCGCACGACCTGCTTGCCGGCGAGCTGGCCCGGGGAGCTCGCGAGCGCAGCAGCGTGCAGGGCCCCCCGTAGCGCGGACGACACCGGACCAGACAGCACGAACGCCGGACCCCCGCAGGGATCCGGCGTCGGTCGAACCGGGGATCTAGGCTGCGGGCGCGCTGGTCAGCTCGGCGACGCGCTTGGCCATCGCAGACTTGCGGTTGGCGGCCTGGTTGGCGTGGATGACGCCCTTGCTGGCGGCCTTGTCGAGCTGACGGGAGGCAGTGAGCAGGGCGGCACCGGCGGTGGCGGCGTCACCGGCGTCCGCGGCGGTGCGGAACTTGCGCACGGAGGTCTTGAGGGCGCTCTTGACCGCCTTGTTGCGCAGCCGGGCCTTCTCGTTGGTCTTGTTGCGCTTGATCTGCGACTTGATGTTTGCCACGCGGAAGAAACCTCTGATGATCGGGGGCGCGCAGGCTGCGGCCAGCACGAACCGCGACCTTATCAGTCCGGGCAGCGACCGCGGGTCCGTCCCTCCTCGTGCGCCAGGAGGTGCAAGGGTAGGTCGGCCCGATCACCTCGCAGATCCTCTTGGAGCAGCCAGTGCCCTCACCGCCGTCCGCGTCCCCGGCCGCTGACCTGTTCGCCGGCTACACGCTGCAGGAAAAGGGTGCTTACGACGAGGTGTTTGCCGCTGCCGGCGAACCGCGCCCGTCCAGCGCCAGCCTGCACGAGGCGCTGCGGTCGTTGTCCACCGACGATCTCGACGGCCGGTCCACCGCGCTGGCAAGGGCTTTTCGCGACCAGGGAATCACGTTCAGCCTCTCGGGCGAGGAACGGCCGTTCCCGCTCGACCTGGTGCCCCGCATGGTCGACGCGCAGGAGTGGGAGACGATCGAGCGCGGGGTCTCCCAGCGCGTACGCACCCTGGAGGCGTTCCTCGCCGACATCCACGGTCCGGGTGAGGTGCTGAACGAGGGCATCGTCCCGCGCCGGGTCGTCATGAGCAGCACCGCACACTCCCGGGCGGCGCACGGGGTGGTCCCGGCCAACGGCGTGCGGGTTCACGTGTCCGGCGTGGACCTCGTGCGGGACGAGGAGGGCACCTTCCGGGTGCTGGAGGACAACCTGCGCACGCCGAGCGGGGTCTCGTACGTCATGGAGAACCGGCGGGCGATGACCCGGGTCTTTCCTGAGCTGTTCGCGACCCACCGGGTGCGACCGGTCGCGGACTACCCGGAGAAGCTGCTCGCGGCCCTGCAGGCGGCGGCCCCGCGCGACGTGGACGAGCCGGTCGTGGTCGTGCTGACCCCCGGCGTCTACAACAGCGCCTACTTCGAGCACTCGCTGCTCGCCCGGATGATGGGCGTCGAGCTGGTCGAGGGCCGTGACCTGACGGTCCGGGACGACGTGGTCTGGATGCGCACGACATACGGCGAGCAGCGCGTCGACGTGGTCTACCGCCGGATCGACGACGACTTCCTGGACCCGGTGCACTTCCGGCCCGATTCTCTGGTGGGCTGCCCCGGGCTGCTGAACGCAGCCCGGGCGGGCCACGTCACCATCGCCAACGCGGTCGGCAACGGGGTCGCGGACGACAAGCTGCTCTACACCTACGTGCCGGAGCTGGTCCGCTACTACCTGGGCGAGGAGCCGATCCTGCCCAACGTGGACACCTTCCGCTGCGAGGACCCCGAGGCGAGTGCCCACGTCATCGCCAACCTCGACACGCTGGTCCTCAAGCCGGTCGACGGCTCCGGCGGCAAGGGCCTGGTGATCGGCCCGCAGGCCACCGACGAGGAGCTGGCGACGCTGAAGAAGGCGGTGCTCGCCGACCCGCGGGGCTGGATCGCGCAGCGGGTCGTACAGATCTCGACCAGCCCGACCCAGGTCGGCAACAAGCTGGCGCCGCGCCACGTCGACCTGCGTCCGTTCGCGGTCAACGACGGCGAGAAGATCTGGGTGCTGCCCGGCGGGCTCACCCGGGTCGCGCTGCCCGAAGGCTCGCTGGTCGTCAACTCGAGCCAGGGCGGTGGCTCGAAGGACACCTGGGTCATGGCGTCCGCCGCCGAGACGCTCGCCGAGGGCGACGACGGTCGTCCGCCCCTGCTGCCGCCACCCGCCACCCGCCAGCAGCCGAAGGACGGTCCCGGCATGGGTGACCAGCAGCAGCAGCAACAACAACAGCAGCAGCAGCAGGGCAGGTCGTCGTGCTGAGCCGCGTCTCAGAGTCGCTCTACTGGATCGGTCGCTACGTCGAGCGGGCCGTGGACATCATCCGCCTGCTCGACGTTCACGTGCACTCCCTCATCGAGGACCCCTGGATCGACTCGGTCGCGGCCGCCTGCGACCTGATGGAGGTGATGGGGATGGGAAGAGAGGCCGGTGACAACGCAGAGCTCGACACCGGATCGCTGGCTCACCGGCTCTCCTTCAAGCGGGGGGACGCCAGCTCGATCGCCGGCGCTCTGGTCGCGGCCCGGGAGAACGCCCGTGGCGTACGAGAAGCGCTGTCCTCCGAGCTGTGGGAGGCGCTGAACGCGACCTACCACTCGCTGG
>JBBSTI010000096.1:0-13395 GCA_038236005.1 Mycobacteriales bacterium | reverse complement strand
TGCTCGGTGCCGATGTAGTTGTGGCCCAGCTGCAGCGCCTCGCGCAGCGACAGCTCCAGAACCTTCTTCGCGCGTGGCGTGAACGGGATGTGCCCGGACGGGGCCTGCTGGCCCTGACCGATGATCTCCTCGACCTGGCTGCGCACGCTGTCCAGGCTGATCCCGAGGGATTCGAGGGCCTTAGCGGCCACTCCTTCACCCTCATGGATGAGACCGAGCAGGATGTGCTCGGTCCCGATGTAGTTGTGGTTGAGCATCCTGGCTTCTTCTTGTGCCAGGACGACAACGCGGCGGGCTCGGTCGGTAAAGCGCTCGAACATGATGTCGCTCCTCACGGGGCGGGCTGGACCGGGCCGGACAGCTCCAGGGACACCCGCACACTAGCCCCGGACGGCGGTTCCTGTTCGGTTGAGCAGGACTGCCCGGGTTCCCCGGTCGTGTGCTTCGGCGTCAGCCGCGAGGCTGCAGCGCGTCCGCACCAGGGTCTTCACCAGACCAGAACGACGCAGGCCCGCTGCGGCTTCCCGCACGGCGTTCCGCTCTGGGCTGAACCGGAGCCTGCAGAGAACGACGACGGCCCGTCGCCGGAGCGACGGGCCGGACGTGCGGGGCAGAAGCTCTAGTGCGCTGCCTCGTAGGCCTCGGCGACCTTGGAGGAGAGCCGACCGCGGTCGCTGACCTCGTGACCGTTCTGACGGGCCCACTCACGCACCTGCTGGGTGTGCTCGCGGTCGCTGCCGGTCGCGGCAGGACGCGAACGGCCGGCCTTGCGCGGCGCTGCGGTGCGGCCGGCGCGGCGAGCGTGCCCGACCCAGGAGGCCAGCGCGTCGCGCAGCTGCGCGGCGTGGGCATCGTTCAGGTCGATCTCGAACTGGGTGCCGTCGAGCCCAAACGACACGGTTTCGCTCGCCTCTGACTCGTCGATGTCGTCGACGAGTGTCACGTAGGTTTTCTGGGCCACCGGGTCGCCTCTTTCCTGTAGGAGTGTTAGCGGCATCGTCGCAGATATTCCGGAGAAACACAAAAGGGCCTAGCCGAGCGGCCGGACCAGCGGGAACAAGATGGTCTCTCGAATAGGAAGACCGGTGAGCAGCATCACGATCCGATCGACCCCGAGACCGAGGCCGCCCGTGGGTGGCATCCCGTGCTCGAGAGCGCGCAGGAAATCCTCGTCCAGCGCCATGGCGTCCGGATCACCGTTGGCGGCGCGCAAAGATTGCTCGGTGAGCCGCCGGCGCTGGATGACCGGGTCGATCAGCTCGGAGTAGGCGGCGCCCAGCTCGACCCCGTCCACGATGAGGTCCCAGGCCTCGGCCAGGCGCGGGTCGTCGCGGTGCGGCCGTGCCAGGGGCCGCACCGACGCCGGGAAGTCGCGCACGAACGTCGGGACGACCAGGGTGTGCTCGACCAGCTGCTCGAACAGCTCGAGCACGACCTCCCCGGCGTCCCAGTGCGACTGCAGCGCCACCTCGTGCTCGGCGGCCAGAGCCACCAGCTCCTCCAGCGTGCTGTCCGGGGTGACCGGCCGACCGACCGCCGCGGTGACCAGGCCGTGGAGCGTCGCGCTCGTCCACGGCTGCTCCAGGTCGATACCGGACGGGGTCGTTGTGCGCCCGAGCTCGCGAGCCGCGGCCAGGATCAGCTCACGGGTCAGCGCGGCCATCGTGTCGTAGTCGCCGTAGGCCTCGTAGACCTCCAGCTCGGTGAACTCCGGGAAGTGCGTGCTGTCGATCCCCTCGTTGCGGAACGTCTTGCTCAGCTCGTAGACCCGGTGCAGCCCGCCGACGACCAGTCGCTTGAGGAACAGCTCGGTGGCGATCCGCAGGGTGACGTCGAGGTCGAGCGCGTTGACGTGCGTGACGAACGGCCGCGCCGCCGCGCCGCCGTGGACGACCTGCAGGATCGGGGTCTCCACCTCGACGTGCCCGCGGGCGTCCAGCGTGGCGCGCAGGCTGCGCAGCACGGCCGAACGCTCCCGGGCGACCCTGCGGGCCTCCGGGTTCACGATCAGGTCGACGTAGCGCTGACGCACTCGCGCCTCGGGGTCGGTCAGCCCGGCGTGCTTGTCCGGCATCGGCCGCAGCGCCTTGCTGGTCAGCTGCCAGGAGCTCGCCAGCACGCTGAGCTCGCCGCGCCGGCTGCTGATCACCTCACCCGTCACCCCGACGTGGTCGCCGAGGTCCACGTCGCTCTTCCACGCGGCCAGGGCCTCGGCACCGACCCCGTCCAGGCTGACCATCACCTGGAGCTGCGCCTCGCCCTCGGCGATCGTGGCGAAGCAGAGCTTTCCTCCCGTACGCAGGAGCATCACCCGGCCTGCCACCGACACCGTGACGCCGGTGGCCGTGTCGGTCTCCAGCGTCGCGTAGCGCTCCCGCAGCTTCTCCAGGCTGTCCGTACGGGGGTAGCCGAGCGGGTAGGGCGTCGTCCCCGCCGCGACCAGCCGGTCGTACTTCTCGCGGCGGACCTGCACCTGCTCGCTGGCCCCGGGCGTCTGCTCGTTCGTCTCGGTCACCCGCCGAAGGCTACGGGGGCTGCCCCCGCCGCCGCTCGGGCCTTCGAGCGGTTCGGCTCAGCCCGGCAGCTGCCCGCGCTGCCGGATCCGGGACTGACCGAGATCGGCCCGGGCCCCGTCGGTGCGGCCGGACTGCTGAGCGCGCCCGCTCACCCGGGTGCGACCCGAGCCGGCCCCTCGCCAGCTGCCCCGGGCGGCCGAGGACGCCCGGTAGAATTCCTGGACCCGGTCTGCCTTGGCCAGCAGGACCAGTGCGGCCGAGCCGGTGCCCGGCCCGTCGTGCGGCCGGCCCGCGCGGGCCCGGACCTGCTCGTCGTCCTGACGGACCGCGCTGGCGCGGGCGTGGGCCAATCGTTCGGCGACCACCTGGACGTAGCCGTCGTAGAAGGACAACCGCCAGGTCAGGGCAGCGACCCCGTCCTGGCGGTGCTGGCCCCGGTCGAGCCGGCGCTGGGCGGCGGCAGTCATCTGCACCGCCAGCGAGGCCCACAACCGTTCCACCACGTCCAGGTCGCTGCGGTGCCCGAACCCGAGCACGTACGTGCTGTCGTGGGCGACGTTGACGAGCACGTCGTTGGGTCGCGCGACGGCGACGTAGAGCAGGACGCGGTGCCGGTTGCCGCGTCGCCCGCGCTCCCCGACCGCGATCTTCTCCTGCACGAGCGGCTCGCTGTCACGACCGCCGCGCCGCTCGTGCTGGCGGGCTCGGGCCCGTTCCAGGTCGACCGCGTAGGTGGTGGCCAGCTGCTGCGCCCGTTCGACGAACGCCGCGGCCTCGTGCTCGTTGTCGGTGCCCTCGGCCTGGGCGAGCAGCTTGCCGACCCGGTCCACCAGGCGGTCGTCCGTCGCGTCCCGGTCCTCTCTCATGGCCTGCTCGGACCGGCCGCTGGCCGCCGGGCTCACGAGAGCGTCCCGACCGCGACGCCGGCTTCGCCGTAGGCCACCCGCAGCGCGAAGGCGGCCTGCTCGCCGAGAGCCGCGGTCACCAGCAGCAGCACCAGGGCGCCGAACGGGGCGCCGTGGTGCGGGGTCAACCCGGTGCGGTCGCCCAGGTGATGGGCCAGCTCGTGCAGCAGGACGCTCTCGCGCAGCGCCCACGGCTCACCGTGCCGGGGCACGTGCACGGCGATGACGCCGGGCGGCTGCCAGTGGGCAGCCCGTCCGCCGGCCCGGCGCCGCAGGCGTGGGACGTCGAGCGAGCCGACCGCGGCGCGGACGTCGGGGTGGGCGAGCACACCGGTGCACCAGGCCTCGGCGGCGGCCAGCTCGCCGAACCGGCGCTCGGCGGGCAGGACGAGCGCGCTGCCGGCTACCCGTGCCAGCGGGGCCCCGCGCCGGGCAGCGTCCAGCCGGTGGGCCCAGGCGTCCTCGGCCCGGTACACGCGGATGCGCTGACCGTCCCTGGGGCGACGGGTCGCCGGGGCGGAAGTGGTCGTGGCAGGCATGCCGACCACGCTAGGACCGGGTGCGACACCGGCCTGGCCGCCGCGCCGACCTGTGGACGACGCAGCGCCTGTGGACGACGCACCGCCAGCGGGGCGAGGCAGGCGCGCAGAACCGACCCGGACGGCTCAGGCGGAGGGGACGTTCTTCTCGTGCACCAGGCGAAGACCGATCAGGGTGAGGTCGGGCTCGTGGTGGTCCAGCCGCCGGCAGACCGTGGCCATCAGGTGGCTGAGCCCCCCGGTGCCGATCACGACCGGGGTCTCGCCGAGCTCCTCGGTGATCCGCTCGACCATCCCGTCGACCTGACCGGCGAAGCCGTAGACCAGGCCGGACTGCAGCGCCTCCGCGGTCGACTTGCCGATCACCGACCGGGGTGGCGCCAGCTCGACCTGGAACAGCCGCGCCGCCCGGGAGGCCAGCGCGTCGACCGAGATCTCGATCCCGGGAGCCAGCGCGCCGCCGAGGAACTCACCCTTGGCCGAGACCACGTCGAAGTTGGTGGACGTGCCGAAGTCGACGACGATCGCCGGACCTCCGTAGAGCGTGAAGGCCGCAAGGCTGTTCACGACGCGGTCGGGCCCGACCTCGCGCGGGTTGTCGTAGAGCAGCGGCACGCCGGTGCGCACCCCGGGGCCGACGATGACGGTCGGCACGTCCGAGAAATAGAGCTCGAACATGCGTCTGAGCTCGTGCTGGACCGACGGCACGCTGGAGCACACCGCGACCCCGTCCGGCGCCGGGTGGCCCGCGAGCAGTCCCCGGAAGCTGAGCGCCAGCTCGTCGGCGGTGACCCGCCGGTCGGTGTTGATCCGATAGCTGTGCGTCAGCTCGGGTCCGTCGAACAGTCCCAGCACGGTGTTGGTGTTGCCGACGTCGACCGTGAGCAGCATCAGGCCCGTCCCTCGTCGAGGCGGCGACCGCCACCTTCTAGCCGCAGGTCGAGGCCCAGGTCGAGCACCGGGGCCGAGTGGGTGAGGGCCCCGACCGCGAGGAAGTCGACGCCGGTCTCCGCCACGGCGCGCGCGACCTCGAGGCAGAGACCTCCGGAGGCTTCGGTGAGCACCCCGCGCGGGCGGCAGAGCGCCACCGATGCACGCAGGTCTGGAAGACTCATGTTGTCCAGCAGCACCAGGTCGGCCCCGGCATCGAGCACCTCGCCCACCTGCGCGACCGTGTCGCACTCGACCTCGACCGGCACGCCCGGGAAGGCCCTCCGGACGGCGTCGAAGGCACGGGCGACCCCACCCGCAGCGATCACGTGGTTGTCCTTGACCAGCGCCGCGTCCGACAACGACATCCGGTGGTTGACCCCGCCGCCGGCGCGCACCGCATACTTCTCCAGCGCGCGCAGGCCCGGCGTGGTCTTGCGGGTGTCCCGGATGCGCGCACCGGTGCCCGAGACCGCGTCCACCCAGGCTCGGGTGAGGGTGGCCACGCCCGAGAGGTGGCACAGCAGGTTGAGCGCGGTGCGTTCTGCGGTCAGCAGGGTGCGGACCGGGCCGCGGACGATCAGCACGGTCTCGCCGGCCTCGACCCACCGGGCGTCCCCGGTCAGCTCCAGGCGTACGGGACCGGCCTGCTCCAGGACCATGGCCGCGACCCCGATCCCCGCGACCACGCCCGGGGCTCGGGCGACGAAGCCCGCCGTGCCCTGCAGCGTCTCGGGAACGGTGGCGACGCTCGTCACGTCGAGCCCGCCGGCCAGGTCCTCGGCCAACGCGCGCCTGGCCAGCTCACGAACCGGCGCCGGGTCCAGCCCGGCCTCGAGCAGCACCACGTCTGACACGTCTGACACGTCTGACACGTCTGAGCTCATGCCGGCGCCTCGAACCGCGTACCGCCGGCATGCATGATCAGGTGCCCGCGCCATGCGTCGACAGCGTCCGGGAAGTCCTCGCGCCAGTGCGCCCCACGGGTCTCCTCCCGCGCGAGCGCGGCCGCGACGAGCACGCCGGCCACCGCAACCATCCCGGTCGCCTCCCAGGCGGCGGGCGACGGCTCCTCGGAGCACCGTCGCGACAGCTCGTGGACCGTCTTCGCGGCCTGTTCGAGCGAGGCGGCGCTGCGCAGCACCCCAGCGCCGTCGGTCATCGCCCGTCCGAGGTCCTGACGGACCGACGGGTCCAGCAGCACCTGCTCCCCAGCGTCTTCCACCGGCTCGCCCGGCGACGGCAGGCACGCAGCGAGGTCCAGGCCGATCCTCGCCGCGAAGACCAGGCCTTCGAGCAGGCTGTTCGACGCGAGCCGGTTCGCCCCGTGCACGCCGGTGCAGGCCACCTCCCCGCAGGCGTAGAGCCCCGGGACCGTCGTACGACCGGAGGTGTCGGTGCGTACGCCACCGCTCGCGTAGTGCGCAGCGGGCGTGACCGGGACGAGCTCGCGCACCGGGTCGATCCCGGCCTCCCGGCACCGGGCGACGATGGTCGGGAACCGCCGCAGCAGCAGCTCCTCGCCCAGCCCGCGAGCGTCGAGGAAGACATGGTCGGTGCCGAGCCGGTGCATGCGCCGGGTGATCGCCTTCGCGACGACGTCCCGCGGGGCGAGGTCGGCGAGCGGATGGTCCTGCTCGGTGATCACCCGTGCACCGTCCCCGTCCACCAGGAAGGCGCCCTCACCGCGCAGCGCCTCTGACACCAGCGGCTGCTGGCCGGTGGCACCGGGCCCGAGGTAGAGCGAGGTGGGATGAAACTGCACGAACTCCAGGTCGGTCACGGCGGCGCCGGCACGCAGCGCGAGCGCCACCCCGTCCCCGGTCGAGACCGTCGGGTTGGTGGTGCTGCTGTAGACCTGCCCGAGCCCGCCGGTGGCGAGCACCACGGCCCGGGAACGGACGGCGCCGACCCCGTCGTGGGTCCCCTCGTCGAGCACGTGCAGCGTGAGGCCGCAGGCCCGGCCGCCGGAGTCCTGGAGCAGGTCGAGGACCAGGGCGTGCTCGACCACGTCGATGCCGGGGTGCGCACGGACCGCGGCGACCAGCGCCCGCTGGACCTCGGCTCCCGTGGCGTCCCCGCCCGCGTGCACGATCCGGTCGCGGTGGTGCCCGCCCTCCCGGGTGAGCGACAGCGCGCCCGAGGGGTCCCGGTCGAACGCCGCACCCAGCGCCATCAGCTCGCCGAGCCGTTGCGGCCCTTCGGTGCAGAGCACCCGGACGGCGGTCTCGTCGCAGAGCCCGACCCCGGCCTCCAGGGTGTCCACGAGGTGGTCCTCGGGGCTGTCCTCCGGAGACAGCGCTGCCGCCACGCCGCCCTGCGCCCAGCGGGTCGAACCGTCTGTCGTGAGCACCTTGGTGACCAGCAGCACCGACCCGGCGCGGGCGGCGTGCAGCGCGGCCGTCAGCCCGGCGACACCCGAGCCGACGACAACGACATCGGCGCGCTCGGTCCAGCCGGGCGCCCCCGCCCGCAAGCGGGTCATGTCGCGACCGCGAGCAGGCGGGTCACGTGCGTCCCGGCCGGCCCTGGTGGTCCACGGTCAGGTCGAGACGGGTCGGCAGGCGGGCGTTGTCGATCAGCCGGGTACGACCGACCTTGGCCGCCAGGACCAGCAGGTCCCCGTCCGGGCGCGCCAGGAACGTCTCGCTGTCGACCTGCTCGAGATAGTCCAGGGACAGGCCCTCCACCCGCTCGAGCACGTCACGGGCACGGGCGGCGTCCCGGGTGGCGAGCGCGCGCGGGATCGCCTGCGCGATCGCCCGTTCCCCGTCGGACAGGTAGCGGTTGCGGCTCGACATCGCAAGCCCGTCGCCCTCGCGCACGGTCGGCACCCCGACCACCCGGACCGGCACGTCGAGGTCGGCGACCATCGCTCGGATGCAGGCCAGCTGCTGAGCGTCCTTCTCCCCGAACAGCGCGACGTCGGGCGAGGTCAGGTGCAGCAGCTTCAGCACGACGGTGAGCATGCCGGACAGGTGTCCGGGGCGGGACGCGCCTTCGAACCGCTCGCCGAGGTCACCGGCGTCGACCCTGACGGTTGGCGTACGCGGGTAGACGTCGCTCGGACCCGGGGCAAAGACCAGGTCGACCCCGGCGTCCGCGCAGCGGGCCAGGTCGTCGGCGAACGGTCGGGGGTAGCGGTCCAGGTCGTCGTTCGCCCCGAACTGCAGCGGGTTAACGAAGATCGTGACGATCACGCGGTCGGCGTACGCGCGGGCGGCCCGGACCAGGGACAGGTGCCCCTCGTGCAGCGCGCCCATGGTCATGACCACCGCGACCCGACCGGTGAGACCGCGCCGGGCGACCCTCAGCTCGTCACGGGTCGAGACGACGGGGACCCTCAGTCGACCCTCGTGCGGGGCCGCCAGCAGGCGGGTCACAGCACGGCCAGCAGGTCGGCAGCAGCCGAGGCAGGCAGCCGGCCCGAGGCCAGGGCCCGGTCGGCGGTGAGCCGGGCCAGCACGGCGTACGCGGGGCGGACGTCGTCCGGCAGAGCCGCCAGGTGGGCGGCGACGGTGCCGGCGTCCCCGCGCGAGACCGGCCCGGTCAGTGCGGCGTCACCGCTGCGCAGCGCCCCGTCCAGGGCCGCGCCGAGCAACGGCCCGAGCACCGTCGCCGGGTCCTGGGCGCCTGCGGCGCGAAGCAGGTCCGCAACGCTGCTGACCAGCGTGACGAGGTGGTTGCTGCCGTGCGCGAGCGCGGCGTGCCACAGCGGACGGAGGTGCTCCTGCACGACGACCGGCTCCCCGCCCATCTCGATCACCAGGGCCTCCGCGATCGGCAGCAGCGGGTCCGGTGCGGTGACCCCGAAGGCCGCCCCGGTCAGCCGGGAGAGGTCGACCGCGCGCCCGGCGAACGGCAGCACGGGGTGCAGCGCCATCGGGAGCGCCCCGACCCGGCCGGCCGGCGCGAGGACGTCGACCCCGTCACGGCCGCTGGTGTGCGCGACCAGCTGGCCCGGGTGCAGCGCGCCCGTCTCGGCCAGCCCGGCGACCAGACCGGCCAGCGCCCGGTCGGGCACCGCGAGCAGCAGCAGCTCGCACCCTCTCGCGACCTCGTCCGCCGGGCGGACGTGGACGCCGGGGCGCAGGTCCTCGGCGCGTGCGCGCGAGACGTCGCTGACCGCGGCGACAGCGGTCACGTCGTGGCCGGCACGTCGTAGGGCGGCGCCGAGCACGGCTCCGACCCGACCGGCGCTGACGACGCCCACGGTCAACCGGGGCCGTGCGTCGCGCGGGGTGGCAGAAGTGGTCATGAGCCGCTCCAGTCCTTGGCAGGGGTACCGGTCGGTGTGCGCGCACACGTTAACGCCGTCTTTACACCGCGCACATCTCTGTGCGAAGGATCACTCGAGGTGCGGGTCTGCCGCTAGGAGCTGAGGTAGTCCACGAACCGTGCCCGGACCAGAGGCTCGTCCTCACCGAGGTCGCGCCCGGCGAGCTCGCGCCCCAGCTCGATCAGCTCGGTGATCGAGCCCGTGAGACCCCCGCCGGAACCGTCTTCGGCCGCCAGTGCCCGTGAGGCCCGCAGGTGCTTGATCAGGTCCCAGAAGAAGCCGAGGTCGTGCTCGTCCTTGGCCTTGTCGAACGCGCGGGAGCGCAGCTCTTCGGTGGTCAGGGCGTCCAGCTGCTCGGCCTGACCAGCATGGCCGGCGTGGTCGGTCGGTCCGTCTGGGGTCACGGTCCCAGCCTAGCCACGCGGACCCGGGTCCTGCGGTGTCAGGCACGCCCGCTCCAGCAGCAGGGCCGCCCCGACGACGAGCGCCGCGGCCACCGCTGCGGCCAGGGCGACGTAGGCGTCCCGTCGCAGCGCCTCGGCCGCGCTCGGCACCAGCCCGACGAACACCCCGAGGTAGCCGCCAGCCAGCAGTGCCCCGGTCGGGCTCGACGCCTTTGCCAGCACCACGGCACGGACGAGCTGTTCCGGGGTCGCCGGGCGGGCAGCGGGGCGGGCTCGGCCGGGCGGCCGCACCCGGTCGGTCACCATCCGGCCGAGCGCGAGCAGCACCAGCGCCACCAGCAGCAGCGTCACCGGGGACGCGAGCGGCGTCGACGGCACCCGTCCGGCCAGCAGCACCCCGAGAGACAGCCCGAGCACCGCCAGGACGATCAGGGAGCGAGGACCCGTCCGGGTCATCCGCTCGCCCCGGTCATCCGAGTCATCCGCTCGCCCGGCTCAGGGGCCCCACCCGGCGCACCCCGGCGCCGTCGAGGCCGGACAGCAGCGCGGCGACCGACCCCTGGGGCAGTCGGGCCTCGGGCTCCACCTCGAGCCACGGAGCGAGCACGAAGGCCCGCTCGTGGGCCCGTGGGTGCGGCACGAGCAGTCCCGTCGGGACCGGGTCGGGCCCCAGGATCACGTCCACGTCGAGCGTACGAGGACCCCACCGCACCTCGCGGGTGCGTCCGGCCGCCTGCTCGGCCCGCTGGGCCCGCTCCCAAGCCGCGGAGGCGTCGAGGTCGCACAGCACGACCAGGTTGAGATAGCTGCCCTGGTCGGGCCCGCCCACCGGGTCGGTCTCCCACACCGACGACACGACCGCAGGTTCCAGGACGTCGAGCGCACCCGCCAGGTGCGCCTCGCGATCACCGAGGTTGCTGCCGAGCGAGAGCACTGCCCTCACGTCGCCGCCGGACCGCTCGGCCGGGTCCGGCGAACCGTGACGGCCACGTCGGTGAACGGGAGCCCGACCGGGGCCTGCGGCTTGTGCACGGTCAGCTCCACCGCGTGCGCTCTCGGGTCCTCGAGACAGACCGCGGCCAGGCGCTCGGCCAGGGTCTCGATGAGGTCCACGGGGTCCCGACGGACCGCGTCGGCCAGCCGCGCGGCGAGGGCGCCGTAGTCGACGGTGGCGGTGAGGTCGTCGCCAGCCGCCGCGGCCCGGATGTCGACCGACAGGACAGCGTCCAGGACGAAGTCCTGGCCGTCGCGCCGTTCGTCCGGCAGGACGCCGTGGTGGCCCCTCACCCGCAGGCCCCGCAGCGCGATCGTGTCCAGCACCGGCTCGTTCACCGAGCGACCTCTTTCGTGAGGCGGTGCACGGACCCGCTGGTGACCGCGTCCGGGGTGGCTGAGCTCTGGGTCGCACGGACCGCCTCGACCACACGCACCGCGTCGGCGCTGGCCCGCGGTTCGTGCACGCGCACGCCCCAGGCTCCGGCCTGCGCCGCCAGCACGGTCACGGCCGTCGTCGCGTCCTCCCGTCCGCCGGTCGCCCGGGGGCCGGAGCGGTCGCCGAGCACGACGCCGAGGAAGCCCTTGCGGGAGGCGCCGACCAGCAGCGGAGCGGGCAGGTCGGCGAGGTGGCCGAGCAGGGTCCAGCACTGGGCCGCAGTCTTGCCGAACCCCAGGCCGGGATCGAGCACGACCCGCGCAGGGTCGACCCCTGCTCGCTCGGCGGCCGTGCGGCGGTCGAGCAGCGCCGCGTGCACGTCCTGGACGAGGTCGTCGTAGCGGGTGCGGGTCTGCATGTCCTTGCTCGGGCCCCGCCAGTGCATCAAGACGCAGCGACAGCCCGCGCGCGCCAGCAGCGGCAGCATCCCGGGGTCGGCCAGACCGCCCGAGACGTCGTTGACGATCTGTGCCCCCGCGTCCAGGGCGCGCTCGGCGACCGCTGCCCGGGTGGTGTCGATCGATACCAGGGCCCCGACGTCGGCCAGCGCAGCGACGACCGGGAGCACCCGGGACAGCTCGACGGCCTCGTCCACCCGGTCGGCACCCGGTCGGGTGGACTCGCCGCCGACGTCGATCACGTCTGCCCCGCCGCGGAGCAGGGCGAGGCCGTGCTCGACCGCCTCGGCGGTGTCGGGGTGGCTGTCGCTGAAGCTGTCCGGCGTCGCGTTGAGCACAGCGACCACGAGGGTGCGGCTCAGGACGCCGGATCGGTGCCGGGGGCCGGACGCGGCGCGCGGCGACGGCTCTGCTTGCCTGGGCGCTCCGGCTCGGCGGGCGGGGTCACCTCGCGTTTCACCGAGGCGGTCCTGCGGGCAGCCGGCTTGCGCAACGACGGCTTGCCGGCGGTCTTGCGCCCGCGCGCGAGGTCCTCCAGGTCGTCCGGACCCATCGTCGCGAGCTCGGCGGGCGTGAGGACCGGGGGCCGGGTCGAGAGCGGCCGACGCCCCCCGCCGGTCGGGTGGTTGCGCTGCGGGCGCTTCTGGACGGAGGCAAAGATCTCCAGCACCTCGTCCTTGGAGAGGGTCTCCTGGTCGAGCAGCTTCAGCACGAGGTCGTCGAGCACGTCGCGGTATTCCACCAGGATCTCCCAGGCCTCGTGGTGGGCGTTCTCCACCAGGGAGCGCACCTCGCCGTCCACGACCGCGGCGACGTCCTCGGAGTAGTCGCGCTGATGACCCATGTCGCGCCCCAGGAAGACCTCGCCCCCGCTGTCCCCGAACTTGACGGCCCCGAGCCGCTCGCTCATGCCGTACTGGGTGACCATCGCCCGCGCCACCCCGGTGGCCTTCTCGATGTCGTTGGCCGCGCCGGTCGTCGGGTCGTGGAAGACCAGCCCCTCGGCGGCCCGTCCGCCCATCATGTAGGCCAGGGTGTCGAGCAGCTCGGCCCGGGACTGGCTGTACTTGTCCTCCTCCGGCAGCACCATGGTGTAGCCCAGGGCGCGCCCGCGCGGCAGGATCGTGATCTTGGGCACCGGGTCGGTGTTGGGGAGCGCGTGGGCCAACAGCGCGTGACCGCCCTCGTGGTAGGCGGTGACCTTGCGCTCCTTGTCGCTCATCAGCCGGGTGCGCCGCTGCGGCCCGGCCATCACGCGGTCGATCGACTCCTCGAGCGTCTCCAGGGTGATCTGCGTGCCGCCGGTGCGGGCGGTGAGCAGCGCCGCCTCGTTGACGACGTTCGCGAGGTCGGCGCCGGTGAACCCGGGCGTACGACGGGCGATGACCTGCAGGTCCACGCCGTCGGCGATCGGCTTCCCCTTGCTGTGCACCTCGAGGATCTGCCGACGGCCGCCCATGTCCGGGCGATCGACGGCGATCTGACGGTCGAACCGACCGGGCCGCAGCAGCGCCGGGTCCAGGATGTCGGGACGGTTCGTGGCCGCGATCAGGATGACGCCGCCCTTGACGTCGAAGCCGTCCATCTCGACCAGCATCTGGTTGAGGGTCTGCTCACGCTCGTCGTGCCCGCCACCCATCCCCGCTCCGCGGTGACGACCGACGGCGTCGATCTCGTCGATGAAGATGATCGCCGGGGCGTTGTTCTTGGCCTGCTCGAACAGGTCGCGGACCCGGCTCGCCCCGACGCCGACGAACATCTCGACGAAGTCCGAGCCGGAGATCGCGTAGAAGGGGACACCCGCCTCGCCGGCGACGGCGCGCGCGAGCAGCGTCTTGCCGGTGCCCGGAGGACCGTAGAGCCGCACCCCCTGGGGGATGCGCGCGCCGAGCGCCTGGACCTGCTGGGGGTTCTCGAGGAACTCGGCGAGCTCAAAGACTTCCTGGAAAACCCCGCCAAGTTCCAGGCGATCGGCGCGAAAATCCCCAAGGG
>JBBSTI010000095.1:0-13708 GCA_038236005.1 Mycobacteriales bacterium | reverse complement strand
CCTTCTGCTCGTCACGGACCTGCACCCCGCGCAGCCGCACGGGGCTCGGGCTCAGGGCCTGTCCCCCGAGCTCGTCCGGCGGTCCCTCGGCCACCACCAGCCCACCGGCGAGCACGACGACCCGGTCCGCGAGCGCCTCGGCCTCCTCCAGGTAGTGCGTGGTCAGCACGATCGTCATGGCGCCCGCGCGTAGCCCCCGGACGACGTCCCAGGCCCCCCGCCGCGCGCTCGGGTCGAAGCCGGTGGCGGACTCGTCGAGGCACCGATGTCTTGGAGCACGACGCCCACGTCTTGGTGCAGCGATCGGTCTCCTGGCTCCCGGCCGAGCACGCTGCCCGAGGTCGGTGCGCGGTAGCCCTCGCACACCTCGACGGTGCTGGTCTTGCCCGCGCCGCTCTCACCCACGCTCGTCGGCAGGTCCACGGCGGTCACGTTGTCAACGACGGCTGACCTTGGCAAGGTCAGCCCTGCTCCTTCACTCTTTCGTGGTCTGCCGCACCCATTCGTCGTAGGACGGGGCCTCGGCGGCGACGGTGGTCTCGTCGCCGTGACCGGTCAGCACCCGGGTCTCGGGCGGCAGCGTGAACAGCCGCGCCTTGATCGAGGACAGGATCGTCGGGTAGTCGCTGTAAGACCGTCCGGTCGCCCCGGGTCCCCCCTGGAACAGGGTGTCGCCGGAGAACACGACTCCGAGCTCGGGCACCGAGAAGCAGACCGCGCCCGGGGCGTGACCCGGGGTGTGCAGGACCTCGACCCGAGTGCCGGCGACCTCCAGCACCATGCCGTCGGTGAGCTCGCCGTCCGGTGCGTGCTTGCTGTGGACGAGATCCCACAGCACCCGGTCGTCGGGGTGCAGCAGCACCGGCGCCGTGAGACGTTCGGCCAGCTCGGGGGCAACCCGAACGTGGTCGTCGTGGGCGTGCGTGCAGACGATCGCGGTGACCGTACGGTCCCCGACCGCCTCGGCGATCACGCCGGCGTCGTGCGGAGCGTCGATGATCATCACCTCGGAGTCGTCGCCCAGCAGCCATACGTTGTTGTCGACGTCAAAGGTCTGCCCGTCGAGGCTGAACGTGCCGCTGGTGACCAGGTGCTCGATCTTGACGGCCATCAGGAGGCCGTCTCGCTGTCCAGGACGCCGGCGTCGTCCAGGACCACGACGCTGCGCAGGACCTCACCGCGCTCCATCTTGTGGAACGCCTCCTCGACGTCGTCGAGGCCGATCCGCTCCGAGACGAACTTTTCCAGCGGGAACCGGCCCTGCTGCCAGAGGTCGACCAGGAGCGGGAAGTCGCGCTCGGGCAGGCAGTCGCCGTACCAGCTGCTCTTGACCGCCCCGCCGTGACCGAACACCTCGGCGAGCGGGATCTCGAAGATCATCTCGGGGTTCGGCACCCCGACCAGCACCGCGGTGCCGGCCAGGTCGCGGGCGTCGAAGGCCTGCCGGAAAGTCTCGGGCCGGCCCACGGCGTCGATGACGACGTCCGGGCCGAAGCCGCCGGTGAGGGCGCGCAGCGCCTCGACCACGTCTGCCTCGCCCGCGTTGACGGTGTGCGTCGCACCGAACTCACGCGCCCACGTCAGCTTGCGGTCGTCGAGGTCGACCGCGATCACCTGACGGGCCCCGGCGTAGAGCGCACCGGCGATCGCGGCGTCGCCGACCCCGCCGCAGCCCAGGACGGCCACCGTGTCGCCCTGACGCACCGGCGCGGTGTTGACCGCCGCCCCCCAGCCGGCCATGACGCCGCAGCCGAGCAGACCCGCGGCGGCCGGGTCGGACCTCTCAACCTTGGTGCACTGACCCGCCGCGACCAGCGTCTTCTCGGCGAACGCCCCGATACCGAGGGCCGGCGAGAGCGGGGTGCCGTCCGCCAGCGTCATCTGCTGGGTCGCGTTGTGGGTGTCGAAGCAGTGCCAGGGCCGGCCGCGCTTGCACGCGCGGCACTGGCCGCAGACCGCACGCCAGTTGAGGACGACGAAGTCACCCGGGGCCACGCTCGTGACGTCGTCACCGACGGCCTCGACGACGCCGGCAGCCTCGTGGCCGAGCAGGAAGGGGTAGTCGTCGTTGATCCCACCCTCGCGGTAGTGCAGATCGGTGTGGCACACCCCGCAGGCCTGGACAGCCACCAGCGCCTCACCAGGGCCGGGGTCAGGGACCAGGATCGTCTCGACGCTCACCGGAGCGCCCTTGCTCCTGCTGATCACAGCGCGGACCTCGTGCATGGGTCACCTCTTGTCTCGTCGGGGGATGCGTGGTCTCACCAGGGCGACACCACGGACGGTAACGACCTGGTGACAACGACCGGGTCGCATGCTGCTTGTCCCCTACCCAGCATTTACGGTGAGCCCCATGGATGCCCTCTCCGGTCCGTTCCTCGCAGCGTCGCTGCTGCTCGTCCTGGCCGGACTGAGCAAGGTCGCCGACCCCTCCCCCCTGGTGCGCGCCACCCGCTCGGTCGGTCACGCGCTCCGCGCACCGGTCGTACGGGTGCTCGCCGCATTCGAGGTCGCCGTCGGCGTGGGTGCGGTGCTGACCGGGTCACGTGCGGCGGCTGCCCTGGTCGCGCTGTCCTACCTCGGGTTCACCGCGTTCGTCCTGCTGGCTCGGCACCGGGGCGGCGTGCTCGCCTCGTGCGGTTGCTTCGGCAAGGTAGACACCCCGCCCACGCGTACGCACGTCGTCACCACCGCCGTCCTGGCCGTCGTCTCGGCCGCGGTGGCTGTCCGTCCGATCGGCGCCCTGCAGGCCGACGTGGCGTTGCTCGCCGCGACCTCGGCGATCACGGTGGTGCTCTACCTGGTGCTGGCGCTGCTCCCGGGACTGACCGAGGCGACCCGGCGACCCGGCGGCGTCCCGCACGGCGGCCCGGTGGCGGCATGACCGCCGCCGTCGTCGCCCTGTCGGTCGCGGTCATCGGGCTTGCCGTCCTGGTTGCCGGTCTGCTGCGCAGCCACGCGGAGATCCTGCGGGCGCTGCACGAGCTGGGGGCCGGGATCGAGCTGGACCAGCAGACCGGGGCCCGTCCCCGCTCTGCCCCGGGTCCGCAGCCGCTGGTGCTGGAGCCGTTCGCGCCGTCGGCCGGAGCGCCCGAACGCCCGTCGACGGTGGTCGGCGAGACGTTGGACGGTGACCTGCTCGAGCTGCCCCTGTCGGGTCAGGGGGACACCCTGCTTGCCTTCCTGTCCTCGGGCTGCGTCACCTGCCAGAACTTCTGGGAGGCGTTCGCCGCTGGTCCGGTCGCGGTCCCCGGGGGCGCCCGGCTGGTGGTGGTCGCGCAGAGCGAGCCGGACGAGAGCCCCAGCGCGCTGCGTTCGCGGTCGTCTGCCGGTCTGACGATGGTGCAGTCGAGCGAGGCGTGGGGCGAGTTCTCGGTCCCGGGCTCGCCGTACTTCGTGTATGTCGACGGTGCTTCCGGCCGGGTGGTCGGAGAGGGCTCGGCAGCCTCGTGGCCGCAGGTCGTGGACCTGATGGGCCAGGCGCGTGCCGACGACGTCGAACGGACCGGGCGCGGGCTGCGGGGCAAGCCGGGCCGTAACGCTCGCGACACCCGCGACGAGCGGGCTCTGGCGGAGGCCGGGATCGGGCCGGGGCATGCCAGCCTGCTGAGCGACGGGACGGTCGGCCCCCCTCCCCCGGCGGACGAGCCGTGATCGTCCTGCTGGTCGTCGGGATCGGCGTCGCCGCCGCGGCCGCGCTTCGGGCGACGTGGTCGCCTTGAGGCGAGTCGATGCTCACGAGCATCAACCCGCTCGGGGAGCGGGGAAAGGGAAACCGGTGGGCGGTGACGGCGTCGGCGTATGTGCTCGGCTCGGTCCTGGGTGGCGCCGCGATCGGTCTGCTCCTGGGCCTGGTCGGCAGCCTGCTCCCGGGACCGGGCACGGCGACGCTGCTGGTTGGTGCTGCGGTCTGCCTGGTCGCGCTGCTGTCGGACCTGCCCGGACCGGCGCTGCCTGGTGGGCGACGGCAGGTCGACGAGGACTGGCTGGCCCGCTATCGCGGCTGGGTCTACGGGGTCGGTTACGGCGCTCAGCTGGGGTTCGGGGCGATCACGATCGTCACGAGCGCCTCGACGTACGCGGCGGCGGCCCTCGCGCTGCTCAGCGGCGTCCCGTGGACCGGGCTGGCGATCGGGCTCACGTTCGGCCTGGTGCGGGGGTTGCCGATCCTGACCGTCCGCTCGGCCGACAGCCCGGAACGGCTCCGCGCAGCCGCTCGGCGGCTCTCCGTGCTCGCGGCACCGGCACGACGTGCGGTCGTGACCGTGCTGGCTGCCGCGAGTCTGACCCTGATCGTCAGCGCCCTGACCTGAACGCCGTCCAGGTCCCCCAGGAGGACACATGAAGCTCGACGGACTGAGCCTGCGCCCGCCGGCCGGCTGGGAGACCCGGGCACGTCGTCGACCCGCGGCACGGACCGGTGCCCGCGGCACCGTGATGCTGCACGCGATGACGCGCGAGATCCCGACCGACCGTGGCGACTTCGGGACCGGAGCCGTCGACGTGCTCGGCGCCGACGACATCTTCGTCTCGCTGGTGGAGATGGACCCGGCCGAGTCCGGCAGCGCGTTGTACGCCGACCAGGGGGTGCCGACCGTCGCGCCCGGCGATTTCAGCCCGGACGGCACGCAACGACCGCTCCCCGGCCAGAGCGGCGGACAGTGGTTCTTCAACGTCGCCGGCCGCCCGTTCTGCCTGTTCGTCGTCCTCGGCAGCCACGCCCGACGGGCCGCCGGCGCGGCCCGGGTCAACGTCCTGCTCGCCCAGCTCTCGGTGGAGTCCTCATGAGCCTTCTGTCTCTCAGCGGTGCGCTGCCCCGCCGCAGCAGCACCCAGCAGGCCCTCTCCGGGCTCGGCGTCCGGACCATCCCGCTCGAGGCCTCGGCGAGCCAGCGTCTGGTCGAGAAGGCCGCAGGCTGGCTCGAACGTCGGACCAGCCGACGCGGGTTCCTGGTCGGCGCGGGCGTCGTCGGCTCGGCGCTCGCGGTGGACCCGTTCGGCTTCGTGCTCACGCCCGGCACGGCGTACGCCTCGGTCTGCGGCCCGGGCTCGGCCTGCAGCACCGGGTGGACGGTGTTCTGCGCCACCATCAACAAGGGCGTCAACGCCTGCCCGCCCGGCTCGATCGCCGCAGGCTGGTGGAAGGCCGACGGCGCGAGCCTGTGCGGCGGCAAGGCCCGCTACATCATCGACTGCAACTCGACCTGCTCGCGCTGCTCGAGCCCCGGGACCCGGGCCGGGATCTGCGCCTCGGACTGCTGGTCCTGCTCGTGCACCTGCGGCCCGCAGAGCTCCTGCGACCGGCGCAAGGTCTGCTGCAACAGCTTCCGCTACGGCCAGTGCAACACGCAGGTGCGACAGGTCGGCGGGATCCAGTGCCGGGTGGTGAGCTGCACCCCGCCGTATGTCTTCGAGAACTGCTCCACCGGCCTGCTGGTCGACAACCGCACCTCCGAGCACAGCAGCTCGGAGCTGCCGACCGTCTGGAACGCGATCAGCGCGCGATACCAGCAGCTCGGAGAGAACGGTTCGATCCTCGGGGCGACGGTGTACGGCCAGGTCACGGTGCCCGGGGCCATCGCGCAGCGCTATCAGAACGGCCAGATCCTGCAGACCCCGCAGGGCGTCTTCGAGGTGGTCGGCCCGATCGAGAAGCGCTGGGTCGCGCTCGGTGGCGCCACCGGGATCCTGGGGCTGCCGATCACCGGCTGGTTCGACGCGCCCGACGGCGGTCGTGCCACCCGGTTCGCGCTGGGGCGGATCAGCAGCCGTCCGACGACCGGGACCTGGGAGACCGTCGGCGAGGTCGCCGCCACGTTCGAACGGCTCGGGAGCGAGGGTGGGCCGCTCGGCTACCCCACGTCCGGCGACACGGCGACGCCCGGCGGCGGGCACGCCGGCAGCTTCACCGGCGGTCGGATCAGTTCTTCCGGCGCCGGGACGTACGCCGTGCTCGGCGACGTGGCCACGAAGTACCGGCGGCTCGGGCTCGAGGGCGGCCGGCTGGGCCCCCCCACCTCGGACACCGCCAGCAACGACGGCGGAGCGGGGGTGTTCACCCGGTTCGAGCGGGGCC
This sequence comes from Mycobacteriales bacterium, assembly GCA_038236005.1. GTDB lineage: Bacteria > Actinomycetota > Actinomycetes > Mycobacteriales > SCTD01 > CANKBT01. The sequence continues at coordinate 7,633 of JBBSTI010000095.1, read as the reverse complement.
GGATCTGCTCCCGGCGCGGGCCCGGCACGCACTGGATGGGGCTCGAGATCGCCGAGGCCTACCGGGTGCGGGGCTCGGAGCCGGGACCGCTCGGCTACCCCACGGGGGACCAGGTGGAACGCGACGGACTGCTCGTCGTGACGTTCGAGAACGCGACGCTGACCTACGACCCGGCCACCGGGCAGAGCACGCAGGGGCCGGTGCAGGAGCCGCCGATAGAGCCGGTGCCGCCCGGGAAGCGCCGGATCGCCGACGTGCCGCTGCGTCCGAGGGTCTCCGGCCCGGGCTGACCGGACCGGTCAGCCGTCGACGTCGATCGAGGCGACCAGCGGGCCGAGATCCTGGATACAGGTGTTGAGGTCGATCTCCTGCTGGAACGTGCTGCCGCCGAGGGCGAACCGGACCGGCAGGTTGCGCTGCTTCGCCGGATCACCGCGGTCCTGGACCACCTCGATGCCGGGCAGTGTCCCGCACCGGGCCTTGACCTCGGCCCGCTGCGCATCCGTGGCCGGCTTCGTGAGGCTGACCACCACCTGCCGGGTGTCCCCGGCCAGCAGGATCCCGCTCGCGTTGAAGACCATGAAGGCCAGGACGATCAGTCCGAACCCGAGCAGGATCAGACGGTTGCGTCCCTTGCGACCCTGCCACCACTGCTGCACCCTCACCGGTTCCACAAAGCCATCGTAGGTTTGTCGCGTGCAGGACGACGGGTTGAGATGGCTGGGGCTCGATCCTGGGCTGCTCCGGCTGCGATGGGGCTTCGCGCTGGTGCTGCTGGGCGTCCCCGGGCTGGCCGGTGTCCTGGTCACCCTCCTGCTCGTCGGGCCGGTCCAGGCCGGCGGCGTGCTGCTGGTGGTGCTGGTGCTCGTCGGGCTCGAGCTTGCCGTGCTGCGCCGACAGTTCCGGGCCTGGGCCTACGCCGAACGGGAGGACGACCTCGTCGTGCGCCGGGGGGTGCTGTTTCGTCGTACGACCGTCGTGCCGTACGGACGGATGCAGTTCGTCGACGTCACCGCCGGCCCGTTCGACCGCCGGCTCGGCATCGCGACGGTCGTGCTGCACACCGCAGCAGCGGCCAGCAACGCCCAGATCCCCGGACTCCCGGCCGTCGAGGCTGACCGGCTCCGCGACCGGCTCGCCGCCCTCGGCGAGGCCCGGGCAGCCGGCCTGTGACTCCTGGTAGCACCGGCGCTCCCGCTCCCGAAAGCTCGTCCGACGTCGACCTGTCGGCAACGGCGTCCCTGCAGACCGACTGGCGGCGGCTCCACCCGCTCAGCCCGCTCCTGCGCAGCGGACGGTTCGTGATCGGGATCCTCGCCGTCGTGGTGCAGCAGGGGGTCGTGCGCAACTCCCTGCTCGCGAGCCTCGCGGTGCTGGGCGTAGTGGTCCCGATCTCCCTGGTGTCGGGCTATCTGTCGTGGCGGGTGACGCGCTGGCGCCTGGCCGACGGTGAGCTGCAGATCAACAGTGGGCTGCTGCAGCGACGACAACGTCGCGTGCCGCTCGTGCGGCTGCAGAGCGTGGACGTCGTACGCCCGCTGGCCGGCCGGTTCCTGGGCCTGGCCGAGGTACGGCTGGAGGTGGTCGGCAGCGGCGATGGTGAGGCAAGGCTCTCACTGCTGTCCGAGAGCGAGGCGCAGCGGGTGCGGGAGCGGCTGTTGTCGCTCGACGCCCGGCCCGACCATGCGACGGACGGGTCAGCCGTCACCGAGGCAGACGCGGCGCCGGAGGAGCAGCTGCTGGTCAAGGTGCCTTCGCGGGTCCTGGTCGTCTCGATCTTGCTGGGGTTCCCGACGATCGTCCTCGCACTGCTCGTCCTCTCGCTGCTCGTCACGGCCGCGGTGTCCCCGCCAGCCGCTGGCGGCCTGCTCGCGCTCGCTCTGCCGATCGTGCTGATCAGCGGGCAGCAGATCGTGGCCAGGTTGCTCAAGGAGTACGACTTCGAGGTGGCCGAGTCCGGCGACGGGCTGAGGCTGCGCCATGGTCTGCTCGAGAAGCGCGCCCAGACGATCCCGGTGGGCCGGGTGCAGACCGTCCTGGTCGTCCAGCCGTTGCTGTGGCGCCGACGAGGCTGGGTGCGGGTCGAGGTGGACGTCGCGGGCTACGCCGGCGGGGAGGAGCAGGCGGTCACCTCGGCGCTGCTGCCAGTGGCACCCGAGGAGTTCGCGGCGCAGCTCATCGACCGGGTGCTGCGGGCCCGGCTGCCGCAGCCGCACGCTCCCGTCCCGGCCGCGGCCCGCCTGCTGGCGCCGTTGCAACGGCGAAACCTGCTGCTGGGCCTGGACGACCGGTTCCTGGTCGCCTCGTCCGGGCGGCTCGTGCGTCGCACCCGGATCGTGCCGCTGGTCAAGATCCAGTCCCTGCGCTCGACCCAGGGACCGCTCCAGCGGCGGCTCGGCCTCGCCACCCTGCACGCCGACTCAGCTGGTCGACGGATCACCGGCCTCTCGGCTCCGCACCGCGACGTTCGTGAGGTGGCCGCGCTGCTGGAAGAGCTGTCGATCCGTTCCCGCGCCGCCCGAGCGACCCCCTGAGCCGCCCCGCCACCGGTCAGAGCGCACTCTGACCGTCGCACCCCGACGTCAGGGTGGGCCGTCGCCCCGAGCGGCCTCCTGGGCCAGCAGCTCGGGCAGGTCCTTGAGCCGGCCGAGCCCGGCGAGCGGCTGCGCCATCCGGTTGTTGCCACGCAACGCGCCCGCGTTGCGGTCCAGGAACGCCCAGTAGCCCGCCGTGAACGGGCACGCCGTCGGACCGACCCGCACCTTGGGGTCGTACGCGCAGGGCTTGCAGTAGTCGCTCATCCGGTTGACGTACGCACCCCCGGAGGCGTACGGCTTGGTGGCCATCAGGCCGCCGTCGGCATGCTGGCTCATCCCGACCACGTTCGGCAGCATCACCCAGTCGTAGCCGTCGACGAACACCTCGTGGAACCACGCGGTCAGCGCCGCCGGGTCCCAGCCGCGCTGCAGCGCGTAGTTGCCGAGCACCATCAGCCGCGGGATGTGGTGCACCCAGCCGCGCTCACGCACGTCCCGCAGCACGCTGGACAGACAGTTCGCGGTCACCTCACCGGCCATGTCCAGATCGACGAACCAGGACGGCAGCGGCCTGCGGGCCTCGAGCGCGTTGCGTCGTCGGTAGCCGGGGTCGACGTGCCAGTAGATCGACCAGACGTATTCCCGCCACCCGATCACCTGCCGGACGAAGCCCTCGACCGACGCCAGCGGAGCCAGACCGTCGCGGTAGGCCCGCTCAGCAGCGCGCACGACCTCCAGCGGGTGCAGCAGCCCGAGGTTGATGGCCGGCGACAACGCGCTGTGCGACATCCACGGATCGGCAGCCAGCATGGCGTCCTCGGTCGGTCCGAAGGTCGCCAACCGGTGCTCGACGAAATGCCTGAGCGCCGTCAGCGCCTCGGTCCGGGTCGCGGGGGCCCACCGTGGCCCGTCCTCACCCACGAAGCGGACGTCACCTTCGCAAGCCCAACGGTCCAGGTCCTGGCGTACGCCGTCGTCGATCGCGTCCTCGGTGGGCCACCACGGCTCGGCGACCCCCAGCGTGGCGGTCTTCGGCGGTGGCTCCCGGTTCTCGTGGTCGAGGTTCCAGGTGCCGCCGGCGGGCTCCGTCCCGTCCATCAGCAGGTCGTAGCGGTGCCGCTGCCAGCGGTAGAAGTCCTCCATGAGCAGGCGCTTGCGCCCTTCGGCGAAGCCGGCGAAGTCCTCCCGGGTCGTCGCGAAACCACGGTCTCCGGGCAGCACCGTGAGTCCGCGTTCGCGCACCCAGCGGTCTGCCGCCCGGGAGGTCGGCTGTATGACGGTGACGTCGCCGACCTGCTCGAGCGCCTGGTCGTAGGTGTCGGCCCGAACCAGCACGGCCTGCTCCCCCAGCTCGGCCGCGCGGTGCCGCAGCGCGGAGAGCACCAGGTGGGCCTTGGCCCGGTGGAACGTCCGGCGTGCGAAGACCCGACGCGACTCCACCAGCACGACCGGCTGGTCCGGGGCGTCCAGGAACTGCGGACCGAGCTGGTCGGCGAACAACCAGCGCGGCGTCCTGGCTGTCCACGAGCCGGCTGCCAGGGAGGCGGCTGGTCGGGGGTCTGCCGTCATCGGGTCATCGGGTCATCGGGTTATCGGTCGCTAGGTGGCTGTCGTGGTCTCAGGTGGCGCCGTCCGCCTGGATCGATCCGCCCAGCGGGTCGTCGGTCGCGCCGAGCGCGGCGGACTGCTCCAGGCTGTCACCGCCCTGGCTGTCGCCGCTCTCGGTGTCGGCGTCGGACGGGCGCTCGCCGAGGTCCTTGCGCATCTGCTCGCGGCTGGCGGTGTCGCCGTCGGCGCCGGTGGTAGTGCCGTGGCCGGGCTCGGTGTCCATGCGGTCGACCTGGTCGACCCCGCGCACACCGCCGCCGGGCTCGGGAACGTGCGTCGGCTCGGTCGGGGTCAGGGGGTTGGTCATGCCTAGCGCCTACCCCGTGCCACCCCGTTTTCCCCTCGCACGACGCGACGGGCCGACAGCAACGCCGGCGCGAACCGCCCCCTCCAGAGGCCGGGTGTCGGCCCGGCTCGGGGCGACGCATCGGCTGAAGACGCCGGGCCGGGGCCGGCCGTCGCAGGTCACTCGTCGACGGCTTGTCGACGGCCCGTCGACGTCGAGATCCGTCTCGTCCGTGTCCTGGGTCATGGTCGGAGAGCAACGATCGCGACGGACTCGGCGGGGAGCACCCCACAGGTCGCGCCAAGGCCAGCCTCGTTCAGTTGATACGGCGGTCGCGACCTTCCCAGAACTGCTCGCGCAGCTTGAACTTCTGCACCTTGCCGGTGGCGGTGCGGGGGATCTGTTCGCGCAGGTCGATCGAGGTCGGGGCCTTGTAGCCGGCCAGGTGCTTCTTGCAGTGCGCGACGAGCTCGGCCTCGGTGGCCCGCTCCCCCGGCACCAGGACCACCAGGGCCTTGATCGTCTCGCCCCAGCGCTCGTCCGGGACGCCGATCACGGCGACCTCGGAGACCGCGGGGTGGCTGAACAGGCAGTCCTCGACCTCGATGGAGGACACGTTCTCCCCGCCGGTGATGATCACGTCTTTCTTGCGGTCGCTGATCGTCAGGTAGCCGCCCTCGTACGTCCCGCCGTCGCCGGTGTGGAACCAGCCGTCCTCCAGCGCGGCGGCGGTGGCCTTGGGCTGCTGCCAGTAGCCCTCGAGGACGACGTTGCTGCGCGCCAGCACCTCGCCGTCCGCGCTGATCGCGAGCTCGACACCGAGCGCCGGCATGCCCGCACGGGACAGCCGCTTCGCCCGCTCGGCCGGCTCGAGCGCGTCCTCCTCGGCCCGCCGCCGGTTGATGGTCAGCAGCGGGCTGGTCTCGGTCAGGCCATAGATCTGGATCAGCTCCCAGCCCAGCTCGGCCTCGATCCGCTCGATCGTGCGGCTGGGCGGCGGCGCACCGGCACACACCACCCGGGTGGTGCCTCGCCCCGGGATCTCACCCTCCCAGGACGCGGCGGCCTCGAGCACGGCGGCGACGACGGCCGGGGCTGCGCACATGATCGTGACCCCGTGCTGCTGCACGCGGCGCAGGATCTCGGCGCCGTCGATCTTGCGGATCACGATCTGAGGCACCCCGAGGCCGGTCATGGCGAACGGCATCCCCCACCCGTTGGCGTGGAACATCGGCAGCGTGTGCAGGTAGACGTCGCGGTCGGTGACCGCGGTGTGCAGGGCGAACGTCGTCGCGTTGACCCAGATGTTGCGGTGCGTGATCTGCACCCCCTTGGGTCGGGCGGTGGTGCCGGAGGTGTCGTTGATCGTTGCGGTGGCGTCCTCCGAGACGCCGTCCCAGGGGTCCGGCTCCACGCCGGGCCGCAGCAGCGCCTCGTACTCCGGGCCCAGGACGAACCGGTGCGTCACCGGCACGTCGGCAAGCGCCTCGTCCAGCTCGGGATCCACCAGCAGCACGGTGCCGCCGGAGTGCTCCACGATGTAGGCGACCTCGTCGCGCGCGAGCCGGAAGTTGACCGGCACCAGCACCCGGCCCCAGCTGGTGACGCCGAAGAACAGCTCGAGCAGGCGGGCGCTGTTGTGGCTGACCACCGCGACCCGTTCCCCCACCCCGATGCCGAGCGCGTCCAGCCCGGCCGCGACAGCCGCGGCCCGCTCGGCCAGCCGTCCGTAGGTGACCGACCCCAGCCCACCGTGCTGGTCCCGTCCGGGCTCGTCGACCACGCCCACCCGGTCGGGGTAGACGGTCGCAGCGCGACGCAGAAAATCGGATGTGACCAAGGGCACCTTCATGACCAGACCGTACGGCGCAGGTCCGACACTTCCGTGCAGCGCCCCCGCCACGCCGTGGACCCGGCACACTCTGGGGGTGTCGACCCCCACCGTGTCCCTGGTCGATCAGCTCGCGGACGCCCCCCGCAAGCGGGCCGCGCTTCGGCGGATGAAGACGGTGGCGCTGTCCTTCCTGATCGCGGCCGCCGGCCTCTACCTGCTGACCTACCTGGCCGAGGACGGTGAACGCGGCTGGGTCGGCTACGTGCGGGCCGGAGCCGAGGCCGGCGTGGTCGGCGGGCTCGCGGACTGGTTCGCGGTCACCGCCCTGTTCCGGCGCCCGCTCGGGCTCCCGATCCCGCACACCGCGCTCATCCCGACCCGCAAGGACGCGCTGGCCGGCACGCTCGGGGAGTTCGTGACCGGCAACTTCGTCACGCCGGACAACCTGCGCGTGCACCTCGCGGAGGCCGGGCTGGTCGCCCGTACGGCCGACTGGGTCCTCGTGCCAGGTCGGGCCGAGGGTCTCGTACGCCGTGGTCTCACCGAGCTGGGCGCGGCCCGCGCGTTCCTGCGGCCGGAAGCGGTCGCGGACGTGCTGCTGGACGTCGTACGACGTGACACCGAGCGTCGTTCCTACGCCGAGGTCGCCGGGGTGCTGCTCTCGGACTTCACCGGCAACGGACAGCACCAGCCGCTGCTGGACGCCGGCCTGCCGTACCTGTCGGGCGCGCTGCGCGACAACCGTGAGCTCGTCACCGAGATCATGCGTGGTCTGGCGAACGACCGGCTCGGGGTGCTCAGCGTCTTCGTCTCCGACAAGCGGCTGACCGGACTCTTGGACGGTGCGGAGCAGACCCTCACCGACATGGCCGACGACCGCGACCACCCGCTGCGCCAGGCGATCGACCGGCTGCTCAGCAAGGTGGCGGCCGACCTTCAGGAGTCCCCCGAGCTGCGTGCTCAGGTCGACTCGGTCGTGCTGCGCTTCGTGGCCGACCCGCAGACCCGTGACTGGTGGGTCCAGGTCGCCGAGGGCGCCCTGACGGCGCTGCAGTCGGCGCTGGACGACCCGGACGGTCCGTTCGCTGCCGCCGTCACCCGGGCGCTCACCGACCTGGCGGGGCGGGCGCGGGACGACGCAGCCTTCCGTGGCCGGCTCGAGCAGCGGCTGGAGGCGGCGGTGGTGCACGTGGTCACCGAGTACGGCACCGAGATGACCACCCTCATCGAGCGCACCGTCAAGGGTTGGGACGGCGCTGACGCCGCGGACAAGATCGAGCTGGCCGCGGGCAAGGACCTGCAGTTCATCCGGATCAACGGCACCGTCGTCGGGGCGCTGGCCGGTCTGGCGATCCACACCGGCTCGAT
>JBBSTI010000094.1:0-13757 GCA_038236005.1 Mycobacteriales bacterium | reverse complement strand
TGACCCGGCACCGGTCGGCGGACCGACGGCAGCAGGTGGGAGGCGGGGCCCCCGCTTGGCGCGACCTCCGGACAAGCCGTGGGCCGAGTCGCCCTGGCAGGCTAGCAGGGTGAGCACCCCCGCGAACGGCCCGGCCGACCTGTCCCTGCCCGACCCAGCCTCCCCGACCCCGTCGGTGGCCTCGGACGAGCTGCGCGACCTCGCCGACGTCCCGGCCGCCGAAGTGATCGCGGCCTCGTGCGTGCACCTGATGAGCGCCGCCGCAGTCAAGTGCGGCCTCACCGAGCTGGGCGAGGAAACCCTCGACCTGGACGAGGCGCGCAAGCTGATCACTGCGCTGGCCGGGCTGGTCATGGCGGCGCGCCCTGACCTCGGGATCCACGCGAACGCGCTGCGCGACGGCCTGCAGTCGCTGCAGGCGGCGTTTCGCGAGGCGTCCCCCGACCCGGACGCACCGGGCGAGGGACCGGGCGAGAAGCTGACCGGCGGGCCGCGCCGCTGAACCACGGCACGCGGTCGAGGACCCGCGAGCGGGGGCCGTACGGGCGGATCGACGGGCCTGACGGTCACGTCGTGCTCGCTCGGCCCACGTTCCCCACCGGGCAGACGTCGCGGCGGTCGCGTCGTGCTGCGTCGAGGGCGAGGCCTTCCTGGTCGCGGGCATGCCCGGTTTCGGGGGCTGCCGGCTCACCGACGTCGACGCCAGCGTCCTCGCGGGGCCGTGGGCCCTGGGTCGGGCCGGGGCAGCGGCACCGGCTGTCCCGGACCGTTCGCTGCCACGACAGCGAGGTCCAGACCGTCCGCCGGCAGCGCCGACCCCAGCCGGACCCGGACCCGCTCGGCGAGCCTCGCGAGCACGTCCGGGGCGAGGCCGACCCCGGGAGCCACGCCGGTCCCGGCGCCCCCCTCCGACGGCCCGTCGGCCCCGTTCGTCCCGCCCTCGAGCAGGTCCGGTCCTCCCAGGACCAGACCCACGACCGGCCCTTGCGGTCCCTGGACGACCCGGGCGGAACGCACCAGCGGCTCCGGCGCCAGCGCCCCGCCGAGCAGCGCCAGCAGTGCGGACGTCAGCTCAGCGTCCGGTCCTTCCAGCACCCCCTCCACCAGCCGGCTCGACAGCGCCGCCCCGGCGACGGGGGCCCGGCCGGCCGCCAGCTCCCGAAGGTCGATGCCGCTGACGACCAGCGCAGGACCGGCGGGGTCCAGCAGCACTGCCTGGGCGCCGTCGTCCAGCGCCATCCGGCACGCCTGCGACCCGGCGACCGGGACGGGTCGGGCCTCGGGTCGCCAGCGCTGGACCTGGTAACCGTCGGTGAAGACCGGCAGGGCACGCGCCCCGGACGCAGACCTGAGCATGACCAGGGCCGTGTCTGCCTCGGAGAACGAGGGCGCGTCGCGCGGCGTCGTCAGCGGTACGAAGACCCGGGCCGTGACCAGCGCGGCCCAGATCTCGCTCCGGGCGGCCGCAGCACCGTCGTCGGCCGCCAGCGCGGCGACGAGGCGGACGTCTGGCCGACCGTCGTCGCCACCGGTCGGGAGCTGTCGTCCGCCGTTCATCACGCCAGGCTAGGCGGGGCTAGCCGGTGTGCGCCGCCCGCAGCAGGCTCCGCAGCGCGAGCACGGCGTCGGTCGCCCGTTCGCCGTCGTTGGCCTGCACCGCGAACAGGGCCAGCGTGTCGTCGTCCTGGAGGTCGAGCGAGGCCCAGGCCTGCCCGTCGTCCAGCCGGACGGCAGCCACCACGCCCCACGGGACCGCCTTCTCGCCGAAGGCCCCACGGATCCGGAGCCCCCGCGCGTCGGCCTGCACCCGGGCTCGGGTGAACGCGAGCACGACCGCGGCCAGCATCAGCCCCAGCACGATCATCGCGATCGTGTCGGCGACCCCGAACACCTGGGCGCTGCCCGCGTTCAGGGTGACCCCGACCACGGTGAACACGACGACCAGGACCACGGCCAGCGCGCGGCAGACCCGGGTCAGGCGTACGGGACGGACATCAACGTCCGCCAGGTGCTCAGTCATGGACAGCCACGCTAGGCCGCAGCACGGCCGGTGGCACGCCGCGACCGATGACGAGCACGGGCGCGAGCGCGAGGACCGCTCCGACCACGGTGAGCGGGGACAGCGACGCCCCGTCCACCGGCAGGAACAGGTCCAGCAGCACAGCACCGGTCACCTGGCCCGCGATCACCGCCAGCCCGAGCCGCAGCACCCCGACGAGCCGGACCATGATGGCGCCCACAGCCACGAACAGGGCGCCGACAGCGCCGCCCAGATAGAGGCCGGGGTTGCTCGGGAAGCCGGTGAACGAGGAGGCCCCGACCGCGGCGCGCACGAGCACGATCACGGTCAGCAGCACGGTGCCGGTGACGAAGTTGACCCCCACCGCCACCGGCGCGTCGCCGGTCCGCACCCGGACCCGACCGTTCAGGGCCTGCTGCACCGAGACCAGCGACCCGGCCACGACCACCAGGACCAGCAGCAGCGGGTCGACGTCCCGGACGCTGCCGCCCAGCGAGGAGACCACCACGGCTGCGAGGCACAGCACCGCGGCCACGGCGCGGCGCGCAGTCACCGCGTGCGCCCCGCCTGGGCCGAGCCCGACCTTGTCGACGAGCAGCCCGCCTCCGGTCTGACCGGCCACCAGGCCGACGGTGAGCAGCGCGACGCCCATCCGGGGGGTCGCGAACGCCCCCACAGCGACCAGGGCCGCCCCGCCGACGCCGCCGACGCGTTCCCACGGACGGGTCTGCCGCAGTGCGGGCAGCGCCCGACGGGACGCCGGGCGAAGGGCCACCACCGCGCCCACCACGACCAGACCGGTGGAGAAGCTGATCAGGGCGGCGACCAGCACGTCGCCCAGCTCGGTGCCAAGGCGCCCGTTGATGCGCTGCTGCACCGAGACCAGCGCGCCGGAGACCACAGTGATCGCCAGACCGATCCGCACGGTGCGCGGGTCGGGCGCGGGGCTCACTCCACGATCTTGGAGATCGGCAGCTCGAGGATGTCGTGCGCCCCGGCCGCCCGCAGCGCGGGGATCAGCTCGTTCACGCCCTTCTTCGGCACCACGGTCTCGAGCGCCCGGCCGTCGCCGGTCGCGAGGTGCATGACCGTGGGGCTCGCCATCGACGGCAGCACGTCCAGGACCTTCGCCAGGTCCTCGCCGGAGACGTTCAGCTTGAGCAGCACGTGACCGCGGGCCCGCAGTGCTCCCTGCAGGAGCAGGAGCACGTCCTCGATCGCGGCCCGGCGGGCGGGATCCTCGTACGCCTGACGGTTGGCGATCAGCTCGGTGCGGCTGGTGAGCAAGGTCGCGATGACCTTCAGGCCGGCCTTGCGCAGGCTGGAGCCGGTCTCGGTGAGGTCGACGATCGCGTCCACGATGTCCGGGATCTTGGCCTCGGTCGCGCCGTGGCTGGTGAAGACCTTGGCCTTCACCCCGTTCTCCTCGAGAAAACGACGCGTGGTCTCCGGCATCTCGGTGCTCACCCGTACGCCGTCCGGCAGATCGGTGACCGACTCCCACGGCGACTCCTTCGGGACCGCGAGCACGACGCTGACGAGCGCCGCGCCGGCCCGTCCGCCGCCGATCTCCCCGAGGCTGACCACGTCGGCGCCGGTCTCGGTGATCCAGTCGCGACCGCTGATCCCGAGGTCGAAGATCCCCTGCTCGACGTAGGTCGGGATCTCCTGCGGCCGGAGAAAACGCACCTTGGCGATCCGCGGGTCGTCCACGCTCGCGTGGTAGTCGCGGTCACCCCCGCGCAGGATCGTCAGGTCGGCGTGGGCGAACAGGTCGAGCGTCTGCTTCTCGAGACTGCCCTTGGGCAGGACGACGGCGAGCACTAGAGGCCTTCCAGGTCGGGAGATCGCCCTGCGGAACAGAGCGCTCGAAGCGTACGGGCGGTGTCCAGGGCGGCCAGGGTGGCCTCGCGGCCCTTGTCCTCGGTCGATCCGGGCAGGCCCGCCCGGTCCAGCGCCTGCGCCTCGGTGTCGCAGGTCAGCACGCCGTTGCCGACCGGGGTGCCCTCGTCCAGACAAACCCTCGTCAGGCCCGCGGTGAACGCGTCGCAGACGTAGTCGAAGTGCGGCGTGCCGCCGCGGATCACGACCCCGAGCGCGACGACCGCGTCGTGCGTACGGGCGAGGCTCTGCACCACGACCGGCAGCTCGAGCGCCCCGGCGACCCGGACGACCGTCGGGGTCACCTGGCAGTCCCGCGCGGTCCGGGTGGCCGAGGCGAGCAGCGCGTCGGTGATCTTCGCGTGCCACCGGGTGACCACGACGGCGAGGGTGAGCGCCGAGGCGTCGAAGACCTCAGCGCCCGGGGCGCCGGCCCCGCTCATCGGGGGAACCCCTGATGAGACCGAGGCCCATCGAAACTTCCCCTCACAGCCCCACGGTCATCAGGGGATCCCCCGATGACGTGGGTCGCGCGGGTGACGCGGGTGACGGGGGTGGCGCGGGTGACGTGGGTGACGGCGGTGAGGTGGCTGCAGGTCACGGAGCGACCGCCGTGCCCGGGTCGACCTCGTCGTCCAGGCCGGGGAGGTCGTGGCCCATCCGGTCACGCTTGGTGCGCAGGTAGCGCAGGTTCTCCGGGGTGCGGTGCACGGGCAGCGAGACGCGCTCGACGATCTCGAGCCCGTAGCCCTCGAGCCCGACCCGCTTCTCCGGGTTGTTGGTGAGCAGGCGCATCGACCGGATGCCGAGGTCGACGAGGATCTGCGCCCCGGTCCCGTAGTCGCGGGCGTCGGCCGGCAGGCCCAGCTCGAGGTTGGCGTCGACCGTGTCCGACCCGCCGTCCTGCAGCTGGTAGGCCTGCAGCTTGTGCATGAGGCCGATCCCCCGGCCCTCGTGCCCGCGGACGTACAGCACCACGCCGCGCCCCTCGGCGCTGACCGCCGCCAGGGCGGCATCGAGCTGGGGCCCGCAGTCGCAGCGCCGGGAGCCGAAGACGTCGCCGGTGAGGCATTCGGAGTGCACCCGTACCAGGACGTCGGCGCCGTCACCGATCTCCCCTTTGACCAGGGCGATGTGCTCGATCCCGTCGAGGACGGAGTCGTAGCCGACGGCCCGGAACGGTCCGTGCGCGGTCGGGATCTTGGCCTCGGCGACCCGGCGCACCTGCTTCTCGTACCGTCGCCGGTAAGCGACCAGGTCGGCGATCGAGATGAGGGCCAGGCCGTGCTCGTCGGCGAAGGAACGGCACTCCTCGGCGCGGGCCATGTCGCCCTCGTCCTTCTGGCTGACCAGCTCGCAGAGCACGCCGGCCGGGCGCAGGCCGGCGAGCCGGGCCAGGTCGACCGCAGCCTCGGTATGGCCCGTACGCCGGAGCACCCCGCCCTGCCGGGCGCGCAGCGGCACGACGTGACCGGGGCGGGAGAAGTCGATCGCCTGGGAGTCTTCGGCGGCGAGCATGCGGATGGTCTGTGCCCGGTCGGTGGCCGAGATGCCGGTGGAGACACCCTCACGGGCGTCGACGGTGACCGTGTACGCCGTGCCGCGCTTGTCCTGGTTGGTATGGAACATCGGCGGCAGGTCGAGCCGGTCGCAGTCCTCCTCCTCCAACGGCACGCAGACGTAGCCGGAGGTGTAGCGGACCATGAAGGCCACCAGCTCCGGGGTGGCCAGCTCGGCGGCGAAGATCAGGTCGCCCTCGTTCTCGCGGTCCTCGTCGTCGACCACGACGACGGCGCGACCAGCCTTGACCTGTTCGATCGCCCGCTCGACGGTGTCCATCTGCACGGTCATGCTCTGGACCCCAGCAACTTTTCTACATGCTTGGCGAGGATGTCGACCTCCAGGTTGACGGGATCACCGGTGTTCTTGGTGCCCAGCGTGGTCAGGGCGAGCGTGGTGGGGATGAGGCTGACCTCCACCCAGTCCGGGGTGACGGCGGTGACGGTGAGCGACACCCCGTCGATCGTGATGGAGCCCTTCTCGACGATGTATCGGTCGAGCCGGGCGGGCAAGGAAACGCGCACGACGGTCCAGTTCTCGGTCGGTCGCTTCTGGACGATGGCGCCGGTGCCGTCGACGTGACCCTGCACGACGTGCCCGCCGAGCCGGTCGCTGACCCTGACCGCGCGCTCGAGGTTGACCGGGCTGCCCACCGCCAGCGCCCCGAGGCTGCTGCGGTCCAGCGTCTCCTGCATCACGTCGGCGGTGAAAGTGTGATCGGCGCTTGCTGCCGTCACGGTCAGGCACACGCCGTTGACCGCGATCGAGTCGCCGTGCTTCGCGTCCTGCGTCACGGTCGGGCCCTTGACGGTCAGTCGGGCGGCGTCGGTCAACGGCTCGATCGCCGTGACCTCGCCGAGCTCCTCGACGATGCCGGTGAACATTCATGCCCTCCTGAGGTCGAGCCGGACGTCCTGGCCGATCTGGCGTACGTCTGTCAGGCGCAACCGGGCGGCGTCGGTCAGCGTTCCCCAGCCGGGGACCTCCACGGCCGCCGGGCCCCTACCCATCAGCACCGGGGCGACATACGCGACCACGTGGTCCACGAGGTCCGCTGCCAGGAACGCGCCGGCCAGCGTCGGCCCGCCCTCCAGCAGCACGTGCACGACGTCGTGGCTGTGCAGGGTCAGGAGCGCCTGCTCCGGGCTCTGGTCCAGCACCAGGGCGGGGTGGATCTTCGCGCCCTCGGGCGTACGCCCGGTGCGGTCCAGCACGACCCTGACGGGTTGGTGCCCCGGGTCGGGGCGGGCGGTCAGCTCCGGGTCGTCGGCGAGCACGGTGCCGACACCGACGACGATCGCGTCGACCTGGGCCCGGAGGCGATGCACGTCCTCGCGGGCCTCCGGGCCGGTGATCCAGCGGCTGGTCCCGTCGGCGGCGGCGACCCGGCCGTCCAGGGAAGCCGCGAGCTTCCAGGTGACGTACGGGCGGTGCTGCTCCTGCGCGGCGAGCCAGGGGGTGAGCGCCCCGATCTGCTGGCCGGTGTGCTCGGTCGTGATCCCGGTGCCCTGCAAGGTGGTCGCGCCGCCGCGGGCGGGGTCGGCCTGCGCGTAGACCACACGCGCGATCCCGGCCGCCCGCAGGGCCTTCGTGCACGGGCCGGTGCGCCCGGTGTGGTCGCAGGGCTCGAGCGTGACGACCGCGGTGCCGCCGCGGGCCCACTCGCCGGCCTCGCGGAGCGCGACGATCTCGGCGTGCGGGCCGCCGGGCGGCTGCGTCGCGCCGGTGCCGACCAGCTCCCCTGCCGCGTCCAGCACGACGGCACCGACCGGCGGGTTGGGGCTCGTGGTCCCCTGTACGCGCTCGGACGCCGCGACCGCCAGGCGCATCGCCTGCGTGTCGTCCATGCGGTCCTCCCGGGGCTCGTGGGCGCACCGGGAGACGGACGGGGGCTCGTCGCACGTCAGCGCACGCTCAGACCGCCGCCCCGCGCGCTCCTCTCCTCCGGACTCTCACCGTCGGTCCCGGACTTTCACCAGGTCCACCGCCAGCTGGCTGCTGTCGGGTCGCGGACTGTCACCGCCGGTGTGGATTTCCACCACATCCCGGTGCGCGCGTGACTGTCAGGAGACATCCTGCCACCGCCGCGTGCCGACCGCCGGTCCCCTTGGGGCGTGATCTTCCCCAAAGGGCTGCAGGTTGGCTCGTTTGCCCGACTTCTGCGGAAGATCGCCAAGGTGCAGCCCGCCACTCGCTGCTGATCTTCCGCAGATGGTAACTATTTGGTGCTCATGTCCCATTTCTGAGGAAGATCGCCGCGGAAGGGGGGCTCAGGCCGTACGGGCGGTCGCCGACACCGCCGCCGCACGGAGGCCTTCGATGGCGGCAGCGGGATCGGTCGCCCCGTACACCGCCGAGCCCGCCACGAAGACGTCCGCCCCGGCCTGCGCGCACCGCTCGATCGTCTCGGAGTCCACGCCGCCGTCGACCTGGAGCCACACGTCGAGCCCGGACCGCTTCACCGCGTCGCGGCATCGCCGCAGCTTGGGCAGCACCACGTCCAGGAACCCCTGGCCGCCGAAGCCGGGCTCGACCGTCATCACCAGCAGCATGTCCAGCTCGGGCAGCAGATCGACGTACGGCTCGATCGGGGTGGCCGGACGCAGGCCCAGGCCCGCCCGCGCCCCCTGCGCCCGGATCTCTCGGGCCAGCTTGACCGGGGCCGCCGCCGCCTCGGCGTGGAAGGTGACGCTGCCCGCACCGGCCTCGGCGTATGCCGGCGCCCACCGGTCCGGGTCCTCGATCATCAGGTGGCAGTCGACCGGGGTGTCGGTCGCCTTCAGCAGCGCCGAGACGACCGGCAGGCCCAGGGTCAGGTTCGGGACGAAGTGGTTGTCCATCACGTCGACGTGCAGCCAGTCGGCGTGCCCGTGCACCCGTGCGGCCTCCTCGGCGAGCCGGGCAAAGTCGGCGGACAGCATGCTCGGGCTGATCTGCGGGTCTCTCACCCGGCTCACGCTAGCGGCGGAGCAGCGCCAGGAACATCGCGTCGGTGCCGTGCCGATGCGGCCACAGCTGGACGGTCGGCCCCGGTCCCAGGTCTGGGACGCCGGGCAGCAGCGCGCGGGCGTCGAGCTGCTCGAGCCCGTGCCGTCGGATCGCGTCGCCGACCGGGACGACGGTCTCGGCGAGGTGCGGGGAGCAGGTGACGTAGGCGAGGAGCCCGCCCGGGCGCAGCAGCGAGACAGCCCCGTCGAGCAGCTCGCCCTGCAGGCGGGTCAGGCCGGGGAGGTCGGCCGGTTTGCGCCGCCACCGCGCCTCTGGTCGCCGGCGCAGGGCTCCGAGGCCGCTGCACGGGGCGTCGAGCAGGACCCGGTCGACGGTGCCCGGAACGAGCGGGGGCTGCCGGCCGTCGGCAGTGACGACGCTGGTGACCCCGGACCGGGCGACGAGCCGGGCCCGGTGGGGGGCCAGCTCGAGGGCCAGCAGCCGGGCGCCCCGCTCGTCGGCGACCTGCTGGAGCAGCGCCGCCTTGCCGCCCGGGCCGGCGCACAGGTCGACCCAGAGACCGTCGGGGCCGTCGAGCTCGGCTGCGCCCAGCGCGAGCGCGACCAGCTGGCTGCCCTCGTCCTGCACCCCGGCGCGTCCGTCGCGGACCGCCTTGACGTCGCCGGGGTCCCCGCCCGACAGCCGCACGGCGCGAGGAGACCACGGCCCGGGCTCGCCCCCGGACTCCAGGGCCAGCTCGTCACGGGGCATTCGACGGGCGACCAGGTGCACCTCAGGGCGCAGATCGGAGGCTTCGAGAGCGAGTCGGGTCTGCTCCAGGTCGCCCCCGAGCGCGTCCCGGAAGGCCGACGCCACCCAGCGCGGGTGAGCATGTCGGAACGCCAGCGCGGCCAGCGGGTCCTCGGGCGCCAGCTCGTCCAGCCAGCCGGCCAGGTCGCGGGCGGCGACCTTGCGCAGCACCGCGTTCGCGAACGCCGCCGGGCCGGCCGAGGTGACCCGGCGGGCGAGGTCGACGGTGGCGCTGACCGCCGCGTGCGGCGGCGTACGCATCCTGAGCAGCTGGTAGGCGCCCAGGCGCAGCACGTCGAGCACCGGCGGGTCGACCTTCCCGAGCGGCCGGTCCACGCAGGCCTGCAGGATCGTGTCGAGCTGGCCCTGCGCGCGCAGCGTTCCGTACGCCAGCTCGGTCGCCAGCGCTGCGTCCCGGGTGCCGAGCCGGCGCTCGCGGAGCAGACCGGGCAGGACGAGGTTGGCGTACGCGTCGTCGGTCCGGACCGCCTTCAGCGTGTCGTACGCCGCCTCGCGCGCCGGGTCCGGCGGTGGCTTGCGCAGCTGCGGAGCCTTGGGTCGGGCAGGCTGCCCGGCGGACGGCCGGGGTCGACGGGGCTTGCGGGCAGGGGTCCCGGTCACGCGAACCTCTCCCCCGGCTCGGGCCGCAGGCCACGGAGCCAGTCGCCCGCCGCCATCTGGCCCTTGCCCTCCGGCCGCACCCACCCGAGCCGTACGGCTGTGGTCGCCGTGCCGACCAGGTCCCCGGACAGCTCTCCAGGAGCCAGCGCCTGGTCGGTGGCCGAGACCGGTCCGAGCTTGACCCGCCGGTCTCGCAGCGTGGTCCAGGCACCCGGGGCAGGGGTGCAGGCCCGCACCACCCGGTCCACCCGCATCGCCGTCGCGGACCAGTCGACCCGGGCGTCGTCCACGCTGATCTTCGGGGCGAGGCTGACACCGTCCGCGGGCTGCGGGACGGCCTGCAGGGTGGCGAGGCCGTCGAGCGTGGCGAGCAGCAGCCCGGCGCCGGCGTCGGCCAGCCTGCCCAGCAGGTCACCGCTGGTATCGGTCGGTCGCACCTGCTCGGTCATCGTGCCCAGGACCGGACCGGTGTCCATCCCCTCCTCGAGCAGGAACGTGGTCGCGCCGGTGACCTCGTCGCCCGCGAGCAGCGCGCGCTGCACCGGCGCGGCGCCGCGCCAGGCGGGCAGCCGGCTGAAGGGGCGGGGGACCCCGCCACGCGCCGGGACGTCCAGCACCGGTCGGGGAAGCAGGGCCCCGTACGCCACGACCGGGCAGCAGTCCGGCGCGAGGTCCTGGAGCTGGTCGAGGACCTCGACCGGCCGGGACGGCTGCAGCACCGGGATCCCGTGCTCGATCGCGACCTGCTTGACCGGGCTCGCGGCCATCGTGCGGCCTCGTCCGGCCCGGGCGTCCGGGCGGGTGAGCACGGCGAGCACCTCGTGCTGGCTCGCCAGCAGCGCGCGCAGCGAGGGGACGGCCGGCTCCGGGGTGCCCGCGAAGACCAGCCTCATCGCTCGGGTCTCACGGGGTCGGGCTCATCGGGCAGCACCGAACAGCGGGTGCGGGCTCTGCTTGACCATCGGCGCCGGTCCAGAGGCCTCGCGGATGATGCGCAGCGCCTCGCGCCGGGCCTCCGGGTCGAGGCGGTCGATGAACAGCACACCGTCCAGGTGGTCGGTCTCGTGCTGCACGCACCGGGCGAGCAGGGCGCTGCCGTCGATCGTGACGGGGTCTCCGTACACGTTCTGGCCGTGCGCGACGACGTGCTGGCTGCGCCGGCAGTCGAAGGTGAGCCCGGGCAGCGACAGGCAGCCCTCCGGCCCGTCCTGCTCCTCGGACGCCAGGTGCAGGACCGGGTTGACCAGATGGCCGAACTGCCGGCCGGTGTCGTAGACGAACACCCGCAGGCTCACCCCGAGCTGGGGCGCGGCCAGCCCGACCCCGGGAGCGTCGAGCATCGTGTCGGTGAGGTCCTTCACCAAGGTCCGCAGCTCCTTGTCGAACGTGGTGACCGGCGCAGCAGGGGTGCGCAGCACGGGGTCACCGAGCAGGCGGATGGGGCGGGTGGTCATCGGGCCGAGTCTAGGTGCGCTGTCCTTGCGTCCAGCCTCCTGCCTGGGTGATCTTGGCGCCGTTCCGGCGGCCAAGATCACCCAGGGGTGAAGGTCAGCCGAGCGTCTGCGGGTCGACCTCGACCCGGACCGACGGGTCCTTGCGCAGGCTGCGACCGGCCTGCACCTGGGCCAGCGCGGTGGTCAGGACCGACGAGCGCTCGAGCGGAGCCCGGACGAGCAGGCGCTGCGCCTCGCCGTGCGGCACCGGACCGAGCACCTCGAACGCTCCCATCGCGGCCGCCACCTCCGTCAGCGCCGCCCCAGGTCCGTCGACGGCTGCCAACCGGGCCGCCGGCGGGAAGCCCAGCTCGGCGCGGTCGGCCAGCTCCCGGACCGCCGCCCCCGCCGGGTCCCACCTGATCAGCGTCTGGACCGCGGGGATCCCGACGTCGGCCACGATCACGACCCGCCCGCCGGGCGCCGGCCGGGCCAGAGCGCAGGCGTTGAACCAACGACGCAGCGCTTCCTCGGCCGCCCGCAGGTCCGCCCGGCCGAGCATCGCCCAGGCGTCCAGGAGCAGCACGGCTCCATAACCGTCGTCGGCGACCGGCTCGGCCCCCGGGGTGGAGACCACCAGCGAGGCCCCGGCGGGCACCCGGTCCAGCACCTCGTCACGACCGGACGTCCGCACGACGACGCCGGGGAAGGCCCGACCCAGCTCCTCGGCGGTGCGCCGCGAACCGACGACGGTCGCGCGCAGCTCTCGACCGTGGCAGACCGGGCAGCGCCAGTCCCCTGCCAGGTGCCCGCACCAGCGGCAGGACGCGATCGCGTGCCCGGACGTGACACCGAGCGGCCCGGCGCAGACGGGGCAGCGGGCCTGCGTCCCGTCCCTGCGGCAGGCCAGCGACGGGACGTAGCCGCGGCGGGGCACCTGGATCAGGACGGGCGCGTCCTCGGCGATCGCGCGTCGGGCCGCGTCGAACGCGAGCCCGGGCAGCCGGGCGCTCTGCGCAGCCGGGTCGCGGGCCAGGTCGTCGGTCGTGGTGCCGACCACCCGGGGAGCCACCAGCCGCACCTGCTCACGCCCGGCGACCAGCGGACGGGCCCAGCCGCTGTCGATCAGCAGCTGCCCCTCCGCGGTACGGGCGAAGCCGCCGAGCAGGGCCGCCGCCCCGGCCAGGTGCGCGCGCTGGACCAGGACGTCCCGCACGTGGGCGTAGGGCGAGCGCGGCTCGGCGTGCAGGTCGTCGCCGTCGTCCCAGAGCACCACGAGCCCGAGGTCCTCCACCGGTGCGTACGCCGCAGCCCTGGTGCCGACGACCACGGCCACCTCGCCCCGGCGAGCCGCCAGGAACGCCCGGTAGCGACGGGTCGGACCGAGATCGGCTCGGAGCTCCACGAACGGTACGGCCAGGTCCGTCAGCCCAGCCCGGACGCGGGCGGTGTCTCGGGCGTCCGGGACCACGACGACGGCGCCGCGCCCGCCCGTGACGCAGGCCTGCACGGCCAGCGCGACCTCGATCGGCCAGGTCGGGCCGGGCAGCGCCGACCACACGGCACGGGGCGAGCCCCCTGCCGCGAGCGCGGCCAGGAAGCCCGGTCCGGTCGGGTAGCGGGCCCAGGAGCCCGGCTCCGGGGGATCGGGTCGTAGTCGAGGCCCGTGGACCGGGGGCTCGGCCTCGACCCGGGCCTGTCGCGGCGGGAGGGCGAGCCGCAGGACGTCCCACAGCGCACCGGCGTGCCGGTCGGCCACCGCTCGGCACAGGGCGAGCACCTCCGGCGTGGCGACCGGCTCGGCGCTCACCAGGGCGACCGGGCTCAGCCGTCCCGGGTGCTCGCTGGTCGCGACCCGCTCCAGCACGATGCCGGCCACCTGGCGACCGGCGAACCGGACCTTGACCCGGCAGCCGGGGCCGGCCGGCACCCCGTCCGGTACCGCGTAGTCGAACGGTCGGTCCAGGTGCGCCAGCCCGCTGTCGACAGCCACCCGTGCGACCGGCAGCGTCGGTGCCGTCATGGCCGGCTCAGCGACCGACCGTGCGGCGGCTGATGCCCCGACCGGCACGGCGGCTGCTCGGTCAGGCCCCGGAGGCCTTGCGCAGCGCCTCGGCCCGGTCGGTGCGCTCCCAGGTGAAGTCGGGCAGCTCACGCCCGAAGTGGCCGTAGGCCGCGGTCTGGGCGTAGATCGGGCGCAGCAGGTCCAGGTCGCGGATGATGGCGGCCGGACGGAGGTCGAAGACGTCGGTGACCGCGGTCTGGATCTTCTCGACGGGCACCGTCTCGGTGCCGAAGGTCTCGACGAACAGCCCGACCGGGTGCGCCTTGCCGATCGCGTAGGCAACCTGCACCTCGCAGCGGTGGGCGAGGCCGGCCGCCACGACGTTCTTGGCGACCCAGCGCATGGCGTAGGCCGCCGACCGGTCCACCTTCGACGGGTCCTTGCCGGAGAAGGCGCCCCCACCATGGCGGGCCATGCCGCCGTACGTATCCACGATGAT
>JBBSTI010000093.1:0-13828 GCA_038236005.1 Mycobacteriales bacterium | reverse complement strand
GATCGCACCGGCCTTGTCGTTGCAGGCCTCGTCGACGTCGGGCAGCAGCTTCTTGCCCTCGTAGCGCACCCCACCGCCCACGACGGTCGCACCCTCGGCGATGTGCTCAGGCCTCAGGATCCCCGGTACGCCCACCGCAGCGACGACGACGTCAGCCCGGCGGGTGTAACGGTCCCAGTCCGGCACGCCGGTGTGGACGACCGTCACGGCTGCGTTGGCGGTCGGACGTTTCTGCGACAGGAGCAGGGCCAGCGGCCGGCCCAGGGTGGTGCCGCGGCCGAGGATGCAGACCTCCTTGCCGCTGATCTCGATGCCGTGGTGGGCGAGCAGCGCCTCGATCCCGGCGGGGGTGCACGGCACCGGGCCGGGCATCCCGAGCGCGAGGCGACCCATGTTGACCGGGTGCAGACCGTCCACGTCTTTGTCCGGGTCCATCTCCAGCAGCGCGGCCTCGAAGTCGATCTGCCGCGGCGTCGGGTGCTGCACGAGCATCGCGTCCACCTCGCTCGAGACGTTGAGGTCAGCGATAGCGGCCACCAGGTCGGCCTGGCTGCAGTCCTCGGGCAGGTGCACGTGCGGGCTGGTCAGCCCGAGCTCGGCCGCCCGGTCCATCTTCATCCGGACGTAGCCGGCGCTGGCGCTGTCCTCGCCGACCAGGATGGTTCCGAGCCCGGGGCGATGCCCGGCTGCGGTCAGCGCCGCGATCCTCGGCCTCAGGTCCGCATACACGGCGTCGGCGACAGGGGCTCCGGGCAACAGGCGGGCGCTCACCCGGGCACCCTAGACCGGGTGAGCCCTCCCGATGCCTTCCCGCCTGGCTTCTTCGACCGCGCCGACCCGTCTGCCGACACCGACTTCTACGCCCTCCCCCGCCTGGTCACCCACCTCGACGACGGCGCGATCGCCGCCGTCGGGGCGTTGTACGACGAGCTGGGGATCACCGGCGACGTGCTGGACCTGATGAGCTCGTGGGTCTCGCACTTCCGTACGCCGCCCGCGTCCCTGACCGCCCTCGGGCTCAACCAGGCCGAGCTGGACGCTAACCCTTTCGCCTCGGTACGCACCGTGCACGACCTCAACGGCGACCCGACGCTGCCGTATGCGGACGCCTCGTTCGACGCCGTCGTCAACTGCGTGTCGATCGACTACCTCACCGACCCGGTCGCGGTGCTCGCTGAGGTCGCCCGGGTGCTCCGGCCCGGCGGGCTGTCGGTCTGCACCTTCTCCAACCGGATGTTCCCCACCAAGGCCGTGCGCGGCTGGCAGGCCGCCGCCGAGCCCGAGCGACCGGGCCTGGTCGCTGCCTATCACCGCGCGACGGGGCTGTTCGCCGAGCCGCACACCGACCAGCGCGTACGGGGCGGCTGGCGTTCCGACCCGCTCTGGGCCGTCTGGGCCACGCGCTGGTGACCGGACCGGCCATGGCTGAGGGTCAAGCGGGCCAACAGACGGCCGATGTACCAGGCGTGCCGATCACCATCGAACCTGCTCGCCTCCGACGCGCACCGCGCCGGGCAGCCCCCTCGATGGCGTGCGGCCTGTCGGCGCAGCTGCGCGAGCAGACCCGTGCGGCGCACGTTGCTGCGGAGCTCGCCTTCGCTCTGGACGAGCGGCTGACCGGTCGGGGGACGTACGCCGCGCTGCTGCTGGCGCTGCGCGGCTTCTACCGCCCGCTCGAGACAGCACTGGTGGACGTGCCGGGCTGGGACCGGCTGTCGCCGGTCGTGGACGTGCGCGCCCGCTGCCGGGCGGCGCGGCTGGACGAGGACCTCGGTCGACTGGGCTGGGACGGTGGCCGGTCCGCGCGGGTCATGACCCCGCCGGCGTTCGCCTCGCTCGCGCAGGCGCTGGGGTGCCTCTACGTGCTGGAGGGCTCGGCGCTCGGCGGGCAGATCGTCGCCCGGCAGGCCCGTCGCACGCTCGGGGACGACGTCCCGGTGGGCTTTTTCGCCAGCGCCGGCCGGGTCGCGCTGAGCGCCGACTGGCGGACGCTGCAAGCCGCCCTGGACGCGTTCGGCGCAGCCGACTCCGCGATTCGGCCTACGGTGGTTGCGGCTGCCCAGGAGACCTTCGACGCGCTGGGAGCCTGGCTCGAGCAGGAGGCGCCCCGGCGATGACCGAGCTTGGATCGCACGAGCTGGACCCTGGCCACGACGTCGTGGACTTCCTGTCGCCCGACGAGGCCGCCGACCTGACCACCTGCGACCGCGAGCCGATCCACCTGCCAGGGGCGATCCAGCCGCACGGCGTGCTGCTGGCGGTCCGCGAGACCGACCTCACCATCCGCCGGGTGAGCGCCAACAGCGCGACGCACCTCGGGATCGACCCCTCGGTGCTGGTCGGAGCCCCGCTGTCCCTTGCGCTCGGCACCGAACCGGCCGAGCGGCTGCAGGAAGCGCTGGGCGACCCGCGCGCGAGCGGCAGCGACCCGCTCCTCGTGCACGTCGCCGCCGGCCTCACCGACGACGCCTTCGCGGTGACGTGGCACCGGATCGCCGGGCTCGTCGTCGTCGAGCTCGAGCCGGCTGACCAGAGCGCGCCGACCATGTCGACGTTGTTCGAGGACGTCCGCCACTCGATGGAAGCGCTGCAGAGCGCCGAGGGTGCGCGCGCCATCTGCGAGGCCGCGGTCACCGAGGTCCGGCGGCTGACCGGCTATGCGCGGGTGATGGTCTATCGCTTTCATCCCGACGAGCACGGCGAGATCGTCGCCGAGGCCCTCGAGCCCGGCCTGGAGCCCTACCTCGGGCTGCACTACCCGGCCTCAGACATCCCCCGTCAGGCGCGCAAGCTCTACCTGCTCAACCACCTGCGCGTCATCGCCGACGTCGACTACACGCCGGTGCCGCTGCTCGGCGACCCGACGGACGCCGAGGATGCGCCGCTCGACCTGAGCTGTGCGGGGCTGCGCAGCGTCTCGCCGTTCCACCTGGCCTATCTCCGCAACATGGGCGTGCAGGCGACGCTCACGATCTCGCTCATGCGCGGCACCCGGCTGTGGGGGATGCTCGTCTGCCACCATGGCTCCCCCAAGCTGGTCGGGGCGCAGCTGCGGGCGGCATGCCGGCTGCTCGGGCAGATGTTCTCGCTGCTGGTGGTGGCGGAGGAGGGCCACGAGCGCGACCGCTATCAGGTGCGCCTGGCAGAGCTGGAGTCCCAGCTGGTGACGCGGATGTCCGGCGCCCCGTCGCTGGCCGACGCGCTGGTCGACGGTGCCCCCTCCCCGCTGGCGCTGACCGCGGCCGACGGCATGGTCGCCCGGATCGACGGGCGCACCGTCGTGCTCGGCTCGGTGCCGCCCGCAGCGACGGTCGAGGCTCTGCTCGTCCGCCTGCGCAGCGACGACCGAGACGCGCAGAGCTTTGTCTGCGAGTCGCTGCCGCGGGATCTCAGCGAGCCGTCGGACCTGACGGACCCGACGGACCTGACGGAGCACCGGACGCATGCTGGCGTGCTCGCCGTTCCCCTGTCGGCGCGCTATCAGGACTTCGTGATGTGGTTCCGCGAGGAGCTGCTGCACACCACGACCTGGGGCGGGGACCCGGACAAGCCGATGACCGGCGACCCGTACGCCAAGCCCGGTGAGGACGGCTTTGCTCAGCTCGGCCCACGCGAGTCTTTCGCCGCCTGGGCGCACGAGGTCCGCGGTCACTGCCGGCCGTGGCTGGAGGCCGAGATCGAGACGGCGAAGAGCTTCGCCGACACCGTCCCCGAGCTGCTGCTCGCCCGCGCCCGCGACCGGCTCGCACACTTCGCGCTCCACGACGACCTGACCGGTCTGCCCAACCGCGCCCTGCTGGCGGACCGGCTGGAGCAGGCGTTCGCCCGGTCGCATCCCCGTGGCCGGCACGTGGCGCTCCTGTTCGTCGACCTCGACCACTTCAAGCTGGTCAACGACTCGCTCGGGCACGCCGTCGGTGACAGCCTGCTGCGCCAGGCCGCCCAGCGCTTGGTCCTGGCCAGCCGCGACACCGACACGGTCGCCCGCATCGGTGGGGACGAGTTCGTCGTGCTCTGCGAGAGCATCAGCCCGGAAGCGGCCGAGCGGTTCGCCGAACGCGTGGTCGCCGTCTTCCAGGCGCCGTTCGACCTCGAGGGCGCCGAGGCGGTGACGACCGTCAGCGTCGGCGTCGCCGTCGCAGACCCGTCCGTCACCCCGGCCGAGCTGCTCCGCGACGCCGACACCGCGATGTACCGCGCCAAGAACGGCGGCCGTAACGCCTGCGCCCCCTTCACCCCTGAGCTGCGTGCCATCACCCTGCGGCGGGTCGAGATCGAGACCCGCCTACGACCCGCGCTCGAACAGGGCGAGCTCGAGCTGCACTTCCAGCCCGTCCACACGATCGCCGGCGAGCTGCGCGGCTTCGAAGCGCTCTCCCGCTGGCCGCTGCCCGGACGCGGCATGGTGCCCCCGATCGAGTTCATCCCGGTCGCCGAGGCCACCGGCCTGATCGGCGCGCTCACCGACTGGGCCCTGTCCACGGGACTCTCGGCGCTGGCCGGCTGGCGCGCGCGCCGCCCCGAGCTTGATCTCACCCTCGCGGTGAACATCGCTCCGAGCCTGGTGACCCACGCGTCCCTGGAACGCATGATCGCCGACGCCCTCAGCCGCCACGACGTCCCCGCCCATGCCCTGTGCCTGGAGATCACCGAGAGCGCGCTGGTCGTCGACGACGCGCCTGCCCGACACTTCTTCACCACGATGCGCGACCACGGCGTGCGGTTGTCGATCGACGACTTCGGCACCGGCTTCTCCTCGCTGGCCTACCTCACCCAGCTGCCCGTCGACGAGGTCAAGATCGACCGGGCCTTCATCAGCGGCCTTCCCGCCCGAACCGCCGACGCCACGGTGGTGGCCTCGATCGTGGGCCTGGCGCACCAGCTCGGCCTGGAGGCCCTCGCCGAGGGCGTCGAGACCGAGGAGCAGCTCGCCACCGTGCGCCGCCTTGGCTGCGACCTCGTCCAGGGCTATCTGCTGGGCCGTCCGATGCCGGCCGCTGAGGTCGACCGCCTGCTCACCCAGGGGTAGCCGCGCGACCGTACGCAAGGCTCTGACCCGCTCCTCATCACCGTCAGGGACAAGGCGCAGGGACACTCCGGCGTGTCGCGGCCGCTACGCGCTCTTGATCATGGATGAGCAGCATCGTGGGGCCGTGGATCTCCGACCGGCGCCCGACAGGCCTCGACCGACGCTGACCGCCGTGATCGTTCCTGTGCCGGAGGCGGAGCCGGTGGTCGGTCACCTCAGACGTCAGCTCGACGTCGCCGCGTCGTGGGGGGTGCCCGCGCACGTGAGCGTGCTCTTCCCGTTCCTGGACCCCGGGCAGGTCACCGACGACGTCCTGGACACGCTGACCCGGGCCGTGGCGACGGTCCCGGCGTTCGGCTGCCGCTTCACCCGGACCGCGTGGTTCGGGGAGGAGGTGCTCTGGCTGGACCCCGAGCCAGCGGAGCCGTTCCGCGCGCTCACCGAGGTCGTGCACGGCGCGTTCCCGACCCATCCCCCGTACGCAGGAGCGTTCACCGAGGTCGTCCCGCACGTCACCGTCGGCGAACGGCGCCACGGCAGCCCGGCCGCGCTCCGGGACGCCGAGCTCGCCGTCAGCGGCGCGCTGCCGATCGAGGCGCAGATCGACCACGCGCTGCTGATCGCCGGCAGCCGGGCCGCGACGAGCTGGCGGGCGGTCGCCCGACTGCCGCTCGGGTGAACCGCCCGCGAGCCCGAGTCAGTGCGCGAAGTGCCGGGTCCCGGTGAGATACATCGTGACCCCGGCGGCCTCGGCGGCCGCGATGACCTCGGGGTCGCGGACGGAACCTCCCGGCTGCACGACAGCCGAGACCCCGGCGTCGAGCAGGACCTGCAGGCCGTCGGCGAACGGGAAGAAGGCGTCGGAGGCCGCGACGGCACCGTAGGCTCTCGTCCCGGCTCGCGAGACCGCGAGCCGCGCGGCGGCGACCCGGTTGACCAGGCCCATCCCCACCCCGACGGGCGCCCCGCCAGGGGCCAGCAGGATCGCGTTTGACTTGGGCGCGCGCACCGCCCGCCAGGCGAAGGCAAGGTCCGCAAGGTCCGGGACGGCAGGCCCGCAGGCCCGCGTCCAGGTCGACGGGTCGTCGCCGGGAGCGTCCAGGGCATCGACCTGCTGGACCAGCAGCCCGCCGTCGACCTGCCGGATCTCGGGGTCCCGAGACGCCCGGCGAGCGGTCTGCAGGATGCGGATCGACGGCTTCTTCGACAGCAGCTCGACAGCGCCGTCCTCGTAGGACGGCGCGACGATCACCTCGGTGAACACCTCGGCGACCTGCTCGGCCATCGCGAGCGACACCGGCATGTTGGTCGCGATCACACCGCCGAAGGCCGACACGGGGTCGCAGGCGTGCGCCTTGGCGTGGGCGTCGGCGACGTCCGCGCCGACCGCGATCCCGCACGGGTTGGCGTGCTTGATGACGGCCACGGTGACCCGGTCACCGTGGTCGTGCGCTGCCCGCAACGCCGCGTCGGTGTCGACGGAGTTGTTGTAGGACATTGCCTTGCCGTGCAGCTGGCGGGCAGAGGCGAGGGTGTTGCCGCGCGGCCGGTCGCCGAGGGCGGTCTCCTGGCCGGGCATCCGGTAGAGCGCCGCGGCCTGGTGCGGGTTCTCCCCGTAACGCAGCACCTCAGCGCGGGTATAGGTAGCACCGAGGAAGGCCGGGAACACCTCCTTGTCGGAGGGTCCGTAGCCCGCGGCGAACCAGGAGGCGACCGCGACGTCGTAGGCCGCGGTGTGCGCGAAGGCGAGCCCGGCGAGACGGCGACGCTCGGCGAGCGTGGTCCCGCCCTCCTCCACCGCACCGAGCAGCGCGGGATAGCCGGCCGGCGAGACGACGACGGTCACCGACGGGTGGTTCTTGGCCGCGGCCCGCACCATCGTCGGGCCACCGATGTCGATCTGCTCGACGCACGCCTCGCTCGAGGCCCCGGACTCGACGGTCTCGGTGAACGGATAGAGGTTGACGACGACCAGGTCGAACGGCGCGATGTCCAGGTCCTCGAGCTGCTGCACGTGCGAGGGCAGCCGTCGGTCGGCGAGGATCCCGGCGTGCACGCGGGGGTGCAGCGTCTTGACCCGGCCGTCCAGGCACTCTGGGAAGCCGGTCAGCGCGTCGACGGCGGTCACGGCCACACCGGCCTCGCGCAGCCGGGCGGCGGTGGAGCCGGTCGAGACGATCTCGACGCCCGCGGCCGCCAGGCCCTGACCGAGCTCGACGAGGCCGGTCTTGTCGTACACGCTGACCAGCGCGCGTCGCACGGGGACGAGGTCGGGATGTGCGGCGGTGGGTCCGGGGGATGTGGGGTCGGGGGATGTCACGGCACTCCTGCGTGGGCGCGGGCGAGCTGCCCGACGGTGTCGACGAAGAGCGGGCGCTCGACGTCCTGGATGCGGGCCTGCAGGCTTGCCTGGGTGTCGCCCGGCAGGACCGGCACAGCAGCCTGGGCGAGCACCGGGCCGGTGTCGACGCCCTCGTCGACGAGGTGGACGGTGACGCCCGAGACCTTCACCCCGTACGCCAGCGCGTCTCGGACGGCGTGCGCGCCGGGGAAGGCCGGGAGCAGCGCGGGGTGGGTGTTGACGCAACGGAAGCGTTGGACGAACGCCGGCGCGAGGAGGCGCATGAACCCGGCGCAGACCACCAGGTCCGGATGCAGATCGGTGACCGCCGCCAGCAGCGCTGCGTCCCAGACGTCCCGGTCCGCCCCGACCGGCAGGCAGAAGGTCCCCACCCCGGCCGCCTCGGCACGCCGGAGGGCCCCGGCGCCGGGGCGGTCCGTGCCCAGAGCGACGACCCGCGCGCCGTAGGCCGGATCGGCAGCCGCGTCCAAGATCGCCTGTGCGGTCGTCCCTGCGCCCGACGCAAGCACCACCAGGCGGGCGGGCTGCCGGTCGGTCACGGTCCTCCTCGCAGGCGGTCCCGGGCGTCTGACCCGGCCTGACGACCCTAGCGGGCAGGTCTTGACCCGGCCGGGCGGGCTCAGCCGTCGATCGTCCGGCCGGGGGCGGTGCGCCGCAGCAACCTCGCGGCGCCGGGGAGCCCGGTGAGCAACGACCCGACCTCGACCACCTGGCCGCTGAGGTGGTCGACGCGCCCGGTGAGCCGGGCGACCCCCGGCATCAGCCCTTCCAAGGCTGCGACGGCCGGCAGGACCTGCTGGTCGATCCGCGTCAGCAGCTCGGGCAGGGCGTGCAGCACGTCGGTCGCGTCGCCGACCAGCCGAGGGTCCATCGCCAGCAGCCCGTCCAGCGCCGTCCGGGCCTGGGCGAGCACGGCACCAGCCTCCCCGACGACGGCCTGGTCCAGCCGGGACACGGCCTGGGCCATCGGCTCGAGGTCTCGGAGCAGCGCTGTGACCGTCGGCCGGAGCCCGTCGAGGTCCCGGACCAGGGTGTCGACGCCGGCGACCGCGACCGACGCGCGGTCGGTGGCCAGGCTCAGCCGCTCGATCACCGGCTCGACCTGGTCGACGACCCGCACGAACCGCGGCACGACAGGTTCGACGTCGTCCAGCAGCGTGCCGACCCGGTCCGCGACCACGCCGAGCCGGGCGACCGCCGAGGAGGCGTCCTCGACCAGCGTGACCAGGTCCTGCAGGAACGACACGGTGCGCAGCGGGAGCGCCAGCCCGGCTCGCACCGCCTGGAGCGGCAGCAGCAGGAGGTTCACCCCCTCGACGCTAACCCCCGCGCTCGGCGAGACTGGAGGCATGACGGCCGCCTCAGGACCCACGCCGACCGCGCCCCGCAACGGGCTCGGCACCGCAGCCCTCGGGTTGGGCGCGTTCTCGATCCCGCTGCTGGTCCTGCTCGGGCCGGGGCTGCTGGCCGGGATCGTCGCGATCGTGCTGGGGCTGTTCGCCCTGCGACGGGTCCGCAACGGCGAGGCGACGAACCGCCGGTCGGCCCGCGCCGGGATCGCGCTGGGCGCGGTCGGCATCCTGCTGTTCGCCGGGCTCCAGGCGTACGGCTTCTACTACACGCGCGGCCCGGCCGGGGAGCGCTACCAGGACTGCGTGCGGCAGGTCGCGGACGGATCCCGCGAGGCCCGTACGCAGGCCTTCCAGGTCTGCGCCGAACGGCTGGCCCAGGAGCGCGAGCGGGCCGGGTGAGCGATCACGGGCGGGCTAGCGTGGGCGGGGTGAGCGCACCCGTGGACCCTTACGCGCCGCCGGACCCGGACGCCCTGCCGCGCGGTCCGGAGCACCGTCCGGACGCGCCGGAACCGCCGCCCTTCGGAGCCCCGAGGACTCAGTCCCCGCTGCCCGCCCCCAAGGGCTCGGGCAACCGTGACGTGCTCGTCCTGGTGCTCGGCATCCTCGCCCTCGCCTCCAGCTGGACCCTGTTCGGCGCCGTCGCCTTCGGGATGCCTGCCGTGCTGCTCGGATCCTTCGCCCGACGACGGGCCCGGGCCGAGAGTCGCTCCGCCGGCTTCCCGATCGCCGGGATCGCGCTGGGGCTGAGCTCACTGGCGGTCGCCGGCGGCATCCTGTTCTCCCTGCAGGACGACCTGCAGCGCTTCGAGGACTGTCGCCGGGCGTCGTTCTCGGTCGCCCAGGACAAGGTCTGCCAGCAGCAGCTCGAGAACGTCTTCCGCGTCGGCTGACGACTCAGGGGCGTCGGGACCGCAGGTGCTGGGCGCCCACCACGGCCAGGGCGCCGGCCGTCACCTCGGCGGCGAACGCGAGCCCGACCGACCACGCCATCGGTCCCACGTCGCCGAGCCGGCCACCCGCCAGCGGCCCCGCGCAGGCCGCGGCCAGCACGGCCAGCCCGAGCCCGGCGACCGGCCCGGCCAGTGCTGCGTCGGTCCAGCCACCACCGCGCCGGAGCACGATCAGCCCGGCGAGCGCGCCGGCCAGCAGGGGAACGACCAGGACCAGCACCGCGAGCCAGGTCGGCGGTCCCGAGGCCGGGAGCGCGCCCAGCAGCGGCAGCGAGGGCACCGCGCCGAGCTGGGTGTCGAACGGACCGACCGTCGTCCCCACCCCGACCGAGAACCCGGGGCCGACCAGCCAGCCGGCTGCCCAGACCACCGCGACCGGGAGCAGCGCCAGGGCGCCGAGCACGACCAGCAGGCCGCCCACCAGGCCCGGCTCGGTGCCCGCGAGGAACTCGAGCGACCGGCCGGCGTGCACCCCGGTCATCACGGCGACGGTCGACCCGCCGGCCGCGAGCACGGCAAGCAGCCCCGCCGCACCAGCCACCAAGGGCGAGCGCAGCCGGGACGGGCACGCCGACCGCACCGACCCCCCGAGCCCGGCCTGCCGCACCACGCCGACACCGGCCGCGAACGTCCCGAGCAGCAGCCCACCGCTCAGCGCCTGCACGATCGACACCGTGACCGAGGGCGTGACCGCGACGACCGAGAGCAGGGCCACCCCCAAGGCGTACGGCAGGGCCACCGCCCCGGTCAGCCGCGCCGCATCGCGCAGGTCGGCGACCGGATGCAGGGCGACCGCGTGCCGGCCGGCCCGGTGGAGCAGCGCGATCGGCAGCAGCGTCAGCCCCAGCGGCACGAGATCGACCGGGCCGGCGGGGGTGCTGAGCGCCGCGCCGTGCGCGAGCAGCCAGAGCTGACCTGCCGTCGCGAGCGTCTCGGCCGTGCCAGCGCCGCCGCGACTGTCCGCCACCCACCCCAGCAGGACGGGGACGGCGACGAGCACCAGCCCGGCGGTCGTCGCCCACAGGGCTGAAGGCAGCCCGGCCCGAAGCACGCCGACCGGGGCGGTCGCCGGCGTACGGCTCGTGCGGGACGCTCGGGCGGGTCGTTGCAGCGTGGACGTCACGCTTGAGGACTTTGACAGCCCGAGCCCGTGATGGGCTGCAACCGGCACGGCGTGCCGTGCGTGTCCCTGACGTGTCGACAGCAGCCAGGACCGCGACGACGATCGGACCAGGACCGCGTTCACTGGTGCCCATGGACCGTCGCACCGATCACGAGGGCGACTTCGACGCGTTCTACGCCGCATCCGCCCCCCGGCTGGTGCGCCAGCTGCACGCGATGACCGGCGAGCTCGCCGAGGCGCAGGACTGCGTCCAGGAGGCGTACGCGAGGGCGTGGCAGCGCTGGGGCACGGTCTCGGCGTACGACGCCCCGGAGGCCTGGGTCCGCCAGGTCGCCTGGCGGCTCGCGGTGTCCCGGTTCCGGCGGGCCAGGGTCGGTCGCGGACTGCTTCGCCGGCTGGGCCCGGCGCCGGACGTGCCCGCCCTGTCGCCGGACCGGGTGGCCCTGGTCGCAGCGCTGAAGCAACTGCCCGAGGCCCAGCGGCGCGCCATCGTGCTGCATCACCTCGGGGACCTCTCGGTCGCCGAGGTGGCCGCCGAGACCGGCAGCCCCGAGGGCACCGTCAAGGCCAGGCTGTCCCGCGGCCGCGCTGCGCTGGCGCTGCTGCTCACCGACCCCACCGACCACCTCGCGGAGGCTCAGGATGACTGAGGAACCGACCGACCCGCTCGGCCCGCTCTCGACCACCCCGGTGCCGCTGGTCGGCGCCGACCAGGTCCGGGCCCGTGGTCGCCAGCGTGCGCGCCGCGCCCAAGCCCTGCTCGCCGGGACGGGCGTGGTGCTCGTCGCCGCCCTCGGTGGTGGGGTTGCCCTGCTCGTCGACGGGCCCGGCGAGCAGTCGCTGGTGGTGCCGGGCACCCCGTCCGCGGCCGGCCCGACCGCCACGTCCGACCCGACACGGACCCCCGACCCCTGCGCGACGATGACGCGGCCGTCCGGCGTCACCTGCCGGGTCGGACCGGACGGCGGGGCGATCGTGGAACAGGTCCCGCCGGAACCGACCGACCTCCAGCCGACCCTGATCGCGTCCCCCACGCCCGGCTCGACCGCCACCCTGCCGGCCAGCACGTTGGTCACCGTGTCGTCGC
Organism: Mycobacteriales bacterium; assembly: GCA_038236005.1. GTDB lineage: Bacteria > Actinomycetota > Actinomycetes > Mycobacteriales > SCTD01 > CANKBT01. The sequence continues at coordinate 1,922 of JBBSTI010000093.1, read as the reverse complement.
TGGAGTCCGCGTTCCCCGCGTCCGGGGGCGCGGCCTGGATCCGCAACGCCAGCAGCCGCACGTCGCAGCCCTGGGACATCGAGCCCTGCGGTGCGCCGGTGGGCCGCCCCTCGGCGTCGTTCGTGTCCGGCGACTACCGGCAGGAGGCGCCGGGTGGTCGGGCCGTCCCGGAAGGCCCCGGTGTCCGTGACGAGGTCAGCCGGCTCGCGAGCCCCGCCGAGGCCGCAGCAGCCGTGCAGGCTTTCCGGGCCGCGGTGGCCTCCTGCCCGATCGCGACCTACAGCACGACCTATGGCGGTCAGACCTCGCCGACGCAGGTCTCGTACAAGCACGAGGTCGTGTCCGAGGACCCGTACGTCTTCGCCCGGTTCGGCGCGGTCGGCGGCGGCGCCTTCTACCCGTTCCCGGTCTACTACGGGGCGATCGCCGTGGACGACCTGGTCGCCGTCTGGTCGTACGGCGTGGGCGAGGGGACCGACGTCGCCGGCGCCGTCACCGTGGCCGGGCTCGTCCAGGACGGGCTCTGCCGTACGGCCGGGAGCTGCTGACACCCCTCTCCCCACCGCGATCTTCCTCAGAAGTGGGTCCTTGCGGACACATTCTCGCCATCTGAGGAAGATCACGGCGCAGGGGGACTACAGCGACTGCATGATCTCCCGCATCAGCTGTGCGGTGGCGGACGGCGTCTTGCCGACCTTGACCCCGGCCGCCTCGAGGGCGTCCTGCTTGGCCTGCGCGGTGCCCGAGGAGCCGGAGACGATGGCGCCGGCGTGGCCCATCGTCTTGCCCTCGGGGGCGGTGAACCCGGCGACGTAGCCGACGACGGGCTTGGTGATGTTGTCCTTGATGTAGGCCGCTGCCCGCTCCTCGGCGTCACCACCGATCTCGCCGATCATGACGATCGCGTCGGTGTCGGGGTCGTCCTGGAAGGCCTGCAAACAGTCGATGTGCGTCGTGCCGACGACTGGGTCGCCGCCGATGCCGACCGCGGTGGAGAACCCGAAGTCGCGCAGCTCGTACATCATCTGGTAGGTCAGGGTGCCGCTCTTGGAGACCAGCCCGATCCGGCCGGGGGGCGTGATCGTGGCCGGGATGATGCCCGCGTTGGAGCTGCCGGGGCTGATCAGACCGGGACAGTTCGGGCCGATGATCCGCGTCTTGCCGCCGGCATCCTGGCAGTACTGCCAGAAGGCTGCGCTGTCGTGGACCGGGATGCCCTCGGTGATGACGACCACGAGCCCGATGCCGGCGTCCACGGCCTCCTCCACCGCGGCGCGGGCGAACGGCGGCGGGACGAACACCACCGAGACGTCGGCGCCGGTCTCCTTCATGGCCTCGGCGACGGTCGCGAAGACCGGGATCCCGTCGACGTCGGTGCCGGCCTTGCGGGGGTTCACACCCCCGACGACCTGGGAGCCCGAGGCCACCATCCGGCGGGTGTGCTTGGTGCCCTCCGACCCGGTGATGCCCTGGACGATGATCTTGCTGTCCGCGTTGAGGAAGATGCTCACTTCGACGTCCCTGCCAGCTCCGCAGCCTTGTCGGCCGCTCCGTCCATCGTGTCCATGACCGTGACGAGCGGGTGGTTGGCGTCTTGCAAGATCTGCCGCCCCTCCTCCACGTTGTTGCCGTCCAGGCGAACGACGAGCGGCTTGGTAGCCTCGTCGCCGAGCATCTCCAGCGCGCCGACGATGCCGTGGGCCACCGCGTCGCAGGAGGTGATCCCGCCGAACACGTTCACGAACACGCTTCGCACGTCCGGGTCGGACAAGATGATCTCCAGCCCGTTCGTCATCACCTCGGCCGAGGCGCCGCCGCCGATGTCGAGGAAGTTGGCCGGCTTCACTCCGCCATGAGCCTCACCGGCGTACGCCACGACGTCGAGCGTGGACATGACCAGCCCGGCGCCGTTGCCGATGATG
>JBBSTI010000092.1:0-14018 GCA_038236005.1 Mycobacteriales bacterium | reverse complement strand
GGTCGAGAAGGCCTACGCCTCGCTCGAGGCCAAGCTGCGCCGCACCCCGACCGAGGCCGAGGTCGCCGCAGAGCTCGGCATCAAGCTCGAGGACCTGCACACCATCTTCAGCCAGGTCAGCTTCGTCAACGTCGTCGCTCTCGACGAGCTGCTGTCGGCCGGCGGCGAGAAGGGCGACAAGCTCAGCCTGGTCGACACGCTCGAGGACACCAAGGCCGAGGACCCCGTCCAGGCGTTCGAGTCCGAGGAGACCAAGCACCTGCTGGCCCGGGCGATCAACCTGCTCCCCGAGCGGGAGAAGATCGTCGTGACGCTCTACTACTATGAGGGGCTCACGCTCGCCGAGATCGGCCAGGTCCTCGGGGTCACCGAGTCGCGGATCTGCCAGATGCACACCAAGGCCGTCCTGCAGCTGCGCGGCAAGCTCGCCGACCAGAAGGGCTGAGCCCAGGCTCAGGCCAGCACGAGCACGGGGACCGGTGTGGCCGTCACACCGAAGCGGACGGTAACGCCGTCGATGCGCATCGAGCGCAGGAACCACCAGAGGCTGATCCCGATGGTGGCGAGCGTGAGCGTCCCGCCGCCGACCTTGCTGATCAGCATGAACGGACCGAGGTCGGTCGCGAACAGAGCCCACGTGGTGACGGTGCCGTTCAGCAGATACATCCCTGCCCACAGCATCGAGCACTGCCTGAAGAAGCGGGTCACCGTCGGCTGCGCGGAGAAGCTGGGAAGCCCCGGCACATAGTCGGCGAGCGCCCGTTGCGCGAACGGCTGTGTCGTGCGCAGCGAACCGAGCAGCACACAGGCGGTGAGGAACGTCGTGACCGTCGGCTGCAGGAAGTAGAGGAACACGCTGCCGGACAGCCACGACACGACGGTCCGGGGGAGCAGCAGGGCGAGGGTCAGCAGCAGGGTCGCGGGCAGCGGCTGGCGGGTGACGAGCCGGCGTAGGACGGCCACTGAGGCCCAGCCCAGCGCGGCCAGCAACGCCGGCCGGAGCCCGGCCCAGCTGAACACGGCGTAGAACAGCGCACCCGGGATGATCGCCACCTCGGTGAGGTAGCGGAACACGTGCCAGGCGACCAGACGTACGGCAGGCAGCTGCACCGGAGGCATGGTTCTGTGATCGACCCGAAGGTCGGTCGTCTGAACCACCCGACCGGCTCCGCGGCTCGGCTCAGCCCCGCAGCCGTCATCGCTCTGCTGCGCGAGCAGGTGGTGGCCGTACGAACGGGTCAACGCCCCACCCCGCTGGACCGGCCTCCCACCCCGCTCCGCCGCACCGCCGCGCCCGAACGTGCGAGCAGCAGCAGCGCTGCCCCCGCGGTCAGGCCGGCCGCGAGTCGACGGTCGGGACGCACTCTGCCCGTGGCCGAAGAGGCACCCGTCGGCCCCTGGTCGTGGTCGGACGTGGGCGCCGCAGACGCGGCCGGGGCGCTCGACGGGGATCGGCCGTGGGCCCGGTCCGTGCGGGCCTGAGCCACGACGAAACCACCCGCCCCTTCGACTCTGGCACCCGCGACGTCACCGGGGGTCAGCAGCCGCACCGGTCCCTGCCGCACCAGCCGCAGCGGGTCGAGGTAGGTGTCGCCCCTTCGCAGGCCCCAGTGCAGGCACGCTGCGACCGGGCAGCCCTCGTGCCCGGGCTCGAGGGTGCCGACCTGTTCGCCGAAGGCAACGGTTGCCCCGACGCGCACGGTCGCGGTCACCGGCTCGTACGTCGTACGCAAGGCTCCGTGCGTCACCGTCACGACCCCGCGCCCCGCGAGCAGTCCTGCGTACGTCACCCGTCCCGCCCCAGCGGTCAGCACCGGCTGGCCTGGCTCGCCCGCCAGGTCCGCACCTCGGTGCCCCGCGGCGTACACGGTCGGCCCGAGCCCGAAGGGGCGCGTCACCACGGGGGCGGGGGACAGCGGCCACGCCCAGGCGCGCGCCGCGCTCGCCGTCCCGACACCGCTGCCGAGCAGCAGGAGGGTGGCGAGCAACGTCGCGAGCCGGGACATGTCTGCACGCTGCCCCGCCCTGGTAATGGCGGCAGCTGCTGGCCAGTACCTGTGGATCCTGTGGACGACCCCGACGCAGTGCGTCGCTGGTGCTACGGCAAGGACTGGTCGGTGGCCCAGCCGTTCTGGGTGATCCATCGGGTGCCGTCGCGGTGCGGGAGGTCTTTTTCGCGGTCGTGGTGGTCGTGGTGGTGGCCGCCGCAGAGCAGCACGAGGTCGTCCAGGTTGGTCTGCCCGCCGTGGAGCCAGTGCTCGACGTGGTGGCCTTCGCAGCCGGGAGGGGGCACGTGGCAGCCTTTGACGACACAGCCGCGGTCGCGGGCGATGAGGGCTTTGAGCTGCGCTCCGGTGATGGTGCGGGCGGATCGGCCGACGTAGAGCGGGTCGCGGCGGTGTGAGCAGAGCCAGCCCGGCGGCGTTGACGTGCCGCTCCGGGCTCCGGGTGGTCGTTGGTCGCACGCGTGCTCACCGTCGCCGCCGTCGCGCAGGTCCTGTTGGACGGTGAGGTGCATCGTGGCGTCGCAGGCGAGTCTTCGTAGCGCGGCCAGGGTCAGGGGGGTGCTGCTGCCGACCAGCACGGGAGCGGCGGGGGTGTGCATGCCGAGCAGGTCGCGGCCGAGCAGCCCGTCGAGCCCACCGGGCTCTACCGGCGCCTGGTGTGCGGTGGGCGGTGCGTCTGATCGCGAGCCGTCGCGGCCGGTGACGACGGGCCTCGAGACGTTGTTGATGTGCCGGGTCGCGGCAGCGAGCTGGTCGGGGGTGACAAGCACGTGCAGGTGCGTACGGATGGTCCGGGCGTCCTCGCGCAGGCTGTCGCCGGGGCCGTGCTCGCGAGCCAGCGCCCACCGGGCCCAGTCGAGCAGGACGTCGGCGTTGCGGGCGGCCCGGCTGCGGGTGTCGCCTTCGGTCCGGGCCTTGTCGGTGCCGAGGGCGAGCGCCCGGCGGAGCAGCTCGCCGTCCTCGCCGCTCAGAGTGCCGTCGAGGGCGGTGTGGTCCCCGACCTCGCTGACCCGGACGCCCTGGCGGGCCTTGGTCCGACGGGCGGCTTCCTCGGCCAGTCGCGGATCGACGGCGACGGCCTTGTCGCGCAGGATCCGCCGGGCGCTGGCCGGGTCGACGAGCCCGGCGAGGTTGCAGATCCCGTCGGAGGCGGCCGTGATGACCTGGGGGTCCAGCCCGCGGACCCCGGCCAACGCGGCCTGCGCGTGCTCGCTGGTGATCGCGCCCTCGGCCATCAGGGCGCCGAGCGCGGGCAGCTCGTCGCGCAGCCGGACTGCGGTGCGCACCATCGCCCGCGCCGCCGCGTCGCCCAGGTGAAGAGCGTCCCGCAGCCAGGACCCGGTCGTGGTCGCCCGCACGTCCGGGCTCAAGTGACCGCCGGTCGCGTCCATCTCCGCCAGCTCCCGCAACGCGACCGACCGGGCCTGCTCGGCCAGGCGCAGCAGCGCCTCGGTGTCGGCACGGGAGCCCGACACCGGCCCGCCGGCGATCAGCGCGGAGATCCCGTCCTGGGCGGCGGCCACCCGAGGCGACACCGCTACCGGGGCCGACGGAGGCGTCACCCCCGGCGTCGCCCAGAACGGCTCGACGACCGGCTCGGTCACAACCGGGGCAGCGAGATCGGAGCCGTGACCTGGAGCGGCAAGGCTGAGCGAGGACGGGACCTCACCGGTCGAATCGTCGACCACGAAAGACTGGCTGCACGGACGCCTACGCAGCCACCGCAGATCGTCGTCGGTGAGCTCCAGGACGTCGACGAACGTGGACGAGGTGTCCGGCAGGTCGGGGGTCAGGCTCCAGGAGGCGATCTGCGCCGGGGTCAGCGCCAACCAGGCAGGGGAGTCCGCGAGGAAGGCGGAACACGCGGGGGAGGGACTGCGGCGGTCGTCGTACGCCATCGTGAGCCACCTCCCGCCAATCAACCGAACGCCAGTTCGACTAGTCTAGCGCTGATCACGGGTGGGTCAAGCCATCTGAGCTGGTCACACATGGTTTCTTGGCTTCCGGCTCGTCGTCGGTGGAGAAGCCGGTCGTCTGACAGGTGCGCCATGGTGTGGCTCTCCGTGATGGACGGTGCGCCCCCGGGAGAGGCATGATCGAGGGATCGGCGTCCCATCACGCGGCTCCGGGTCGGGAGTCGTCGTGGCGCTCAGGGACAAGATGCGGGGATGGGTGGCGCCGCACCTCGACGAGGGGGAGCGTCCCGACGTCGTTCTCATCGTCCTGATCCGCAGCTGGAAGCGCGCACTGCTTGCGCTCGCGTTGTACGCCGCCCCGCTGGCCGCGGTCGGCGCACTGGCCGGGACCGCGCCGATCCTGGTGCTCGTCCTCGTGGCTGCGGTCGTCGGTGGGATCGCCGGTCTGGTGGCCTCGACAGCGGGCCCGCGCAAGATGATGCTCGTGCGGACCGACCGTTCGCTCATGTTGCTCTCCCTCAACCCCGTGACGGGAAGGCCTCGAGAGGTGCTGGACCGGGGCCCCCGCGACACAGCATTCCGAGCGGATCCTGGGTTCCTGCTCGACCGCGTGATGTTCGGCCCTTACGACCTGTGGGTGGCACGTCGCTTCCGCAAAGACGTCCGTGCCCTGTCAGCCCCGGAAGCGGCGCGCAGGTGAGGACCCGTCTCGCCGTCACCGACGCGACCTCGCTCCCCTCGAGGGTCAGGTAGAGCCGGCGCACGAGTAGGGTCTGGCCCAGCGACCCGTCCGCGGGTCGACTTCGCGCGTCCGGACGCCTGCTCCTTCGCAGGCACCACGCCCCCGCACCACGGTCCCCTCGGGGAGGTGCGGGACGCCGGACGCCAGGGCGGTTGCCTCCCGGCAGCCGCATCAACCGAAACAGCGTCCGCCCGCGGGCAGGCGCACACACAGACAGGCGGACCCATGGCGGTCGTCACCATGCGCCAGCTCATCGAGAGCGGCGCGCACTTCGGGCACCAGACCAAGCGTTGTAACCCGAAGATGAAGCGCTTCATCTTCACCGAGCGCAACGGCATCTACATCATCGACCTGACCCAGACCTGGGGCTACATCGACCGGGCGTACGACTTCGTCAAGGAGACTGTCGCCCACGGCGGCACCGTGATGTTCGTCGGCACGAAGCGTCAGGCACAGGAAGCGATCGTCGAGCAGGCGACGCGCGTCGGCATGCCGTACGTCACTGAGCGTTGGCTCGGCGGGATGCTCACCAACTTCCAGACGGTCTTCAAGCGTCTGCAGCGCCTCAAGGAGCTCGAGCTCATCGAGTCCACCGGCGGTCAGACCGTGCTGACCAAGAAGGAGGCGCTGGTGCTGTCCCGCGAGCGCATCAAGCTGCAGCGGACCCTGGGCGGCATCCGGGAGATGACCCGCACGCCGAGCGCGATCTGGGTCGTGGACACCAACAAGGAGCACCTCGCTGTCAACGAGGCGCGCAAGCTCAACATCCCGGTCGTCGCGATCCTCGACACGAACTGCGACCCGGACGTCGTGGACTACAAGATCCCCGGCAACGACGACGCCATCCGCAGCATCCAGGTGCTCACGCGGGTGATCGCCGACGCGGTCGCGGAGGGTCTGATCGCCCGTGCGGGTGCCTCCGGCGGCGATGACAAGCCCGAGGCCGGCAAGCTTGCCGGTGACGAGCCGCTCCCCGACTGGGAGAAGGAGCTGCTGTCCGGCGAGGCAGCGAAGTCCGCCGGCGTCGCCGACGGCCAGACCATCGAGGGCACGCAGGCCGAGGAGTCCGCGCCCGAAGCCTCAGCCACTCCTTCAGAGGCGACCGCTCCCTCAGAGGCGACCACCACCCCGGTCGAGACCGCGCCTGCCGCGTCCTGACCCAGCCGCGCACCCGAGCAGACGAGAAGAGGGAACAGACATGGCCAGCGTCAGTGCTGCCGACATCAAGAAGCTCCGCGAGGCGACCGGCGCGGGCATGACCGACTGCAAGAACGCGCTGGTCGAAGCAGACGGCGACTACGAGAAGGCGATGGAGCAGCTCCGCATCAAGGGGCTCAAGGGCGTCGCGAAGCGGGAGGGTCGCTCGGCCAGCAACGGCCTTGTCCTCGCCACCCTGGACGGCACCAGCTCGGGGACGATGCTCGAGCTGGCCTGCGAGACCGACTTCGTCGCGAAGAGCGAGAAGTTCGGCGAGCTGGCCGACAAGGTGATGACGGCCGCCAAGGGTGCCAACGATGTGACCTCGCTCGCGAGCGTCGTCATCGACGGCAAGCCGCTCTCGGAGGTCCTCGAAGACGCCAACGCCGCGATGGGCGAGAAGATCGAGGTGCGTCGGGTCGTCAGTTTCAGCGGTCAGGACGTCACGGTCTATCTGCACAAGACCAGCCCGGACCTGCCGCCGCAGCTCGGCGTGCTCGTCGAGCTGTCCGGCCCCGCGGGCGACCTCGGGAAGGACATCGCTCAGCACATCGCAGCCTTCTCGCCGACCTACGTCGCCCGAGAGGAGGTGCCGGAGGACCTCGTCGCCAAGGAGCGTGAGATCGCCGAGGCCACCGCCCGTGAGGAGGGCAAGCCGGAGGCAGCCCTGACCAAGATCGTCGAGGGCCGGGTCAACGGCTTCTTCAAGGACACCGTCCTGGTCGACCAGGCGTTCGCCAAGGACGCCAAGAAGACCGTGAAGAAGGTGCTCGCCGAGGCGGGCGTCGAGGTCAAGGGTTTCGCGAGGTTCAAGGTCGGTCAGGCCTAGGTTCGCAGTCAGCAGCCCGCCCCCGACCGGCAAGGAGCCTCCTGGTGACCGATCCCTCAGCAACGGCGAGAACCGGCTATGACCGGGTCTTGCTCAAGCTGTCCGGCGAGGCCTTTGCCGGAGCGGGGGCGATGGGCGTCGACCCCCCGGTCGTCCGGTCTCTCGCCGAGGCGATCGCGAAGGTGGTCGCCACCGGGGCCCAGGTCGCGATCGTGGTCGGCGGCGGCAACTACTTCCGCGGAGCCGAGCTGACCGAGCAGGGCATGGACCGGCCCCGCGCCGACTACATGGGCATGCTCGGCACCGTGATGAACTGCCTGGCGCTCCAGGACTTCCTGGAGAAACAGGGCGTCGACACCCGGGTCCAGACGGCGATCACGATGGGCCAGGTCGCCGAGTCCTACATACCTCGTCGGGCGATCCGCCACCTGGAGAAGGGGCGGGTCGTCATCTTCGGGGCCGGGCTCGGCCAGCCCTTCTTCAGCACCGACACCTGCGCGGCCCAGCGGGCGCTCGAGATCGGTGCGGACGCGGTCCTGATGGCCAAGCAGGTCGACGGGGTGTATGACAGCGACCCTCGCAAGAACCCGGACGCCGTACGGTTCGACGAGTTGTCCTACTCCGAGGTGCTCGAGCGTCGGCTCAAGGTCGCGGACGCCACGGCGATCAGCTTGTGCATGGACAACGACCTTCCGCTGGTGGTCTTCGACATCTTCGCCGAAGGTGGCATCGCTGCCGCCGTACGAGGTGAGAGGATCGGCACGCTGGTTTCGGCCACCGGAGCTGCCCCCGTGAACTTGGAGACGCTGTGATCGACGAGACCCTGCTCGACGCCGAGGAGCGCATGGAGAAGGCGGTCACGGTCGCCAAGGACGATTTCGGCGGCATCCGGACCGGCCGTGCGACGCCGCAGATGTTCGCGAAGATCGTCGTGGACTACTACGGGGCCATGACCCCGATCATCCAGCTGGCCTCGATCACGGTGCCTGAGCCGCGGATGGCCGTCATCGGTCCCTACGACAAGGGCTCGATGGGAGCGATCGAACGGGCGATCCGCGACTCCGATCTGGGTGTCAACCCGGGCAACGACGGCCAGGTCATCCGGGTCAACTTCCCACAGCTGACCGAGGAGCGTCGCAAGGAGTTCATCAAGGTCGCGCGCGCTAAGGCGGAAGACGCGAAGATCGCGATCCGCAACATCCGCCGCAAGGCCAAGGACGAGCTGGACAGGATGACCAAGGACGGCGACGTCGGCGAGGACGACGCGGGCCGCGCCGAGAAGGAGCTGGAGAAGACCACCGGTCAGTACGTCGCGGCGGTGGACGACCTGCTGCAGCACAAAGAGGTCGAGCTGCTCGAAGTATGACGGTCTGACGGTCTTGTCCAGTCATCGGGCGACGGGCATCGTGGACGAGCCGGTCGAGGAGCAGCCGTTCGTCGCCCCTGGGCGGGCCGGACGCAACCTCCCCGCCGCCATCGCAGTCGGCGTCACGCTGTCGACCCTCGTCGTGGTCCCGCTCTTCAGCCCGGTGCGCTGGCTGTTCATCGTCGTCGTCGCTCTCGCGGTCGCCCAGGGATCGCGCGAGCTCGTGCTGGCGCTGCGCAGGCTCGAGGTCCGTGCGCCGCTGCTGCCGCTCGTGGTGGGGGGTGCCACGACCGTCGCCTTCGCCTACCGGGACGGCTCCCAGGCCTTGTTCCTCGGGGTCGCTCTGACGGTCCTGGCGTGTCTGGTCCTGCGGGTCGCGGAACCCCCTGAGGGGTTCCTGCGCGACGTCGCGGCCTCCGCGTTGGTCGCCTGCTACGTCCCGTTGCTGGCCGGGTTCGCCGCGTTGCTCGCACAGCCCTCGGACGGTCCGCGACGGGTGCTCGCCTTCATCGCCGTCGTGGTCTGCTCGGACGTCGGTGGCTACGCCTTCGGTGTGCTCCTCGGCAAGCACCCGATGAGCCCGTCGATCTCGCCGAAGAAGTCCTGGGAGGGCCTCGCCGGCTCGTTCCTGGTCGCCGGGGTCGGCGGCACGGTGCTGTTCTGGGTGATGTTCGATGTCAATCCGTTGCTCGGCGTCGTGTTCGGCGTGGCCATCACCGCGACGTCGGTGCTCGGCGACCTCGGCGAGTCGATGATCAAGCGTGACCTCGGCATCAAGGACCTCGGCGACCTGCTGCCCGGCCATGGGGGCCTGATGGACCGGCTCGACTCGCTGCTGCCGAGCGCCCCGGTCGCCTGGCTGCTGCTCGTCGCGTTCCTGGGGTCCTAGCCACCACAGCCGCAGGCCGGCAGCCGGTCCGACAGCCAGCCGGCCCGTAGCCTTGACCGGATGACCTCCTTGCCGCTGGTGTTCGACGCGCCGCGTCGCGGGCTGCCACCCCGCCACCTCGCCGACCTGGACGCGGCCGGTCGCCGCGACGCCGTCGTCGGCCTCGGCGAGAAAGCCTTCAGGGCCGAGCAGCTGTCGAACGAATATTTCTACGGCCGTACGGCGCCGTTGTCCGCCTCGACGCGCGAGACGCTCGCGCCCCTGCTGCCGCCCCTGCTCACGAGCCTGCGCGAGGTCGACTGCGACGACGGCGCGACCAGGAAGACCGTGTGGAAGGCCCACGACGGGACGCTGATCGAGTCGGTCCTCATGCGCTATCCCGGCCGGACCACCGTCTGCGTCTCCAGCCAGGCCGGGTGCGGGATGGCCTGCCCGTTCTGCGCGACCGGCCAGGGCGGGCTCACCCGCAACCTGTCGACCGCCGAGATCGTCGAGCAGGTGGTCCGGGCGGGGGAGAAGGTCACCAACATCGTCTTCATGGGCATGGGCGAGCCGATGGCCAACTACAAGCGCGTGATCGCCGCCGTACGCCGGATGGTCGATCCCGCCCCCGACGGGCTCGGGATGAGCCAGCGCAACATCGTGCTCTCCACGGTCGGTCTGGTGCCCGCGATCGAGCAGCTGACCGAGGAGGGGCTGCAGATCACCCTCGCCCTGTCGCTGCACGCACCCGACGACGAGCTGCGCAACACCCTCGTGCCGGTCAACACCCGCTGGGACGTCGCGGAGGTCCTGGGCGCAGCGTTCGGTTACGTACGCAAGACCGGCCGTCGCCTGTCGATCGAGTACGCGCTGATCCGTGACGTCAATGATCAGCCCTGGCGGGCCGACCTGCTCGCCAAGCGCCTCGCGGGCAAGCTCGTGCACGTCAACCTGATCCCGCTCAACCCGACCCCGGGTTCGGAGTGGGACGCCTCGCCCAAGCCGGTCGAGCGCGAGTTCGTACGACGGCTGCGCGCCGCCGGGATCTCCACGACCGTCCGGGACACCCGCGGTCAGGAGATCGCCGGCGCGTGCGGGCAGCTCGCTGCGATCGAGCTTTAGGTAGAGGTGTAGGTACAGGTCCGGCTCAGGCCCCGAAGAACTCCCGGGCCAGGGCATCGAGGGCGGCGGGCCCTGGCGCGCCGGCCAGCGTCGACCGGTTGTCGGTGGCCCCCCGTCGCCACTGCGCGTAGACCTCGGCGAAGTCGCCGGCCGGGGTCCCGAAGTCGGTGCAGCGGTTGCAGCCGTACCAGGTGGTCCTGACCGCGATGCCTCGCGTGGCGAGCCAGGCGGACCGCTGGCCGTCGGTCAGGACGGTCTTGTCGAGCGCGTGCCCGATCTCGTGCGCGACGACGTGGCGCAGCAGGGCGTCGCTCTCGGTGGTGCAGTCCCGGACATAGATGTCGATGGTCTGCTCGCGGGGCTTGGTCAGACCGTAGAAGCCCTTCTTGGCGGGCTTGAAGGTGACCGGGTAGCCAGGCGCCGACCCCGGTCGCAGACTCGCCATCGCCGCCTCGCCGCGGCGTTGCTGCCAGCCCTCGCCGGAGCAGGACGAGGGGGTCTCGGGAGCACTCGCTACCGGCGCAGAAGGCGCCGGGGCGGCGACAGCGGCAGCGGGGGGAGAGCCCACGGGGGCTGGGACGTCGGGGGCTGGGACGACGGGGGCTGGGACGACGGCAGCGGCGACGGGGGCTGGGACGACGGCAGCGGCGACGGCGGGCGCCGCCGGAGCGACCGGGGCCGCCGCCCGGACCGGCGCGGAGAAGGCGTCGGCCTGTACGACCGACCCGCCCTGCGTGCTGGCGACGCCCAGCACGACGAGGCTCGCGGTCACAAGGGTGAGCAGCGTGTCCGTGACCCGCCCGGTCCTGACATCGTCCATGCGTCATGGGATCGGGACCCCAGACGGCAGCATGACGACCGATCGGGTGAACAGTCCTGCTGGAAAGCGAGGCCACCTCTCACACCTCCCGGTGATCATGGCCGTTCGCACCCCCATATCGCCCACCGAAGGTGCAGATGACCATGATCACCGGGGGAGGGGGTGGGGCTGCCGCCCGGTTGAGGTCGGGCGGGCGGAGGGCACGGGGCGCACAGACCTGGGACACTTCTCGGCATGCGTGACGTCGTCCTTCTGGGCAGCACCGGTTCGATCGGCACCCAGGCGATCGACGTCGTCCGGGACCACCCCGACCGGCTCCGGATCGTCGGGCTCGGCGCGGGCGGTGGGCGCACAGAGCTGCTGGCCGAGCAAGCCCTGGCGCTCAACGTCGACGTGGTCGCCGTCGCCAAGGCCACCGCGGCGCAGGACCTGCAGCTGGCGTTCTACGCCGCGGCGCAACGACACGGCTTCAGCGCAGGGCAGTTCAAGGTGCCCAAGGTGCTCGCCGGGCCGGACGCGATGGCCGAGCTGGCCGCCTGGCCCTGCGCCGTGGTGCTGAACGGGATGACCGGCTCGGTCGGCCTCGGCCCCACCCTGTCGGCGCTGAAGGCTGGCCGCACGCTGGCGCTCGCCAACAAGGAGTCGCTGATCGCCGGCGGGCCGCTCGTGACGCCCTACCTCGACCAGATCGTGCCGGTGGACTCCGAGCACAGCGCGCTCGCCCAGTGCCTCGTCGCCGGTCGCCGCGAGGAGGTCAGGAGGCTCGTCGTGACGGCCAGCGGGGGCCCGTTCCGGGGTCGGACAGACCTCGCCGACGTCACCCCGGAGCAGGCGCTGGCCCACCCCACCTGGGACATGGGCCCCGTGATCACGGTCAACTCCGCCACCCTGGTCAACAAGGGTCTGGAGGTGATCGAGGCCCACCTGCTGTTCGGCGTGCCGTACGACCGGATCGACGTCGTCGTCCACCCGCAGTCGGTCGTGCACTCGATGGTCGAGTTCACCGACGGCAGCACCATGCTGCAGGCCAGCCCGCCGGACATGCGGCTGCCGATCGCACTGGGGCTGACGTGGCCGGAAAGGCTCCAGCGCCCCTCGTACGGGCTGGGGTGGACGGCGCCCGTCGCGTGGCAGTTCGAGCCGCTGGACGAAGGCGGCTTCCCGGCCGTCGCGCTGTGCAAGGACGCGGGTGCGCGGGGTGGCAGCGCGCCGGCCACGCTCAACGCGGCGAACGAGGTCGCGGTCGAGGCGTTCCTGGCCGGTCGGCTCGCCTTCCCCGGCATCGTCGAGACGGTGGCGCAGGTCGTGGCCGAGCACCCCTTCAGGGAACTCACCGACCTTGCCGAGGTGTTGGACAGTGAGGCGTGGGCTCGCGAGCACGCGCGCGACATCATCGGCAGCACCGAGAGGCTGACATGAACCCCACGAAGAGACTGGCATGACCGACCTGGTCACCCCCGAGAGCCCGCAGAGCCCCCCTAGCGAGGCCCCGGACTCCCCGGAGGAGATCGCGAAGAGTCGGCGTGGTGCGCTGATCGGGCTCGGCATCGTGGTTGCGCTCGCCGTGGTCGCGATCGTGACGGGGCACGTGGTCTACGCCCTCGGCGGCCTGATCTTCTTCGTCGGGCTGCTGGTGTCGGTGGTGCTCCACGAGGCCGGGCACTTCGTCACCGCCCGGATGTTCGGCATGAAGGCCACCCAGTTCTTCGTCGGGTTCGGCCCGACGTTGTGGAGCCGGCAGCGGGGCGAGACCGAGTACGGCGTGAAGGCGGTCCCGGCCGGCGGCTTCGTCAAGATCGTCGGGATGACTCCCCTGGAGGAGGTCGCCCCGGAGCACCAGGGACAAGAGTTCTTCCGGTTCTCGGTCCCGAAGAAGACCGTCGTGCTCGTCGCGGGCTCCACGATGCACTTCCTCATCGCGCTGATCCTGGTCGTGGGCGCGGTCTTCGCGCTGGGGACCCCGAAGGAGCAGTCGCCGGCGGTCGGCAACGTGGCGCTGTGCATCGCTCCCGACCCCGCGGTCCTGCCGACCGTGGCCGAGGCCAGGAACCTGCCCCCGGTCTGTGCCCGAGCCGGCGCGGTGCCGTCCCCGGCGGCCGCGTCCGGCCTCATGACCGGTGACGTGGTCCTCGCCGTAGACGGGACGCCGACCAAGGACGCCGAGGCGCTCACCGCCCTGCTGCGGCCCCGGACCGGCCAGCAGGTGACCCTGACGGTCCAGCGCGCCGGGCAGACGCTGCAGCTTCCGGTCACCCCAGCGCCCAACGACCGGATCATCGACGCGACCACCGGGGAGCGTGCGACGGTCGGCACGATCGGGATCCTGGTCGCGTCCCAGTTCCAGACCGAACGACCCGGGTCCCTGGGCCAGGGGCTGGACGACACCGGAGGTGTCCTCAAGCAGTTCGCCGTAGGCATCAAGACCACGGTCACCAAGAAGCTCGGGACGGTCACCCAGATCTACGGCGACAACCGTGACCCCGAGGGACTGATCGGCATCCTCGGGGCCGGTCGGATCAGCGGTGAGGTGCTCGAGAGCAACCTCATCGACCTGCGCGACAAGGCGCTCAACATGATCCTCATCGTGGCGTCGCTGAACCTGTTCGTCGGGCTGTTCAACCTGCTGCCGTTGCTCCCGCTGGACGGCGGTCACGTCGCGGTGGCCTGGTTCGAGGGCGCGCGAGACCGGATCCGGCGGGTCCGTGGCTACCGAGGAGAGGTCAGACGCGTCGACTACAACAAGCTGCTGCCGGTCACCTACCTCGTCGCGGGCGCCTTCGTGCTGCTCACCGTGTTCATCCTCGGCGCCGACCTGGTTAACCCGGTCACGCTCAACTCCTGACAGGGCAGACTGATCCCTGTGACTTCCATCAGCCTGGGCATGCCCGAGGTGCCGCGGCGCCTGGCCGTACGCAAGAAGACCAAGCAGATCGCCGTCGGGAGCGTGCTGGTCGGCGGTGACGCCCCGGTGAGCGTGCAGTCGATGACGACCACCAAGACCACCGACATCGACGCGACCCTGCAGCAGATCGCCGAGCTGACCGCGAGCGGCTGCCAGATCGTGCGGGTGGCCTGCCCGACCGGCAAGGACGCTGAGGCGCTGCCGATCATCGTCCGCAAGTCACAGCTGCCGGTGATCGCCGACATCC
>JBBSTI010000091.1:0-14144 GCA_038236005.1 Mycobacteriales bacterium | reverse complement strand
TGACCCTCCCGGAACACCGTCGCTGACACCGTCAGCTGCTCTCCGACGACCGCGCGCGCTGGGTAGCGCCCGCACGACACCGTCGGCTGGACTCCTGTGACTGCTATGCGACCAACCATTCTCAGGCCGTTACCCACCGAAGCCAGACGTGAACGCGCACGCACGATCGGACGGATGGCTGACGGATGGCTGACGGATGGCTGCGGCACGGTGCACCAGGGGCTCTGGGGATCTCTGTGGGGACTAAGGTCATCGCCGTGCGCGCCCTCCGACGGATGACCGTCCGCCTTGCTCTGCCCGCCCCGCTCGCGCCGCTGGGCGAGCTCGTGTCGAACCTTCGCTGGTCCTGGCACCAGCCCACGCAGGCGTTGTTCGCGTCGGTGGATCCCGACGTCTGGCAGGAGGTGTCGGGCGACCCGGTGCGGCTGCTCGGCGAGGTCAGCCCGGAGCGGCTCGCGGCGCTCGCGGTGGACGAGGAGTTTCTCGACCGCCAGTCCGCGGCGCACAGCGGCCTGCAGGACTACCTGTCCGGTCCCCGCTGGTACCAGGAGCAGCAGGGTGCGCCGACGGCCATCGCCTACTTCTCGCCGGAGTTCGGTATCACCGAGGTGCTTCCGCAGTATTCCGGTGGCCTCGGCATCCTGGCCGGCGACCATCTGAAGGCGGCCAGCGACCTCGGCGTGCCGATCGTCGGGGTCGGGCTGCTCTACCGCTCCGGCTACTTCAAGCAGTCGCTCTCGGCGGATGGCTGGCAGCAGGAGCGCTATCCGCCGCTGGACCCGCACGGTCTCCCGCTGACGCTGCTCCAGGACGCCACCGGTGCGCCGGTGCGAGTGGACGTCGGTCTCGCCGACGGCGAGGTGCTGCACGCGCAGGTGTGGCGGGCGCAGGTCGGCCGGGTGCCGCTTCTGCTGCTGGACAGCGACGTGGAGGACAACACCGTCGCGCTGCGGGACGTCACCGACCGGCTCTACGGCGGCGGCGCCGACCACCGGCTCAAGCAGGAGATGCTGCTGGGCATCGGCGGGGTCCGTGCGCTGCGCGCCTGGTCGGCCGTCACCGGGGACCCTGCCCCGGAGGTGTTCCACACCAACGAGGGTCATGCCGGCTTCCTCGGGATCGAGCGGGTCCGTGAGCTGGTCGAGGGTGGACTCAGCGTCGAGGAGGCGATCGAGGCCGTACGGGCCGGGACGGTCTTCACCACGCACACGCCGGTGCCTGCCGGGATCGACCGTTTCGAGTCTGCGCTGATCCGCGAGAACTTCGGTGCAGGCACCGAGTGGGAGGCCGCCGGGGTGCCGGTCGAGCGGTTGCTCGCGATGGGCGCCGAGCCCGACCCCGGCATGTTCAACATGGCGCACATGGGGCTGCGCATGGCCCAGCGACGCAACGGGGTCGCCAAGCTGCACGGCATCGTGAGCCGCGGGATGTTCGCGAGCCTCTGGCCGGGCTTCGACGAGCCCGAGGTGCCGATCAGCAGCATCACCAACGGCGTGCACGCCCCGACGTGGGTGGCGCCAGAGGTCTTCGAGCTGGCCAGGCGTGAGCTGGGCAGGGCCCGGGTGAACGAGACGCAGACCTGGGAGGGGATCGGCGGGATCGAGTCGTCACTCGTCTGGCAAGCCCGTCGTCACATGCGTGAGCGGCTCGTGGTGGAGGCGCGCCGGCGGGTGCGGGCCTCGAGCCTGCAGCGGGGGCGCACCGAGTCCGAGCTGGCTTGGACGGCGAGCGCCTTCGACCCGGACGTGCTGACGATCGGCTTTGCGCGACGGGTGCCGTCCTACAAGCGGCTGACGCTGATGATGCGTGACCCGGAGCGGCTGCGGGCGCTGCTCACCGATCCCGACCGACCTGTGCAGCTGGTGATCGCCGGCAAGAGCCACCCCGCCGACGACGGCGGCAAGGAGCTGATCCGGCAGATCGTGCAGTTCGCCGACGACCCGGCTGTCCGTCACCGGATCGCCTTCCTGCCCGACTACGACATCGGCATGGCGCGGTTCCTCTACGCCGGCTGCGACGTCTGGCTCAACAACCCGCTGCGCCCGCTCGAGGCTTGTGGCACGAGCGGCATGAAGTCCGCTCTGAACGGCGGGCTCAACCTGTCGATCCTGGACGGCTGGTGGGACGAGATGTACGACGGTCAGAACGGCTGGGCCATCCCGACCGCCGACGGCGTCGAGGATCCCGACCGGCGCGACCAGCTCGAGGCCGACGCCTTCTACGACCTGGTCGAGAATCAGGTGCGCACCCGCTTCTACGACGTCGACGAGGCCGGGGTGCCGCAGCGCTGGGTCCAGATGGTGCGCCACACCCTGGCGACGCTCGGCCCGAAGGTGCTCGCGAGCCGGATGGTGCGCGACTACGTGCAGCAGCTGTACACGCCGGCCGCCGTCGCCTCCCGCGCGCTGGCCGCCGACGGGCACGCTCCCGCGCGTGAGCTGTCCGCCTGGCGGTCGCAGGTGCAGGCCGCCTGGGACGGGGTGCGCGTCGTGCACGTCGAGGCGTACGGCGTGGCCGACCTGCCGGAGGTGGGCGCGCGGCTCGGCCTGCGAGCCACGGTCGATCTTGCCGGGCTCGACGCGAGCTCGGTGCTCGTGCAGGCCGCCTACGGGCGGGTGGACGACGCCGACGAGCTGATCGCTCCCAAGCTGCTGACGCTGACCTCGATCGGCACGGACGACCAGGGCGACTCACGGTTCGAGGCCGAGGTGCCGCTCGACCGGGCCGGTGCCTTCGGCTATGCCGTGCGGGTCCTGCCGGTCAACGCCCTGCTCCCCGGGCCCAGCGACCTGGCACTGGTCACCTCCGCGTGAACGACGGCGCCCCCTGCCGGCCTCCGGTCGGCGGGCGGCGCCGCTCTGCAGCAGGCGGGCGCGGTCGTGCGGCCGCTCAGCCCTGCGGCATCTGCAGGGTGCCGCCGGTGATGGTGAACACCTGGCCGGGGCGGATCAGGTCAGGGTTGCTGCCGATGATGGCCCGGTTGGCCTCGTAGAGGTTGGTGAAGCCGTTGAGCTCGAACCACGCGGCGATGTTGGCCAGCGTGTCCCCGGGCTTGACGGTGTAGGAGATCGCCTCGGGCTCAGGCGTCACGGCGGGCGGTGCAGGGGGTGCGGCCGGTGTCGCGACCGCCGCGGGCGGCGGGGGCGTGATCGGCGGCCGCGCCGAGCTGGGCGTCGCAATGTTCCTGGTCGTCGCGACAGACGATTCTCTCGATGGCGCCTCGGTAGCTGCTCCGGTCGGGAGATCCGAGGGCGATGGGGTCGCGCTCGAAGTGGTCGACGGGTCCAGCGTGGTCTCCGGCGCGGTGAACGCCAGGGCGTCCGAGTCGGCAGGTCGGTTGCCGGAGCTGTCGAGAACGATCGCGGTGGCCACGCCAGCGACCAGAAGCGTGGCGATCGCGACGAGGGCGAGCTGGATGCGCTGACGCACGATGACCTCCAGGGGACGCGCCTGCGAAATCGGGATCTTTCGTTAGTTCCCGCAAAGGTGCCTTTTATGTTCGCAGAGGGCGTGAGATCGCTTCAGGTCGCCCGCAGCACCAGGGCGCTGTGGGCCGCGACGCTCACGTGGTGCCTGAGCGGTCCGTGCAGCATCCCGGCGGTGTCCAGGACCATCTCGAAAGCGCCGTCCGGCAGGGGCAGGTCGACCGCGCGGGCCCCCCGGTGGAGCACGAGCGCGAACCTCCCCGGGGCCAGCATCCCGAGGGTGTCTCCAGCCGCCTCCCACCCGTGCCCGACGAGCGTCCCGTGCACGCCGAACCACGAGAGGTCCTCGGCCTCGGGGAAGCCGTCCTGCCCGATGTGCAGCTCTCGCCGCAGCCCCACGAGCGTCCGGACGATCTCGTGAAGCTCGTCGGTCGAGGGGCAGCCGGTCTCCCACGGCTGCCAGGACAGCGGACCGTCCTGGCAGTACGCGTTGTTGTTGCCGTGCTGCGTGCGACGGACCTCGTCACCCATCGACAGCATCGGGACGCCGCGCGACAGCAGCAGGGTGGTGAGCAGGTTCGCCGACTGGCGCAGCCGCAGCGCGTTCACCCCGGGGTCGTCGGTCTCACCGTCGACCCCGCAGTCCCAGCCGTGGTTGTGCTGCTCGCCGTCCCGGTTGTCCTCACCGTTGGCGAGGTTGCGCTTGTGCCGATAGGTGCACAGGTCGCGCAGCGTGAAGCCGTCGTGCGCGGTCACCAGGTTGACCGAGGCCCAGGCCGCCCGGTGCTGCCCGGGCCGGTCGTAGAGGTCGGGGGACCCGGACAACCGGGTAGCCAGCTGGGCGGGACCGGTCGGACCGCCGCTCCAGAACTCGCGCACCTGGTCGCGGAAGACCCCGTTCCACTCGGCCCACGGGTGCGGGTACCGGCCGATCCGATAGCCGTCCTGACCGAGGTCCCACGGCTCGGCGATGAGCTTCAGGCTGCTCAGCACCGGGTCCTGGTCGAGCGCCTGCAGGAAGGCGCCGCCGCGGTCCAGCGCGGGCGCGAGATCGAAGCGGAACCCGTCCACCCCCAGCTGTGCCCACCAGCGCAGCGCGTCGGTGATGGTGCGCAGCACGTGCGGCGTGCGGGTGTCGACGGTCGCGCCGCAGCCGGTCACGTCCTCGTAGGAACCGTCCTCGGCGTGGCGGTAGGCGCCGTCCGGGTCGAGCGCTTTCCAGCTCAGCACGGGACCGTGCGCGTCGCCCTCGCCGGTGTGGTTCGCGACCACGTCGAGCAGCACCTCGAGCCCGGCGGCGTGCAGTGACCGCACCATGTCGCGGAACTCCGTCACCGGGTCGTCGGTCGCCGCGTACGCCTCGTGGGGGGCGGCGAAGCCGATCGAGTTGTAGCCCCAGTAGTTGGTCAGCCCGAGCCGCAGCAGGTGCGGCTCGTCGACGAAGTGCGCCACCGGGAGCAGCTCGACCGCGGTGACCCCGAGCCCGGTCAGGTGCGCGATCGCGGCGGGGTGCGCGAGCCCGGCGTACGTCCCCCGCAGGTGATCGGGGACGTCCGGGTGGTTCATGGTGAAGCCCCGCACGTGCAGCTCGTAGACGACCGTGTCCGACCAGGGGGTCTGCGGACGGTGGTCCGGCTCGGGCGCGAGCGGCGCTACGACGACCGAGACCGGGACCGTTCCCGGACGTCCCGCGCCCGGCAGGGTGAAGGAGCCGGTGAGGCGGTGGGCGTACGGGTCCAGCAGCAGCACGTCCTGGTGCTCGCCCGGTATCCGGAACCCGTAGTGCTGGCCGGGACCGACCCCGGGCACGTACGCCGACCACAGGTGCCCGGGCCCGCGCGACATCGGCACCTGGCGCTCACCGTCGGGGGTGGGCAGGCAGAGCATCACCGAGACGGGTGCGGGAGCGACCAGGGCAAAGCACGTGCCGGTGGCGTCCGGATGGGCGCCGGGGACGATCACGTGGCGTCGAGCAGGTCGGAGAGCGTGTGGCCCTCGGGCAGCACCAGAGCCCGGAGCGGTCGCCGTTCGTGGCCCGGAGCGGTCGGGGAGCGTCGTTCGAGCAGGGCGAGCACGACCAGCGCGTCGCCGAGCACCGCGGCGAAGTCCTCCGGATGCGTGAGCAGCCAGCCGTGCCGGCCGTGGACGACCTGGGCGGGCAGCTCGGCGATGACGCCCTGGAGCGCGCCGGGGACGATCAGGCGGTCGTCGTCGCCCCAGAAGAACAGCACGGGGAGCCCGCGTGCGACCAGGGCCGCTGCCTGGTCGGCGAGCGAGGCGGTCAGGGCGATCCGGGCGGTCATGGCCAGCGTGAGGGGTCGCTTGAGCAGGTTCGGGACGAAGGCCCGGAGCACCGAGGGCGCCGACCGGACGACCTCGCGCGGGCCCAGCTCGCCCAGGAAGCCCGCCGCCCACCGGGCCCACGAGACGTCCACCAGACCGGAACGACGGCCGGGGGCGCCGCCGACCGCACTGACCAGGGTCAGGGCGCGGACCAGGTCCGGCCGGTCGGTCGCGAGCTGCAGCGCGACGCCTGCCCCGAAGGAGTGGCCGGCCACGAAGACCGGGGTCTCGATCCCGAGGACGTCCACCAGACGACCGATCCGGCGGGCGTACGCGGGCAGGTCGAGCGCGCGCACGCGGGGACCGTCGCTGCCGCCGAACCCGGGCAGCGAAGGGGCGATCACCCGCACCCCGGTCCGGGTGAGCTGCGCGACGCCGTCCGCGTAGGCGGCCGGGGACAGCCCCCATCCGTGCAGGAACAGCAACGGGTCGCCACCCGGCGGGCCTGCTTCCATGATCCGGAACCGCGCGCCGTCCACCGCGACGTCACGCCAGGTCACCGACGGCTTCACGACGCGGTTCATCCGAGCACCTCCGGTGTCTGGGTCGGCAGGTCACGTCCCGGGCTGGAGCGCCGCTGGGGGATCACCGGCGTGCCGTGGGCACACTAGGGTCCGCCGGGCCGTTCGGTCAGGTGAATCGCAGGACGCGACGGAGGTGGACGAAGTGGGCGAGCTCGTCAGGCTGGAGATCACGGACGGGGTCGGGACGATCCGGCTCGACCGTCCCAAGATGAACGCCATCAACACCCAGCTGCGCACCGAGCTGGCCGAGGTGGCGGCCGAGGCCGGTAGCCGGGCCGACGTACGCGCGGTGGTGCTCTACGGCGGCGAGCGGATCTTCGCCGCCGGCGCGGACATCATGGAGATGTCTGGGTTCTCCTACGCCGAGATGCTGGCCTGGGGGACCGGCCTGCAGGACGCGCTGAAGGTGGTGGCGCGGATGCCCAAGCCGGTCATCGCGGCGGTCACCGGGTTCGCGCTCGGCGGCGGGTTCGAGCTGGCGCTGGCGGCTGACTTCCGCATCGTCGGGCAGCGAGCCAAGGTGGGTGTGCCGGAGATCACGCTCGGGGTCATCCCGGGAGCAGGAGGCACGCAGCGGCTGACCCGCCTGGTCGGCCCGGCGAAGGCCAAGGACCTGGTCTTCAGCGGCCGGCAGGTCGCGGCGCCCGAGGCGCTGGCGCTCGGGATCGCGGACGAGGTCGTTCCGGACGCGGAGGTGTACGAGGCCGCCCTGGCACGTGCCCGCGGATTTGCGCGGGGGCCGGCGGTCGCGTTGAGGGCTGCCAAGCAGGCGATCGACGACGGGCTCGAGCTCGACCTGGACAGTGCGCTTCGGCTGGAGTCCGCCTTGTTCGCGGGGCTGTTCGCCACCGAGGACCAGGCCGCAGGGATGGAGAGCTTCCTCACCGACGGTCCGGGCAAGGCCACGTTCACCGGCCGGTGACCTCCGCCCGCAGGTGTCCTGTCGGCTACCCGCGGGTAACAGCGGGGCACACGCACGCAGTGCTCGAGTTGCACGCCGCTAGCGTGGCGAGGATCGTAGGCCCTCGTTCACGAGTGGATCGAGAGTCTTGAGAGTGTTCTGATCATCGCGGTTGATGATCACCGTGCCGCCCCGTCCGGGGGGCACACCTAGCGGGCGCCACGAGCGCCCCCGGATCGGAGGTCGGCGCCCGAGCATGAACATCGTCGTACTGGTGAAGCAGGTTCCCGACACGTGGGCCGAGCGCAACCTGGACCCCACGTCCAAGACGCTCGACCGCGCCTCGGTCGACGTCGTGATGAACGAGATCGACGAGTACGCGGTCGAGGAGGCGCTCACGATCGCCGGCGCCCAGGGCGGTGAGGTGACCATCGTGACGATGGGGCCTGACCGGGCCATCGAGACGATCCGTAAGGCGCTCTCGATGGGTGCCGACAAGGCCGTGCATCTGGTCGACGATGCGCTCGCCGGCTCGGACGCGCTGCAGACGTCGTACGCGCTCGCCAAGGTGCTGGAGACCCTCGAGTACGACCTGGTGATCGCCGGGTCGGAGGCCACCGACTCCCGGATGTCGATCATGACCGCGCTGCTGGCCGAGCGCACCGGTAAGCCACAGCTTTCCGGAGCCCGCAAGGTCACCGTCGACGGCGGCACGGTCCGCATCGAGCGCCAGACCGAGAACGGCTACGACGTCGTCGAGGCCAGCACCCCGGCCTTCGTCTCGGTCGTCGAGAAGATCAACGAGCCGCGTTATCCCTCCTTCAAGGGGATCATGGCGGCAAAGAAGAAGCCGCTGACCACGGTGAGCCTGGCCGACGTGTCGGTCGAGGCCGGCCAGGTCGGGCTCGCGTCCGCGCCGTCGCAGGTCGTGGAGTTCGCCAACCGTCCGCCCCGTCAGGCCGGCGAGATCGTCAAGGACGAGGGTGACGGTGGCCAGAAGGTCGCCGCGTTCCTCGCGTCGCAGAAGTTCGTCTGAGAGGGCTGGAAAAGATGGCAGAGGTCCTGGTCCTGGTCGACCACGTCGACGGCACCCCGAAGAAGGTCAGCTACGAGCTGCTCACGCTCGCGCGCGAGCTGGGCACGCCGTCCGCGGTCGTGCTCGGCAAGGGTGCGTCCGCGGCGGCCGAGAAGCTCGGTGCGTACGGCGCCGAGAAGGTGTACGTGTGCGAGGCAGCGGAGCTGGACGGTTTCCTGTCCGGCCCCAAGGCTGCGCTGCTCGCTGAGCTGGTCACGTCGGCGTCTCCGACAGCGGTCCTGATCCCGAGCACCGTCGAGGGCAAGGAGGTCGCCGCCCGGCTGGCCGTCAAGACCGGTAGCGGTCTGATCACCGACGCGGTCGGCGTCACGGCTGAGCTCGTGGCCGAGCAGCCGGTCTTTGGTGGCGCGGTCGTCGTGCAGAGCAAGGTGGCGACCGGCACCCCGATCATCACGGTGCGGGCCAACAGCACCCCGGCCACCGAGTCGGCCGCGTCCGGCACGGTGGAGCAGGTGACGGCGACCTTCTCCGAGGCGGACAAGGCTGCGAAGATCGTCGAGTCCGTCGTCGAGGACAAGGGCGGGCGCCCTGATCTCGGGGACGCCCCGATCGTCGTGTCTGGCGGTCGCGGGGTCGGCTCCCCGGAGAACTTCGCGATC
This sequence comes from Mycobacteriales bacterium, assembly GCA_038236005.1. Lineage (GTDB taxonomy): Bacteria > Actinomycetota > Actinomycetes > Mycobacteriales > SCTD01 > CANKBT01. The sequence continues at coordinate 5,256 of JBBSTI010000091.1, read as the reverse complement.
ATCGAGGCGCTCGCCGACTCCCTCGGTGCTGCCGTAGGCGCCTCCCGCGCTGCCACCGACGCCGGCTGGTATCCGCACCAGAACCAGGTCGGGCAGACCGGACGCACCGTCTCGCCGCAGCTTTACATCGCGGTCGGCATCTCCGGCGCCATCCAGCACCGCGCCGGGATGCAGACCAGCAAGACGATCGTCGCCATCAACAAGGACCCCGAGGCGCCGATCTTCGAGCTGGCCGACTATGGCCTGGTCGGCGACCTCAACACGGTCGTCCCCGCCCTCACCGAGGAGATCACCTCCCGCAAGGGTTGATCCACCCGCTGTCTACGGCCCGGTCCTGCTGCTGCAGGGCCGGGCCGTAGCGCGTGCCCGGCCTGGCGGGCACGGAGTTCCTCCGCCCTGGTCGCACACGGCACCAGGGTGCGGCAGCGCGGTCGGTGAGACGCGCGGGGCCGGAGAGTCCGCCTACCCTGAGCGCATGGCCTATCTGGACCACGCCGCGTCGACCCCGGTGCTCGGCGAGGTGCGCGACGCTGTCGTGTCGGCGATGGAGCTGGTCGGCAACCCGTCGTCCGCGCACGGTGCGGGTCGTCGCGTGCGGCGGCTGGTCGAGGAGTCCCGGGAGGCCGTGGCGGAAGCGCTCGGGGCTCGGCCCTCGGAGGTGATCTTCACCGCGAGCGGTACCGAGAGCGACAACCTCGCCGTGAAGGGTCTCTGGTGGTCCCGCCGCGAGCAGGACCCTCGCCGCACCCGGGTCCTGGCCTCCGCGGTCGAGCACCACGCCGTGCTCGACGCCGTGCAGTGGCTCGCCGACCACGAGGGGGCGCAGGTCACGTGGGTGCCGGTCGACGGCACCGGGCGGGTGGACGAGGACGCTTTCGCCGATGCGCTGGGCGACGGTAGCGACGTCGCGCTGGCGACGGTGATGTGGGCCAACAACGAGGTGGGCACGTTGCAGCCCGTCCCCGCCCTGGCCACCCTGACCCGCGAGCGGGGGGTGCCGCTGCACACCGACGCCGTCCAGGCGGTCGGACAGCTGTCGATCGACCTCTCGTCGGTGGAGATCGACGCGCTGACCCTGACTGGTCACAAGCTCGGCGGACCGCAGGGCGTCGGCGCGTTGCTGCTGCGCCGGGACGCCCTCTGCACGCCGCTGCTGCACGGGGGCGGTCAAGAGCGGGACGTGCGTTCCGGCACGGTCGACGTCGCGTCGGTCGCCGGGCTCGCGGTCGCGACGACGCTTGCCGAGCGCAGCCGCGTCGAGCGCACGGCCCGGGTCGCCCACCTGCGCGACGACCTGGTCGCGAGGGTCCGGGCCGCGGTTCCCGGCGCACTTCTCAACGGCGTCCAGGACGGCGGGCCCGAGCGGTTGCCCGGCAACGCCCACTTCTCCTTCCCGGGCTGCGAGGGCGACTCGCTGCTGATGCTGCTCGACGCCCAGGACGTGCACTGCTCGACCGGGTCGGCCTGCTCAGCGGGCGTGTCCCGTGCCTCGCACGTGCTGGTGGCGATGGGCTCGGACCACGGGCGCTCGGCGCTGCGGTTCTCGCTCGGTCACACCTCGACCCAGGCCGACGTCGACGCGCTGGTCGACGTGCTCCCCGGGGTCGTCGCACGCGCCCGTTCGGTGGCGCGGCGATGAGGCTGCTCGCAGCCATGTCCGGCGGTGTCGACTCCGCGGTCGCCGCTGCGCTCGCGGTCGAGGCCGGCCACGACGTCACGGGCGTGCACCTCGCTCTCGCCCAGATCCCGGACGCGGTCGCCGGGGCGCGCGGGTGCTGCAGCCGCGAAGACGCGCGGGACGCGTCCAGGGCGGCCGACGTGCTCGGCATCGCCTACTACGTGTGGGACCTGTCCGAGCGGTTCCGTACCGAGGTGGTCGACGACTTCGTCGCGGAGTACGCCGCCGGTCGCACGCCGAACCCGTGCCTGCGCTGCAACGAGCACATCAAGTTCTCTGCCGTCCTGGACCGGGCGCTGATGCTCGGCTTCGACGCGGTCGTGACCGGGCACCATGCGCGGCTCTCGGGCGGGCGGCTGCGGCGCAGCGTCGACCAGGCGAAGGACCAGTCGTACGTCTTGGCCGTGCTCACGCCGGCCCAGCTGGCGCGCACCGTCCTCCCGCTCGGAGACCGTACGAAGGACCAGGTCCGGGCGTACGCCGCCGAACGCGGGCTCGCCGTGGCGCAGAAGCCGGACAGCCACGACGTCTGCTTCGTGCCGCACGGTGACACCCGAGCCTTCCTCGCCGACCGGCTGGGGGAGCGGCCGGGGCCGGTCGTCGACGCGCTGACCGGCGACGTGCTCGGGAGCCACGACGGGACGTACGGCTTCACGGTGGGGCAGCGCAGGGGTCTGGACCTCACCGTGCCAGCACCGGACGGTCGGCCGCGCTTCGTGCTCTCGGTCGAGCCGGTCAGCCGGACCGTGACCGTCGGTCCGCGCGAGGCGCTGGACGTCTGGAGCCTGACCACCGGACCCGGGCTCTGGACCTCGGGGTCGCGCGAGCTGCCGCTCCGGTGCGACGTGCAGCTGCGGGCGCACGGAGCGGCCCACGCCGCGACGGTCGTCGGCGGGCCGGACGGGTGGCGGGTGCAGCTCGACGAGCCTGCGCAGGGTCTGGCCGCCGGCCAGGCCGTCGTGCTCTACGACGGGGACGAGGTGCTCGGCAGCGCCACGCTCGCGAGCACCGAGGCCAGGACGCCGATAGGGTCTTGATCATGTCGACCACCACAGACCCCGCGATTGCGCGGCCATGTTCGGCCGCGGGCCGCCCTCGCGGGTGACGTCCGCTCTGCCCTGGGGCCCGGGGACGGCCACCGGGGTCGGGAGCATGCCCGGGGTCGACCCGGTCGAGACCGTTCGGGTCGTGCTGGGCGAGCTGCCAGACCTGCCGTTCCTGCCCGAGCTGCCGGGCCGCGGCGCCCACGCCGACATCGCCGGGCGCAGCACCGCGCTGCTCGCCGGGCTCACGGTCGACGTGCAGCCCGGTGGCTGGCGCCTGACCCCCCGCCGCAGCCGGTCCGGCCAGCAGGCCCGCGACGACGTCGCCCGCGACCTCGACGCCCTCGAGGAGACCGCCGCAGCGGGCCCGCCGCCGCTGATCAAGCTTGCCTGCGCCGGTCCGTGGACGCTGGCCGCGCTGCTGGAGCTGCCGCGCGGGGAGAAGGTGCTGTCCGACCACGGTGCGGTGATCGACCTGGCGGCGAGCCTGGCCGAGGGTCTCGCGCTGCACGTCGCCGACGTCGGTCGCCGCCTGCCCGGCACGACCGTCCTGCTGCAGCTGGACGAGCCGCTGCTGCCGGCCGTGCTGGCTGCCCGGGTCAAGACCGCCAGCGGTGTCGCCACGCTGCGTGCCCCGCAGACCCAGGTGGCGCGCACACACCTCGCGACCGTGCTCGGCGCGGTTCCCGACCCGGCCCGCTCGATCGTCCACTGCTGCGCCCCCCACCCGCCCGTCTCGCTGCTGCGGGAGGCCGGTGCCGGGTCGGTGAGCCTGGACGCCACGCTGCTGACGCCGGTCGACGACGACGCGCTCGGCACGGCGGTCGAGGGCGGCACCGGGCTGCTGCTCGGGTGCGCGCCGGGGGCCAGCACGGGTGCGACCCTCGCCCCCGTACGCCGGCTCTGGGCCCGGCTCGGCCTGGACCCGGCGCTGCTGGCGCCGACCGTGGTGATCACCCCGACCTGCGGCCTGGCCGGGGCGACTCCCGGGCGGGCGCGAGAGGCGCTGGGCCGCTGCGCCGAAGCGGCCCGGGCGCTGGCCGACGCCCCCCTGTAGCCCCCCGCCTTCGCTCGCTCAGGCGGTGACGTCGGCCTTCGCTCGCTCAGGCGGTGACGGTGGCGGCGATCCCCGCCAGGTGCGCCAGGCGCAGCACCTCCGACGCGCGGAAGCGCGGTCCGCCGGGCCGGCCGACCAGCACGACCCGGTCGGGCCGACCGACGGGCGCGGCCACCAGCTCGATGCCCAGGGTGTCCCAGCGCTCGGGGACCCACTCCTCGTGCGAGCTCATCCGCCGCGCGCTCGCGAGCGGTAGCCAGGGGAGCGTCAGGCCGGTCACGTCGGGGGCGCCGGAGGACGCGTTCAGCGTCCTCACCGCCTTGCCCGTGCCCTGGACCAGCACCGCCCAGCCCGCCCGGAAAACGCCGGGGGTGTTGGCGACGAGCAGCGCGAGCCCGTCTTGGGGGGCAGCGGCCAGCTCGTCGACCAGCTCCAGGTCGCGGTGCAGGTCGCCGGCCCCAAGGTAGGGGCGTAGTGACTCGACGACCACCCCGGGGACCGACTGGGCGGCGGTGATCAGACGGTCGGCGAGCCCCTCGGGCGGCAGCTGCACGAGCAGGTCGTCCACGGCTCCTTCCGGCCCGCGCTCGACGACGTCCAGGCTGAGGATGTCGCCGCCGGCCTCACCGATCGCGGTGGCGACCGCGCCGAGCATGCCGGGACGGTCGGGCAGCACGACCCGCAGCAGGAAGGACACGTCTCCACCTTCCTCTGCCTCGATGGCCGGACTGTTGCGCGGCCGTGTCCGCGCAGAGAAATGTGCTCGCGCGACAACCCTAGACTCGGGCCCCGACCCCAGGAGCTGCATGTCCCCGACGCCCTTGCCTCAGATCAGCCGTGACGAGGTCAGCCATCTCGCCCGTCTCGCCCGTCTCGCCCTGACGCCTGAGCACCTCGACACGCTCGCCGGCGAGCTCGACGTCATCCTCGGCGCCGTCGCGACGATCAGCGAGGTCACCGCCGCCGCGGACGTCCCGCCGACGACCCACGCCGTGCCGGTGGAGAACGTCACGCGTCCCGACGTCGTGACCGCCTCGCTACCGCGCGCCGCCGTGCTGGCCGGCGCCCCTGAGGCGGAGCAGGACCGGTTCCGGGTGCCCAGGATCCTGGATGACGGCATCTTGGACGAGCAAGCATGAGCGACCTGACCCGGCTGACCGCCGTCGAGACCGCCGCCGCCATCGCCTCGGGCGAGGCCAGCGCCGTCGAGGTCGCCCAGGCGCACCTGGACCGGATCGCCGCCGTCGATGACCGGGTGCACGCCTTCCTGCACGTCGACGCCGAGGGCGCGCTCGCTCAGGCGGCGCGCGTCGATGCCGCCATCGGGGACAGGCACAGCGTGACCGGCCCGCTGGCCGGCGTCCCGCTCGCGCTCAAGGACGTCATCGTGACGCGCGGCGTGCCGACCACCGTCGGGTCGCGGATCCTCGAGGGCTGGCGCCCGCCGTACGACGCCACCGTCCACTCGCGCCTGCTGC
>JBBSTI010000090.1:0-14195 GCA_038236005.1 Mycobacteriales bacterium | reverse complement strand
GAGCCTGCGGACCCCGTCGAGCGCGGCCCGGGCGTGCTCCACCGTGATCTGCCCTTGCACGACCGCGGTCCCGAGCGCGGGCAGCTCATCGCGCAGAGCCACCGCGAGGCGGACGGTGGACCGGGCGACCGGGTCGGACAGGCGCAGCGTGTCCCGCAGCCAGGTCGCGGTCGTCGTCCCCCGCAGACTCTCACTCAGGTGCCCGCCGGTCGCGTCCATCTCTGCCAGCTCGGCGAGCGCCGCGGTCTGGGCCCGCTCGGCCAGGCGCAGCAACGCCTCGGTATCGGCCCGCGAGCCCGACACGGCGCCGCCGGCCAACAAGGCCCCGACGGCATCCTGAACCACCGTCACCCGCGACGACACCGCGTTCGGAACCGACGGCGGCGTCACCCCAGGCGTCGCCCAGAACGGCTCCTCGAGGTCCCTCGCGGGGCCGTCGCTGTCGTTCTCGTCTGCTGCGGCGGCAGAGTCGACGTCACCGTGGAGGAGGGTCGTCTCGACGGCGCGGGGGGAACCGACCCTCCAGTCGTTCTGCACGCTGCCTCGTGCCAAGCCATGGCCGAAGGCGCCCTCACGGGCCGGAAAGATCTCGTTGTCCATCTCGAGGGCCGGATCAGTCGGACGCTCGCGCAACCAGCGCAGGTCGTCCTCGGACAGCTCCATCACATCGACGAACGTGCCGTCCGCGTCGGGCATCGGAGGAGCCATGCTCCACGAGGCGATCTGCGCCTGAGTCAGGCCGGACCCAGTGTCCGGGGCCAGGACCGTAGGCCGCTCGTCCGTGGTGAGGCGCGGAAGCGGCCGAGACACCTCACGCACCTCTTCTCGACGCAGTGACCGAACTGATGTTCTACACGCTACCGGGCAAGGACATCAGGATCAAGGCATCTACCTGTTCAGACCGTGTTTATGAAATGCAACCTGAAGGACTTACTACCGCAGCAGCTGGCGAGCCATCACCATGCGCTGGACCTGGTTGGTGCCCTCGTAGATCTGGGTGATCTTGGCGTCTCGCATCATGCGCTCGACCGGGAAGTCCTTGGTGAAGCCGTAGCCGCCGAAGGCCTGCACCGCGTCGACGGTCACGCTCATGGCGGCGTCGGAGGCGAAGCACTTGGCGGCCGAGCTGGCGAACGTCATGTCCTTGTCGCCGCGCTCGGCCTTGCCCGCCGCCGCGTAGACCAGGTGGCGAGAGGCCTCGACCTTCATCGCCATGTCGGCCAGGAGGAACTGCATGCCCTGGAACTCCGCGATCGCCTTCCCGAACTGGCGTCGCTCCTTGGTGTAGGCGACCGCCGCGTCCAGCGCGCCCTGCGCGATCCCGACCGCCTGCGCGCCGATGCTCAGCCGGGTGTGGTCGAGCGTGGTGAGCGCCGTCGAGAACCCGGTGCCCTCCTCACCGATCATCCGGGAGGCCGGGATGCGGCAGTTCTCGAAGTAGATCTCCCGGGTCGGTGAGCCCTTGATGCCGAGCTTGCGCTCCGGGGTGCCGACCGAGAAGCCCTCGTCGGTAGCCTCCACGACGAAGGCCGAGATCCCGTGCGACCCGCGGGTCGGGTCGGTCACCGCCATGACGGTGTAGTGCGTGTTGACGCCCGCGCCGGAGATCCAGCTTTTCGTACCGTTCAGCACGTACGCGTCGCCGTCCCTCACCGCACGGGTCTTCATCGCCGCCGCGTCCGAGCCCGCCTCCCGCTCGGAGAGGGCATAGGAGAACGTCGCCTCGCCGGCCGCCACCAGCGGCAGGTACTGCTGCTTCAGCTCCTCCCCGCCGGACAGGATGATCCCCATCGTGCCGAGCTTGTTCACCAGCGGGATCAGGCTCGAGGACGCGCAGACCCGGGCGACCTCCTCCAGCACGATGCAGTGGGCGATCGCGTCGGCGCCCGCCCCGCCGTACTCCTCCGGGACGTGGATCGCCAGCAGGTCAGCCCGCTTGAGGGCCTCGTGCACGTCCCACGGGTATTCGGCCTTCTCGTCGATCTCGGCTGCGCGCGGCGCGATCACGTCCTCGGCCAGCTCGCGCACGCTCTGTCGCAGCAGCTGGTGCTCCTCGGGCAAGCCGTACAGGGCGAAGTCGGCATCCATACCAGCCATCCTAAGTAGCGCTGCTCAGGTCTTGCCGGGCGTGAGCGGCCACGGTGACGCCATGACTCCCGACGCCTCGGTCTGCCCGCGCTGCTCCGGTCCGCTGTCGCAGCGGTGCTGCGGGTCCTGCGGCCTCGTCCTGACCGGTCCGCAGGCTGCGCGCCTCTGGTCGGTCGACGTCGAGCTGGCCGGTCTGCCGGCCCGACGTCAATCGCTGCTCGCCGAGCGGGATCAGCTGATCGACGTGCTGTCCCGCACGAGCACCTCGACCCAGCACCGGACCCAGCACCAGACCCAGGACCAGACTCAGAAGGCAGAACAGCCCCAGGACCAGGCCCCCGCAGAGGTCCGCACCCGGTCAGCACAGAACACCTTGCTCGCCGTCGGCGCCCTGCTGCTGGCCGTCGCCGCGACGGTCTTCGGGACGGTGACCTACGAGCTGCTCGGCGCCACCGGGCGGGCGGTCGTCCTCGCCCTGCTGACCCTGCTCGCGCTGCTCGCGGCGCCGCTGCTGCTGCGTCGTGGGCTGCGATCGACGGCCGAGGCCGCTGGCGCCGTGTCGCTGGCCCTGGGGGCGCTGGACGCGTACGGGCTGCGCACGCTCGGGCTCGGCGCCGACCTCGGCGAGACGACGTACGCCGCGGGCGCTACGGGCTGCCTGTTCCTGGCGGCGATCGGCTACGACCTGGTCGTACAAAGGTGCGCGCCCGCACCGCTGCGTGGTCTGCGCCCCGCCGCGCTCGGGCTGCTGCAGCTGACCGTCCTGCTGTCCCTGGCCGCCAGCGAGGCGGGCGGCCTCACGGTCGCGGTCGCGCTGGCCGGGCTCACCGTCGTCGACGCCGCCGCCACCCGGGTCGTAACCACCCGGTTCTCGTTCCCGTTGACCGGGCTCGTGGCCGTGCTGGGGCTGTCGGTCACCGCCGCGGCGGTGGAGCCAGGACCCCGTGGCGCCTCGGTCATGCTGCTGTGGGCCGGGCTGGCCGCGGCTGCCGCCCGGGCGCTCCGGCCCGGCCGGACCCCACTCTCGGCGCTGACGGTGCTGCTGCTCGCCGGTGCGGTCCTCACGCTGCTCGACGACCGGCTCACCGACGCCGGCCTCACGCTGGCGGCCCTGGGGGTGGCCGCTTCGGCCGTCGTGATCGCGACCCGGCTGCCTGCCGCAGGCCAGGGCACGCGGATCGGTTCCTTCCTGCTGACCGGCCTCGCTGTGCTGACCGTGGCCGGGCCGACGCTCACCGCCGTGATGTTGCCGTTCGCCACCCTGGACGCGCCGTGGCAGGGGACAGACCTGGCACGGCTCACCCTGGTCTGGGGCCTGCCCACCGACCGGATGACGGTCGGCGCCCTGGCGGTGCTGGTGACGGGCACGCTCGTCCTCGTCGGTCCGCTCGTCCTGGTCGGCCGCACCCGCGCGGCGTCGCTCGTGGCTCCGGTGGGTCTGACGCTCGCCCTCGCGCTCGCGCCGTTCGCGCTCGCCCTGCCGTACGCCGTCGTCCCTGCCCTGCTCACCGTCGCTGCAGCCGTGCTGCTGATGGCCGCAGACCGGCTCACCGCCCCGGGGCGGTCGCTGGTGACCTGGACGGTCGCGGGCGCGACGATCGCGGCCCTCGCGACGGGTTGGGCCCTGGCCGACCGTACGGCGACGCTGGCGGTGCTGCCGGTCCTGCTGGCGGTCGCCGTCACCCTGGCGGTGTCGCCGGACGGCGCGACCAGGGTGACCGCCGCCGGCGTCACGGGGCTGCTGCTGACGGGGACGGTGAGCGCGTACGCCAGTGCCGCCGGGCTCGGCGCCGCGCAGACCGGGGCCGTCCTGGTCGTGGTCGTCGCCAGCCTGGTCGCGCTCGCCGGCCCGCAGCTCGGTCACCACCGGCTCGGGGCTCGTCGGGAGGCGCTGGAGGCGGCCGCCGCGATCACCGGCGTCCTGGCCGTCGGGCTGGCGGCGGCCGATCCCGGCTGGCTGTCCTGGACGCTCGCAGGTCTGGGGCTCGCGGTCCTCGCCGGTGCGTTGCGCCCGGACCGCCGGCCGCTCGCACCCGCCGGTGCGCTCCTGCTGGCCGGTTCCTCCTGGGTCCGGCTCGCGGACGCGAACATCTCGGCCCCCGAGCCGTACGTCGTGCCGATCGCGCTGCTCGCCCTGGTCCTCGGGCATCTGCGCCGCCGGCAGGTCCCGTCGACGACGAGCGTCGCGGCGTACGCACCGGGCCTGTCCTTGCTCCTGGTCCCCAGCCTGCTCGTCGTGCTGGACGACACCGCCCCGACCCGCGGCCTGCTGCTCGCCGTGGTCGCGCTCGCCGTGCTGCTGCTCGGTGCCCGCGCCCGGTTGCGTGCCCCGCTGGCCTTCGGAGCCGTCGCACTGGCGGTGGATGCGGTCGCCCTGCTCGCGCCGTATGTCAGCGCCCTGCCCCGCTGGACCGTTCTCGCCGTCCTCGGCGCGGTCCTGCTCGCCGTGGGCGCCAGCTATGAGCAGCGCCGGCGCGACGTCACGGCTCTGCGCGCACGTTTCGACGCGCTTGCGTGACGAACGTTGGTGATCTTGGAGCCATATAACCGTTCAAGATCACCAACGTCCTAGAGGTGCGCCCCCAGCAGGCCGCCGACGGCCAGCTCGGCGTACGCGTCGGCCAGCGCCTCGGCGGCGATCGGCCCGCCCGGCCGGAACCAGCTGCTCGTGCCGTTGAGCATGTCGAGCAGCGCGAGCGTCGCCAGCTCGGGGTCGGCCACGGACAGCTCGCCCGCGGCCACGCCCGCAACGATCGTGTCGCGTACGCGTCGGTGGTAGTAGCGCCGGTGGTCGTCCACCTCGGCTCGGTGGGCCGGGCTGAGAGCCGCCAGCTCGTGCCGCCCCACCAGGTGCTCCACCTGCCGGCGGGTCAGGTGCAGCACGTGGGCCCGGGCCAGCGCGCGCAGCCGCGACACGGGCGTGCCGGCCGCGTCCAGCAGCGGCAGCTGCTCGAGCACCGGCTCACGCGTGACCGTCAGACAGATCGCGTAGAGGATCTCCTCCTTGGAGGCAAAATGGTGGTAGATGCTCGGGCCCCGCATCCCCAGTGCGGCGGCGACCTCCCGGATCCCGACGTCGTGATATCCCTCGGAGGCGAACAGGGCCGCCGCCACGTCCACGATGAGCTCGCGGGTGGCCCCAGCCGGACGGGCCGGCAGGCTCACCGGCCGGTCTGCCGCAGCTCGCGCTTGAGGATCTTGCCCTGGGCATCGACCGGTAGTGCGTCGACGACGTGGACCGCCTTCGGCGTCTTGTACGCGGCGAGCTGGCTGCGACAGAACGTGATCACCTGGTCCGGCTCCAGCGTCACCCCGGGCCTCGGGATCAGGAACGCGGTCACCGCCTCTGACCAGTAGTCGTCCTGCAGGCCGACGACTGCCGCACGCAGCACGCCGGGGTGCGTGTGCAGGGCTCGCTCGACCTCTTGGGAGGACACGTTCATCCCGCCGGTCTTGATCATGTCCTTGATCCGGTCGTGGAAGAACAGGTTGCCGTCGCCGTCGGTGCGCACCATGTCGCCGGTGTGCACCCAGCCGCCGTCGAAGACCGCCGCCGTGCGCTCGGGGTCCTTGTAGTAGCCGAGCATCACTGAGGGCGACCGGCACCACAGCTCGCCCAGCTCGGTGTCCTGGCCGTCGGGGTCGACCACCCGGACCTCCAGGTGCGTCACCGGCTTGCCGATCCAGGTCGGGTCACCGTCCGGCACGTCCGCCAACGTGCTGAACCAGCCGACCGAGCCCAGCTGCGACAGCTCGGACTGGCCCCAGTAGGTCCCCCAGATCACGCCCGGGCAGGCCGCCGCCCAGGCGTCGATCGCGACCGGGGAGACCTGACCGCCGTACGTCATGCACTGCCGCACCGACCCGACGGTCTCCGGTCCGAAGTCCTCGTGACCGGCGAGCGCGAGATAGAACGTCGGGGTCTGCGCGATCACGCTTACCTCGTCGTCGCGGATCATCGCGAGCGCGGTCCCGGCCTCGACGGACGCGGGCAGCACCAGGGTCGCGCCCATCATGAGCAGCGTCGTCATCGACCCGAGCCCGGCGATGGTGTGCAGCGGCATGACGAACAGCCACACGTCGTCGGGGCCGGTCCGCACCCCCCAGCTCCAGGCCGGCGCGGTCGAGGCGAGGTAGTTGCGGTGCTGGATCATCACGCCCTTGGGCGAGGCCTCGGTGCCGCTGGTGTAGACGAGCATCGCGACGTCCAGCTCGTCGACATCGGTCTCCGGCTCGGTGTCCGGCGCAGCCCGGACCAGGTTCTCGTACGAGGACCAGCCCGGCTCGTCGCCGTCCAGGGTGACCCGCGCGAGCTCGGCGCCGTCGGTCGCCTCACCGGCGAGATCGACGAACTCGCCCCCGACGAGCAGGACCGTCGGCTCGGCATGCTCGACCTGGTGCCGGATCTCGTCCACGCCATACATCGTGTTGATGCCCGTGAACGCCGCGCCGAGCTTGAGGGTCCCGTAGTAGAGCGCGATCGTCTCGACCCGGTTCCGGGCCATCACCGCGACCCGGTCGCCGCGACCGACCCCGAGACCGGCCAGGGCATGCGCAGCCCGGTTGGCCATCGCGTCCAGCTCGCCGTACGTCACCTGTCGGCGCGAGCCGTCACCGCCATGGCTGACCAGCGCGAGCTTGTCGGGCTGGTTCGCGGCGTGCCGCCGCAGCTGGTCGCCGAGGGTCGACCGGCCCAGCGGAGCGCGGTGCTGCTCGGCCAGCTGGCGACCCGTCATGCCGGCATGAAGAGCGGCTCGCCGAACCGGTCGAGCGAGACGAACTCCTCCACCGGGCTCCGGGTCAGCTTGGTGGGGAAGCCGCGCGCGGGATAGCCGACGGCGACGCAGGCGGCGGTGATGAAGTTCTCCGGGATCGCCAGCAGCTCGCGCACGGCCGGCTCGTGGATGCAGAGCAGGGTCGTGACCGCGGTGGCGACGCCCTGCTCACGCAGGGCCAGGCACAGGTTCTGCATGGTCGGATAGACCGAGGCACCGCCGACGATCGACAGCCTCCCCAGGTCGGTGTCGGTCGGGTGCAGACCGTCGGTCTCGGCGCAGAGCACGAGCAGCGCGGGCACCTCGGCCAGGTGCTCGGCGAAGGCGTCCGCGTCGGTGACGGCCTTGGGCAGCGCCCCGACCTGCACGTCGCCGGTCGCGATCCCGTCGAAGTAGCCCTTCCACAGCGGCAGGTAGAGGTCAGCGAGCGCCTGCTTGACCGCCGGGTCGCGGACGACGACCCACCGGACCGGCTGCCGGTTGCCGCCCTGCGGCCCGAAGCGGGAGACCTCGAAGGCCTGGTAGAGCACCTCGTCGGGCACCTCCCGGTCCTCGTAGTAGCGGCAGGTCCCGGTGGTTCGCATCGCCTGGCTGAGCTCCATCGCGCATCCGTCCTATCCGTGGTTAGGTGGGTCACCGCAGCATGCTGTGATCGGCACCACACGTCAAGCACCACTCCGGGCAGGAGCACCCACCGTGACCGAACCGCCCCGGAAGGCCACCCTGGACGTCCGCCGGCTCGGCGAGGCGCTCCGGTGCGCCCACCTGCCGACCGCCGTCGCCGTGCTGTTCCAGCTGACCGGGGATCGTCGCTGGCTCGCACCGCCCTATCGCCCGCGCCGCAGCCGTGGCCTGGAGGTGGACAACGCCGGAGGGCTGTCCGAGACCGCCCAGCAGCAGGTTCGGGACGCGTTGCGCGATGCCGTCCTGGCCTGGGTCGACGGCGCACCGGTCGCCGTCCCCGAGCCGCGCGGCGAGGCGCTGGTCGAGCTGCTCGGCGTCGCGATGGGCGAGCCGGTCCCGGACGAGTACGAGCCGGTCATGGCGGAGATGCTGACACCCCCCGCCGCCACCGCGCCCGAGCCCGGGGCAGACGGCTTGACCGCACTCGTGATCGGGGCCGGGGTCTCCGGGATGAACGCGGCGATCCGGCTGCGTGCGCTCGGCGTGACGGTGACCGTGCTGGAGAAGAACGACGAGGTCGGCGGGACCTGGCTGGAGAACGGCTATCCGGGTGCGGGCGTCGACACCCCGAGCCACCTCTACTCGCTGTCCTACCACCAGCACGACTGGCAGACCCACTTCGGCAAGCGCGACGAGGTGCAGACCTACCTGCGCTCGGTCGCGGACGCCTACGACGTACGTCCGATGGTGTCCTTCGGGGTCGAGGTGGCCCGGGCCGACTGGAACGACCAGGCACAGACCTGGACGCTGACGACCACGACCGGCACGACGTACGAGGCGAACCTGCTGGTCAGCGCGACCGGCGTGCTCAACCGCCCGCAGGAGCCGGACCTCCCGGGGCGAGCGGCCTTCGGCGGCGCGGTGTTCCACTCCGCCCGGTGGCCGCAGGACCTGGACGTGACCGGCAAGCGGGTCGTGGTGGTCGGGACCGGGGCCAGCGCCATGCAGATCGTGCCCGCGATCGTCGACCGGGTCGCGGCGCTCACCGTGCTGCAGCGCTCGCCGCAGTGGATCGCCCCGAACGGCGACTATTTCTCACCGGTCGGTGACGGCGTGCACCTGCTGATGCGCGAGGTGCCGTTCTACCGGCAGTGGTATCGCGTACGTCTGGCGTGGACCTTCAACGACAAGGTCCACCCGACCCTGCAGGTCGATCCCGGCTGGCCCGAGCCGGCCCGGTCGGTCAACGCGGTCAACGACGGGCACCGGAGGTTCTTCACGAGCTATCTCCGGGATCAGCTGGCTGACCGACCGGACCTGGTCGCGAAAGCCCTGCCGGACTATCCGCCGTTCGGCAAGCGGATGCTGCTCGACAACGGCTGGTTCGCCGCGCTGCGTCACGAGCACGTCGACCTGGTGACCGAGCGCGCCGTGGCCTTCACCCCGACCGGCCTGCGGGACGGCGCCGGCGCAGAGCACGACGCGGACGTGATCGTGCTCTGCACCGGCTTCCAGGCCCGGGACTTCCTGGCCCCGATGGTCGTGCGCGGGCGTTCGGGCGTGCCGCTCGCGGAGCAGTGGGGGCCCCAGGACGCGACCGCGCACCTCGGGATCACGGTGCCGGACTTCCCCAACCTGTTCCTGCTGCTCGGGCCTGGGACGGCGCTGGGTCACGGCGGCAGCGCGATCACGATCAGCGAGTATCAGGTCGACTACCTCCTCGCGACGGTCCGCGCGATGGCCCGGGACCGGCTCGGTGCGGTCGAGGTGCGGCGCGAGGTCGCCGACGACGACACCCGTCGGGTGGACGCCGCCCACGCCGCGATGATCTGGACCCACCCGGGGATGTCCAACTGGTACCGCAACGACGCCGGACGGGTGGTCACGGCGCTGCCGTGGCGGATCGTCGACTACCGGGCCATGACCCGGGAGCCCGACCTGGCCGAGTTCACGACGACCCCGGCCCGGTGACTTTCGTACGTTGGTGATCTTGGCGCCGTTCCGGCGGCCAAGATCACCGACGTTCTAGGCGACCTCGCGAAGCGTCCCGTCCGTGACGTCGTAGACGAAACCGCGCACCGAGCCCTTGAGCGGGATCGACGGCTCGGCATGGATCCTGGCGATGCTCTGCCTCACGTCGACATCCAGATCGGTGAACGCCTCCGCAGCCCAGGCGGGCTTGACCCCGGTGTCGTCGAGGATCTGCTGCCTGAACGCATCGTCGGTGAAGGTCAGCATCCCGCAGTCGGTGTGGTGGATCAGGATGATCTCGGTGGTGCCGAGCAGTCGTTGACTGATCGCCAGCGAGCGCAGCTCGTCCTGCGTGACGACACCGCCGGCGTTCCGGATCACGTGCGCGTCGCCCTCGCTCAGACCGAGCAGGCCGTACGGGTTGAGCCGCGCGTCCATGCAGGCCAGGACGGCGACATGCTTCGCAGGCGGCAGTGGCAGCGACCCCTTGTCGAAGGACGCGGCGTAGGTCTGGGCGTTCGCGAGCAGGTCGTCAGTGACGGTCATGAGAACTCCTGGAGGTCGCGGGGCGTACGTCCGGGACCGCGCGGCAGGAGGGGACCCTCCCGGGAGCCGTCAGTGCAGAGAAGAACGGCAGGCCGCACGGCCCCGCCGACACAGCTCGTCGGCATGCAACGCTCGCCGAGAGTCCCAGAACGCATCAAGCATCAACCGGGACATATGACAACCTTGCCACACGCTCCTTGGTGATCTTGGAGCCGAAAAGCCGGCCAAGATCACCAACGCCCTAGAGTCGATCCTGAAGGTTGGTGTCTTTCACGCGCGCACTCTCGGCCAGCTCATCCTGGAAAGCGAGCATCCGAGCGGTGAGGTCAGGATCGCCCGAGGCCAGGATGCGCACGGCGAGCAGGCCGGCGTTGCGGGCCCCGCCGACCGAGACGGTGGCGACCGGGACGCCGGCGGGCATCTGCACGATCGACAGCAGCGAGTCCAGCCCGTCGAGGTGGACGAGCGGCACCGGGACGCCGATCACCGGCAGCGGGGTCGCGGAGGCCACCATCCCGGGCAGGTGGGCGGCACCGCCGGCGCCTGCGATCACGACCCGCAGCCCGCGGCCGGCGGCCTCGGTGGCCCAGGCCAGCATGTCGTGCGGCGTGCGGTGGGCAGACAGGACGCGCACCTCGTACGGCACATCGAACTCCGCCAACGCCTCGGCGGCGGCGCTCATCGTCGGCCAGTCGGAGTCGCTGCCCATGATCACGGCGACCCGGGACGCGTCTAGTGCGCGTGCGTCCATCGTCCGTCCCTGAGGTGACCGGCGCCCTCGGTGGCACGCCGACGGGTCTCGGTGAGGTCGTCGCCGAGCGCGGTGACGTGCCCGATCTTGCGGCCGGGCCGGACCAGCTTGCCGTACAGGTGGACCTTCAGCGCCGGATCGTGCCCCCACAGCATGTGCAGCCGACGGTCGAGGTCCGGCTCGCCCTCGCCGCCCAGCACGTTGGCCATCACGACCCACGGCGCGGTCAGCGAGGTGGTGCCCATCGGGTAGTCGAGCACCGCCCGCAGGTGCTGCTCGAACTGCGAGGTGCGGGCACCTTCGATCGTCCAGTGGCCGCTGTTGTGCGGCCGCATCGCCAGCTCGTTGACGATCAGCCCGTCTGCGGTCTCGAACAGCTCGACGGCCAGCAGCCCGACCACGTCCAGCTCATCAGCCAGGCGCAGCGCCAGCTGCTGGGCCTCGGTCGCCAGATCTTCGTCCAGACCTGGCGCGGGAGCGATCACTAGGGCGCAGATCCCGTCGTCCTGGACCGTCTCGACCACCGGGTACGCGGCGCCCTGACCTCCGGGCGAACGCGCGACCAGCGCCGCCAGCTCACGGACGATCGTGACCTTCTCCTCGGCCAGCAGCCGGATCCCGGCGTCGAGCACGTCCTGGGCCTGCGCTGCGTCCTCGACGATCCAGACGCCGCGTCCGTCGTAGCCCCCGGTGGCGGCCTTCAGCACCAGCGGCCAGCCGACCCGCGAGGCGAAGCCCTCGACGTCACGCAGGCAGGCGACCGGGGTGAAGGCCGGCACCCGGATCCCCATCCCGGCGAGCCGCTCGCGCATCACCAGCTTGTCCTGGGCGTGCCGCAGCGCCCGGCTGCCGGGCAGCACCGTGTGCCCGGCCTGCTCCATCGCCCGGACCAGGTCCTCCGGCACGTGCTCGTGGTCGAAGGTCGTGACCTCGTTGTCCTCTGCGAAAGCCATCAGGCTGGACAGGCTCTCGTGATTGCCGACCACGACCCCTCGGGCCACCAGCGCCGCGCTGTCGTGCGCCTCGTCAGCGAGCACCCGCAGCGAGAGCCCCAGCCCGATCGCGGCCTGGTGCGTCATCCGCGACAGCTGCCCGCCGCCGACCATGCCGATCACCGGGAGCCCCGTCGTTGCGCGCCTGATCGACCGCTCCGTCATCTCGACGACGCTAGCGGGCCGTGCCCACGAGGCGGGCGGCGAGGCGGGCGACGGTCTCCTCGTCGACCCCGATGCTCATCGCGAGCCCGTGCACCCCGCCGTACTCGGCGTCGACCGTGTCCAGGAACCGTTCCATCGACCCGGCCCTCGGCATGATGTCGTCCGTGGTGATCTCGGCGAGGTCGTCGCCGTACGTCCCGGAGCCCCGCAGGCTCTTCAGCACGTCAGCGATCCGGTCCGCGGAGGCCGCGTAGTCGGCGACCACGGCCTCCCGGGTGACCCCGGCCAGCGAGAGCGCGAGAGCCACGACGGTCCCGGTGCGGTCCTTGCCCGCCGCGCAGTGCACGAGCACCGGCCCCGACGCCGGGTCCGCGATCACCCGCAGCGACTCGGCGAGGTTGTCCGGCAGGTCCGTCAGATAGCCGAGATAGGGCCCGGTCATGTCGTTGCGGTCGTCCGGGTTGACCTGCCACTTCTCCCGGCTGACCGGGCTCGTCGGCCGGGTCGGCACGGCCTGCTCGATCACCTTGTCGACGTCGTCCTGGTCGCTCTCGCCGCGGTTGTGCGGGATCAGGGTCAGCTCCCGGTGCTTCACCAGGTCAGCCAGCACGGTCGGGCCCTCCAGGTGTCGCTCGGCGTCGGTGCGCAGGTCCAGCACGGTGCCGAGCTTCAGCTCTTGGACCAGGATCCGTACGTCGCCCGGCGTGGCCCGCTGCAGGTTCGCGCTGCGCAGCAGCACCCCCGGGCGGGTCGTCCGACCGTCGATCGTCGGGAGCCCGCCGAGGTCACGAGCGTTGGCGATCCCCTCGAGCTCGATCCAGGCGGGGGCGTACGGGGTGGTCGTGGAGTCGTCGGTCACCCGTCCAGGATCCCACGGCGCGACGTCCGGCCGCGTCCTAGCCTTTCCGACGTGGCGAGCGGGGTGGTCGAGCGGGTGCGTGGCGCGCTGCCCGAGCTGACCAAGTTCGGCCTCGTGGGCCTGTCGAGCCTGCTCGTCGACCTCGCCGTGTTCAACCTGTTGCTGCACACCGTGATCGAGGACAAGCCGCTCACCGCGAAGGTGATCTCGTCGGTCGTCTCCACGACGAATGCGTTCGTCCTCAACCGGCAGTGGTCGTTCAAGGCCCGGTCCAAGCGGGCGGTGCACCGCGAATACGTCGAGTTCTTCATGATCAACGCCGGTGGCCTCGCGATCGCGCTCGTGTGCCTGGGGTTCTCGCACTACGTGCTCGATCTGACCAGCCGGCTGGCCGACAACGTGTCCTCGTACGGCTTCGGGCTGGTGCTCGGGACGGCCTTTCGGTTCTGGGGCTATCGCAAGTGGGTGTGGGCGCACACCGACTGAGGCGTCAGCAGGGGCCGGCACCGTGGTCGTCCCGGCCGGACTTGTGGGGCAACGGTTCGGCCCCGGCCCGGCCCAGGTGACAGACCGCCAGCGGCTCGTCCGAGCCCACCCGGACCAGCGTCCGGTCCCCTAGCAGGTGTCTGCGCCGTGACGCGATTCGGTCCCGTCGGGTTCCGTCGTGCGCGCTCGGTGGTGCCCGTCTGGCGTTCACCGTGCCCCGGCCTGCAGCCCCCCGGCCGTGCAGCCTCCCCGGCCCTGCAGCCCCGTCCTCCTAGGGCCCACACTCCCGTGCGCCCGCGCTCACACCTTGGGACACGAGCTCAAAACGTTCAGGGTTGTCTCGTCACGATGGCGTGTCGCCGAAAGCAGCCCCTGTTGATCTTGACCTGGCATCGGGCAGAATCTTGTAGATATCTTTTCCAAGCAGGGTGTTCTAGGGTCGGTTCTGTCGGTGGTCGGTGGGAGGATGAACGCATGCCCACCTCCATCGACGCCCGTGATGCGAGCGGCTTTCTGCCGTCGCGGTTCGGTCCGGCGGTGGGGGTGTCGTTGTTCAGCGGGCGGGCGCAGAACGCTCGTCTGGACGCTTTGGAGCGCATGCAAGCAGCGCGAGCCCGGGCGTATGCGGCTGAGGTCGAGGTGGTGCTGGACTGGTTCGCGCTGGTGGTGGCCGATCAGGGCAGCGACCCGGACCTGGCCGCGATGGAGCTCGCGCCGGTGCTGCGGCTGGGTCAGGGCCGGGCCTCGGCTCTGCTGGGGGACGCGTTGCGGTTGCAGGGCGAGCTGCCGGTGCTGCGGGCGGCCCTGGCGGCCGGGGTGGTGTGGTGCCCGCAGGCCGCGGTGCTGCTGGCCGAGACCGCGGGCTGCTCCCCGGCGGTGTGCGCCGCAGTGCAGGCGCGGCTGCTCGGGGCGGACGGGACCGGGCCGGCCGGCGCGTT
>JBBSTI010000089.1:0-14208 GCA_038236005.1 Mycobacteriales bacterium | reverse complement strand
TCGCGGCCACGGGCCGCGCCGTCGACGCCCCGGGCCTGCGCACCGAGCACTACGAGGTCTTCGACTGCGCGAAGGGCGAGCGGTCCATCTCCGCGATGGGCCACGTGCGGATGATGGCGGCGATCCAGCCGTTCGTGTCCGGCGCGCTGTCCAAGACGGTGAACCTGCCGGCCGAGGCCACCGCCCTAGAGGTCGGTGACGTCTACCTGCAGGGCTGGAAGCTCGGGCTGAAAGCGCTCGCGATCTACCGCAACAACTCCAAGGTCGGCCAGCCGCTGCAGTCCAAGAGTGACAGCGAGAAGACCGACGCCGAGGTGGTCATCGAATACAAGCCGTCGCGCACCCGACTGCCGAAGAAGCGTCGCAGCCAGACCGTGTCGTTCTCGGTCGCCGGGGCCGAGGGCTACATGACCGCGGGAGAATACGACGACGGGCGCCTCGGTGAGGTCTTCATCAAGATGAGCAAGCAGGGCAGCACGCTCGCCGGCGTGATGGACGCCTTCTCGGTGTCGATCTCGATCGGCCTGCAGTACGGCGTGCCGCTCGAGGCCTTCGTCTCGAAATACATCAACATGCGCTTCGACCCGGCCGGGCTCACCGACGACGCGGACGTCCGGATCGCGCAGTCGATCATGGACTACCTGTTCCGACGGCTCGCCCTGGACTACCTGGCGTACGAGACCCGCGCCGAGCTGGGCGTGTTCACCGCCGAGGAGCGCGCCGCCACGGTGGCGGGCACCTCCTACGGGGTGCAGGGTGACGACGACCTGGACGTCAACAACCTGTCGACCTCCCTGCCGGTCGAGCAGGCCCGGGCCAAGCCGGTCACGGCCCAGGTGCACAGCTCGACCGAGCTGCTCGAGGCCATGCAGGGCGCGGCCGCCGACGCCCCGCTGTGCATGAGCTGCGGCGTCAAGATGCGCCCGGCCGGTTCCTGCTACGTGTGCGAGTCGTGCGGGAGCACGAGCGGCTGCAGCTGACGCTCGTTCGTCGAGGGCCAGGCATCGACAGGTGCCTGGCCCTCAGTCGATCCCGGCCGGGTGGACGGCCCGGAAGCTGAGAGCTTCCGTTCTGCATGACACGAACAGGTCCGCGTCGGGCAGACGCAAGCCGGGCGCGGTGGTTCAGTCGGAGAGCAGTCGCTCGACCCGCTCGACCTTGGCGGTCAGCTCACCCGTACGCCCGGCCCGGATGTCGGCCTTGAGCACGAGCGAGACCCGGGGCGAGCTGGCGGCGACCACGTCGACGGCCTGCTTGAGCACCGCCATCACCTCGTCCCACTCGCCCTCGACGTTGGTGAACATCGCGTTGGTCTCGCACGGCAGACCGCTGGCACGGACGATGGCGATCGCGGCAGCCACGGCCTCGGCGACCCCGCCGTCCTGGTCGGCGTGGGCGGGGGCGAGGCTGAAGGCGACGAGCATGTCGTAGAGCCTGCCCTCTGGCAGGGCCGGCATCACCTGAGGAGGCCGAGCAGTGCCCGTACGCGTCTGGTCCGCGTATGCGGCAGCGGCAACCGCGTTCGTCTTCGCGGCAGTGAGCTTCTACTGGGGCGCCGGCGGCACCGCGCTGGTGTCGACCTTGGGCGGCCGGATCGAGGAGCTGGCGCTGGCCCGCGACCCGGCGATCATCGCCGTCGTCTGGCTGACCGGGGTGGCGAAGCTGGTCGGGGCGGTCCTGGCCCTCGCACTCGTCCAGCCCTGGGGACGCCGGTTGCCTCGACGCTGGCTGCGGGCGACCGCCTGGGTCGGGGCGGGGCTGCTCACGGCGTACGGGCTGGTGCAGGTGACCGCGGTCGCCCTGGTCGCCGCCGGCGTGATCGTGCCGGACGCCCCGGTCGAGACGAACGTGCTGCGCTGGCGGCTGCTGGTGTGGGAGCCGTGGTTCCTGGTGTGGGGTCTGCTGCTCGCTCTGGCCACCTGGAGCACCCGGCGCGGTGACCGCGTCTCCGTACCGTAGACGCGGTGCACCCCACCCCCTCAGGCAGCCGACCAGGCTTCATCACCGTGCGCGGAGCCCGCGAGAACAACCTGCGCGACGTCAGCGTCGACGTGCCCCGAGACGCGCTGGTCGTGTTCACCGGCGTGTCCGGCTCGGGCAAGTCCTCGCTGGCGTTCGGCACGATCTACGCCGAGGCGCAGCGCCGCTACTTCGAGTCGGTGGCGCCGTACGCCCGCAGGCTCCTGCAGGCCGGGCACAACCCTGCCGTCGACGCGATCGACGGGCTGCCCCCGGCCGTCGCGCTGCAGCAGCGCCGCGGCGCGCCCAGCTCCCGGTCCTCGGTCGGCACCGTCACGACGCTGTCGAACTCGCTGCGGATGCTGCTGTCCCGGGCGGGCACCTACCCGGCCGGCGCCGAGCGGCTGGACTCGGACAGCTTCTCGCCCAACACCGTCCTCGGCGCGTGCCCGCAGTGTCACGGCCTGGGCGTCGTCCACGACGTCACTGAGGCGTCGCTGGTGCCCGACCCGAGCCTGAGCATCCGCGAGGGGGCGATCGCCGCCTGGCCCGGCGCCTGGCAGGGCAAGAACCTGCGCGACGTCCTGGTGCACCTCGGCCACGACGTCGACGCACCGTGGCGTGAGCTGCCGCAGGGCGTGCGTGACTGGATCCTGTTCACCGACGAGCAGCCCGTCGTCGAGGTCGCCCCGCAGCGCGACCGGGTCGCCAAGCCCTACCGAGGACGCTTCTGGAGCGCCAAGAGCTATGTGATGCACACGCTGGCGGACTCGCAGAGCCAGACCATGCGCGCCCGGGTGCTGCGCTTCACCCGGACCGGCCCGTGCCCGACCTGCGCGGGCAGCGGTCTGACGCCGGACGCGCTGGCGGTCACGTTCGGCGGCCAGAACATCGCTGAGCTGAACGCGACCCCGATGACAGCGCTCGTGGAGGTGCTGCGACCCACGGCGGGGCTCGTCGACCCTGCGCCCGCCCGCGGGGACGCGACCTCGGGCGAGCGCACCGACGTCGCGGTCACGATCGCGGATGACCTGGTGCGGCGGCTCGACGTGCTGCTCGAGCTCGGGCTCGGCTACCTCAGCCTCGGCCGGTCGACGCCGACCCTGTCCTCGGGCGAGATGCAGCGCCTGCGGATCGCCACCCAGCTGCGGTCCGGGCTGTTCGGGGTGGTGTACGTGCTGGACGAGCCCTCGGCCGGGCTCCACCCGGCCGACGCCGAGCCGCTGCTGGAGGTGCTCGCCGCGCTCAAGGCCTCCGGCAACTCGGTCCTGGTCGTCGAGCACGACATGGACGTGGCCCGCAGCGCGGACTGGCTCGTCGACGTCGGGCCGCTCGCTGGGGAGGGTGGTGGTGAGGTGCTCTGGAGCGGGCCGCCGGCCGGTCTGGCGGGGGTGGCGTCGTCGGTCACCGCCCCGTTCCTGTTCCCCGCCGAGGACGTCCGTGCTTCGGCGCGCTCGCGTCGTGAGCCGCGCGGCTGGTTGGGGCTGCGCGGGGTGAGTGCCCACAACCTGAGCGATGTCGACGTCGACGTCCCGCTCGGCGTCCTCACCGCGATCACCGGCGTCAGCGGCTCGGGGAAGTCGACGCTGGTGACCGTGCTGGGCGACGTCGTGGCCGAGCACGTCCGGGCCCCGGCCGCCACCGACGAGGACGAGCCGGTCGTGGCGACGACCGTAAACAGCGTGAGCGGTCTGGAGCAGCTGGACCGGCTGGTCCGGGTGGACCAGAAACCGATCGGGCGAACCCCCCGGTCCAACCTCGCGACCTACACAGGCCTGTTCGATGCCGTACGCAAGGCCTTCGCCGACACCGACGCGGCCAGGCAGCGCGGGTTCACCGCGTCCCGCTTCTCCTTCAACGTCGAGGGCGGGCGGTGCCCGACCTGCCAGGGCGAGGGGTTCGTCTCGGTCGAGCTGCTGTTCCTGCCGGGCAGCTATGGCCCCTGCCCCACCTGTCACGGCTCGCGCTACAACCCCGAGACCCTCGAGGTGACCTACCGGGGCAAGAACATCGGGCAGGTGCTGGCGCTGAGCGTCGACGCCGCGCAGGACTTCCTGGCCGACCTGCCCGCCGCCGCCCGTCGGCTGGAGGTGCTCGCGCAGGTCGGGCTCGGCTACCTGCGGCTCGGCCAGCCCGCCACCGAGCTGTCCGGGGGAGAAGCCCAGCGCATCAAGCTCGCCACCGAGCTGCAGCGCGCGCGACGCGGCCACACGCTCTATCTGCTGGACGAGCCGACCACCGGGCTGCACCCGGCGGACGTCGTACGCCTGATGGACCTGCTGCACGCGCTGGTCGACGAGGGGGAGAGCGTCGTGGTGGTGGAGCACGACCTGGACGTGGTCGCCGGCGCCGACCGGGTGATCGACCTCGGTCCGTCCGGCGGTGACGCCGGCGGGCGGATCGTGGCGACCGGGACGCCGGAGCAGGTGGCGGCTGCTGGCGGTGTCACGGCGCCGTACCTGGCGAAGCGCCTGACGCGTACGGCCTGAGGCTCTGCTCGAAGGGGATCAGGGACGAGCGGGCTGGGACGAGGACATCCAGGACGGCGCGGGGCCGGTGCCGAGGCGGTAACGGGCGGCCTCCTCCGACGGGCTGTAGGGGCCCAGCAGCAGCCGTAGCCCCCGCAGCTGCGCCTTGGTGGCGGTCAGCTGAGCGCGTTGCCGGGGAGTGCGGGCGTCCCGACCGGCGACCTCGGCGTACGGGGCCAGGGTCGGCGACAGCAGCAGTCGGGCTCCGCGGGCGAGGCCGGCATAGAACAGCTGCTCGGGCGGGGAGAGCCCCGGCGGGCCGGTGAGGAACGTCCGCAGGTCGTCCGGCACCGGCTCCAGCTCGGGTCGGTAGGCCTCCAACGCCTCGGCGAGCTCGGCCTGGCTGCGCGGCAGGTCGGTGGCACCGAGGTGCTCGGCACTGACCGCCCACTCCCGGACATAGGCGTCCGCCCAACGTGGTCCGTGCTGCCCGGAAAGATCGGTGCCCAGCTGCAGGTGAGCGTGGAGAAACGCGTCGGTGAAGGCAAGGTGGACCCAGCGGAGCAGGTGCGGGTCGCCGGCGGCGTACGGCCGGCCCCGATCGTCGGTGCCTTTGACCTTGCGGTGCATGCCGCGCACCCGAGCCGACTCGCGTTCGGCCAGCTCGGCGGAGCCGAACGTGCTGACGACGAGCCAGCGGGCGGTCCCCGCGAGCCGCTTCCACGGGTCCTCGAGGTAGGCCGAGTGTCGCTGCACCCCGGCCAGCGCCAGCGGGTGGGCGCCCTGGCCGAGCAGGGCCACCACGCCGCCGCAGAGCGTGGACAGGTCGCCGTGCACTCGCCAGACGATGCCGCCCGGGTCGAACCAGCCATCGCCCTCGCCGACCAGGGCGATGTCACGCACCCAGTCCGGGGCCCCTGTGGGGTCGCCGGAGACCCGGGCACGAAAGCGGGAGCGGACGTTCTCGACGAGCGGCACGCCTCCAGCGTGCGTCATCCGACGCCGGGCGGCCATCTTGCCCTTGGGGATCTTGGCGCCGTTCCGGCGGCCAAGATCCCCAAGGCCGTAAGCCGGATCCCGAACAGACGTTCGCTATCCTGGCAACATGCAGGGCTCGCTGCTCGACCTCCACGACACCCCGACCGTGGGCCCGGTGCCCGCCGGCGGGCGGACCGTCCTGGCCCACGGCGCGTGGGTCGACCTGTTCCCCGGCTGGCTCGGCGGGGCGGACGCCCTGTTCGACCACCTCGCGGCTGCTGTCCCCTGGTACGACGAACGGCGGCAGATGTATGACCGGGAGGTCGCCGTCCCGAGGCGCCTCGCCTTCTACGGGGAGGACCAGCAGCTGCCGCACCCGGTGCTGGACCAGGCCCGGCAGCTGCTCGACGAGCGCTACGTCTGCGAGACCGGCGGACCGTTCGCCACCGCCGGGCTGTGCCTCTACCGGGACGGGCGCGACAGCGTCGCCTGGCACGGCGACACGATCGGCCGCGGCGCGACCCACGACACGATGGTGGCCATCCTCAGCGTCGGTGCGCCCCGGCAGCTCGCGCTCAGGCCGCGCGGCGGCGGCCCGGGGATGCGCTGCTCGCTCGGGCACGGTGACCTGGTCGTCATGGGGGGCTCGTGCCAGCGCACCTGGGAGCACGCCGTCCCCAAGACCGCGCGACCGGTCGGGCCGAGGATCAGCGTCCAGCTGCGACCGCGCGGGGTCCGGTGAACGTCACGTGATGACCGCCCTGGACCGCCCGCGGCTGACTCACCTCTCGACCCTGGGTGATCTTGGCCAGGGAACCGGCGCCAAGATCACCAGGACACGAAACCGGCGCCGATAGCCTGGGCCGCTATGACTCAGCCGGCGCCGTTCGACAAGCTGCGGCTCGCGGCGCTGCGCTACGCCGTCAACGACGAGGCGGAGCAGTACGTCGCGATCATGCGGGTGTTCACCGACGGCACCGCGGGCCTGCTCAGCGACCTGTCCGCCGCCGAGGTCGCCGACCGTCTCTCGCTCGGGCTCGAGCCGGACACCGTCGACGCCCGGTTGTCCTACCTCGTGCAGGCCGGCAACCTCGCCCGCAGCCCACGCGAGAGCGAGGCGCGCAGCATCAAGGAGTATCTGACGACCCGCTCGCGCTACCAGCTCACCCAGCGGGGCGAGCTGGTGCACCGGCAGGTCGAGGAGCTGCTGGCCGCCACCGACGAGGTGCGCGAGGTGTCGACCGAGATGCTGGCGGCGATCCTGGCCGGGCTGCGGACGCTCCAGGCGTACGACGATGCGAGCCTCGCGCTCGCCGACCCGGACGTCGTCGCCGGCCAGGTCTCCACGGTGTTCGCGCAGTTCGAGCGACTGGTCACCAGCACCCGGGCGTTCTACGCCAGCCTGTCGCAGGTGCTCTCCCGCTACGACCTTGGGCGCGAGGAGTTCCAGGCGTTCAAGGCTGCGCTCATCGACTACCTGCAGCGCTTCGTGGACCAGATCGCCCGGACGATGCCGCAGGCCGCCGAGCTGCTGAGCGCGCTGGACCCGGCGCCGCTGCTGGCCCGAGCCGCCGAAGGGGCGCGGCTGGTCGGGCTCGACGGCGGCGCGGCGAAGCGGTCCACCGGGCTCGAGCTGCGCGACTGGGACGGTCTGCGCGCCTGGTTTCTCGGCTCACCCGGTCGGCGCAGCGACGCCGAGGAGGTCCGGGCCCTCGCGACCCGGGCGATGCGTGCCCTGCTGGTCAACCTGCGTCGGCTCGCGACGAGCACCGACCGGGAGGTCAGCCGCTACGCCGACCTGGTCCGCCTCGCCGGCTGGTTCGACCGGAGCGACCCCGACCAGGCAGCGGCGCTCTGGGCGGCGGCCTTTGGGCTCTACCCCTGCCGGCACCTCGGTTTCGGTGCCACGGGGGAGCCCGTTCCGTCCAGCAGCTCGTGGTGGCGCGCACCCGTTGCCGACGTACCCGTGATGCTCCGCGTGAGCGGGGAGCGCAAGGCCGCCGGGGCCACGGCCAAGCGTGAGGACTTCAGCGCCGTGAAGGCCCAGCGGCTCCGCGAGCGCGCACGTCTGGAGACCGATCGGGCGGCGGCGCTGAAGGAGCTCGTCACGGTCGGCGACCTCGACGGGGCGCACCTCTCGGAGCCCGCGCGGTCCGCTCTGCTGGAGCTGCACGCCCGGGCGATGTCGGACGCCGGTGGTCCCCTGCGCCGACCGGTGACGGCGACGGCGACGCTGCCCGGCGGGGGCCTCGTACGCCTCACGGTGGAGACCTCCACGAACGCCACGACCGTGCACGGCCCCGACGGCACGCTCGTGCTGCACGGGCTGCACCTCGAGGTCGTGGGGGCGTGACCGAGCAGACCGAGCGCCGTGACGCCCTCCGGGCCCTGCTGCTGCACCCGCTGCTCACCCAGGAGCGGCACGGCGACGACCTCCTGCTCGTACGACGGCACGCCGACCACCTGCAACGGCTCTGCGCGGAGTCGCTGGGCTACCGGCTCGTCGTCGAGCCGCACGCTGCACGGCTGCACAAGGCCGGGCTCGGTCGGGACGGCAGCCGAGGGCTCGTGAAGAAGAACGGCCGGCCGTTCGAGCCCCGGGCGTACGCCCTGCTTTGCCTCACCCTCGCCGCGCTCTCCCGGTGCCCGTCCCAGCTGCTGCTCGACGAGCTGGTCGCCCAGGTGCGCAGCGCCGTCGCCGACGCCGGCCTCGGGATCGACCTCGAGACCGTCGCCGACCGGCGTGCGCTCGCGGCCGTGCTCGGGGTGCTCATGGAGCACGGC
Source organism: Mycobacteriales bacterium (assembly GCA_038236005.1). Classification (GTDB taxonomy): domain Bacteria; phylum Actinomycetota; class Actinomycetes; order Mycobacteriales; family SCTD01; genus CANKBT01. The sequence continues at coordinate 6,019 of JBBSTI010000089.1, read as the reverse complement.
GTGCTCGTCGAGCGGGACGGCGACCTGTCCCGCTACGCCGAGGACGGCGAGGCGCTGGCCCTGCTCGACGTCCGGCGTGAGCGGCTGCGGCTGCTGAGCCCTACCGGGCTCGCCGGCGCCGCACGGCCCACCGACCTGTTGGACGCCGCCGCCACGCCGAGCGCGGCCGGGGGATCAAGGGTCTTCGTGCGGCGCGCGCTCGTCGAGAGCCCGGTGCTGACCGAGGCCGATCTCACCGCCGACCAGCAGCAGTGGTGGAGCCGCAGCCGCACGCGCGAGGTCGACTGGCTGCACGACCACGTCGGGCTCGACCTCGAGCTGCGGGCCGAGGGAGCGCTCGCGGTCGATCCGGACGAGACGCTCAGCGACCTGGCCTTTCCCGGCACCGGCTCGCTCCGGCACGCCGCGCTGCTCACCCTGGCGCGGTTGGCCGACGGGGTGCGCGAGGCCGCACGCGGCAGCGGGCAGGCCTGGTGGCCGCTGCCGCCGGCAGCGTTGGAGCAGGCGGTCGCCGACGTTGCCGCCGAGCACGGACGTGGGCTGCGCAGGGCCTACGCCGACACCGACCTGCTGGCGCGTGACGTCGTCGAGCTGCTCACCGGGGTCGGTCTGCTGCGACCCGGGCTGATCCACGCCGCCGCTGCTCGATACGCACCCGTCACGTCGTACGCCGAAGGACTGTTCTGATGGACCCTGTGGCTGTGACGGACACGGTGGCTGTGACGGACACGGTGGCTGTGACGGACACGGCGGCTCGCACCAGAGACCCGCACCGGTTCCGGCTCACCCGCGCCGGGATCCTGAACGTCTGGCAGTACGACGAGCAGGTCTTCGAGCTCGCCGACGGTCGGATGCTGCTGCGCGGGACGAACGGTGCGGGCAAGAGCAAGACGCTCGAGATGCTTTTGCCATACGTGCTGGACGGCGACAAGGCCCGGATGGTGGCGACCGGCGGGCGGGCCAGCCCGCTGCTCTGGTTGATGAGCGACGGTGCGACCGGAGCCGGGACGCGTACGGGATATCTGTGGGTGGAGCTGGCCCGCACCGATCCCGACGGGGTGCGGCACGTCGTGACCTGCGGCATCGGGCTGCGGCACTCGGCCAGTGCGCGCCAGGTGACGACCTGGCAGTTCACGGTGCCGTGCGCGGCGCCGAGGCTGACCGAGCCGGATGGGACGCCGCTGAGCGCGCCGGCCCTGCGTGAGCTGGTGTCCGGGCTGGGCGGGCAGTCCTTCGACGCGCCGCGGGCCTACAAGCAGCATGTCGGTCAGCTGCTGTTCGGCCTCGGGCCGCAGGCGTACGACGATCTGCTGCGCCTGCTCTACTGGCTGCGTCAGCCGCAGGTGGGCGAGGACCTCGATCCGCGTCGGCTGGTCGAGATGCTCGACGAGGCCCTGCCGGCCCTGGACGAGCAGGCCCTGCACGAGGTGGGGCAGTCCTTCGACGACCTGGCCGCGCACGGCGAGCAGGTCGCCCGGCTCGCTGCGGCCGCCGAGGCGGTCCAGGGCTCGGCGCAGGTGTATGCGCGCTACGCCGCCACCGTGCTCACCGGGCGCGCCACGGCGGTGCGGGAGGCCGAACGGGAACGGGCCGCCCGGTCCCGGGCGGTCGGCGCGAGCGCGACCGAGCGCGACGCCGTCGCCGAGCGGCTCGCCGCCGCCGAGACCGACCAGCGCGAGGCGGCGGGCGCCCTCGGGCGAGCCCGTAGCCGGGTGCAGGTGCTCGAGTCCGGTCCGCTGGCCCGCAACCAGCAGGTCCTGGCGCAGATGCAGCGTCGGGCGCAGGAGCTCGGTCGGGCGGCGACGCGGGCCGAGCAGGAGTCGGTGCGCGCGGAGGAACGTGCCGAGGGCGGTCGTGCGCGGGCGCTGGACGGGGCCCGGCAGCTGCAGACGTACACCGATCGGCTGGCGGGGTCGGTGTCCGGGCTGACCGATCAGCTGCGAGCGTGCGGCGTGCCGGCCTCGCTCCCGGTCCCCCAGGACGTTGGTGATCTTGGGCGCGAGAACGGCGCCAAGATCACCGACGTGGTGAGAGTGGGCCAGGTCCTGGTCGCACAGGTGCCGGGGGTGCGCGCCGTGGTCGGCGCTGCCCGGGCCGCGGTGACCGTCGTCCGGGAAGCCCTGACCGTGCTCGAGACCCGCACCCGGCTGCGCGACGCCGCTGCAGAACGGGCCGCGGAGGCCGAGGCCGGGCAGGAGCAGGCCGCGGGTCGGCTCGCGGACGCCGAACGGACCCACCAGGGGCTCCTGCGGGACTGGCAGCGGGAGGCGCGGACCTGGCTCGCCGTCCGCCTGCCCGACAGCTCGCTGCCGCTCGACCCGGACACGCTGTCCGAGCAGGCCGCCGCCGCGGTCCGGCCCGAGCAGGACCGGCGGTCCGAGCAGCAGGCCTCGGCGGCAGCGGACCGGGTCGCCGCCGACGGACGGGTCCGGGAGGCGGCGGACCGGCGGTCCGTGGTGCTGGCCGAGCGTGACCCGGCACCGCCGCCTCCGTCGTTGCCGCGACCCGGCCGTCAGGAGTCGGCCGGCCTCCCGCTCTGGCGCCTGATCGACACCCGGGAGGTCGGGCCCGGTCCCGCAGCCGCGATCGAGGCGGCGCTGCAGGCCTCCGGGCTGCTGGACGCCCAGGTGCTCACCGACGGCTCGCTGCGGGTCGGGGACCAGGCCGACACGGTGCTCGGCGTGCTCGCCCCGGTGGCGGGGCCCTCGTTGGCCGACGTCCTGCGCCCTGACGTCCCGGCCGGCAGCCCGGTCGACGACGACGTGGTCGCCCGGCTGCTCGGCTCGATCGTCCTCGCGGACACGGTCGACGGCGGTTCGGAGTCCCCCGCGGTCGGACGCGACGGCACCTGGCGGCTCGGGCCGCTGCACGGCAGGGCCGTCAAACCGATCGCTCAGTTCGTCGGCAGCGCCGCCCGTCAGACCGAGCGCGCTCGCCGCCTGGCCGAGGTCGACCAGGATGCCGAGCGGGCCCGTGAAGACCGCCAGGACGCGGAGCGACGCGAGCAGCAGGCCCGCACCGCGCTCACCGAGCTGGCCGGTTGGATCGCCGCGGCGCCGTCCACGCGGGCGCAGCGAGACGCTGCGGTCCGGCGCGACGCCCGGGCAGAGGAGCACGACCGCACCCAGGCCGAGACGGCCCGCCGATCGGCCCTGCTGGCGACCGCCTCTCGCCAGCTCGCCATGGCCGCCGACGCGCTCGCACGACTCGGCAGCGAGCACGGGCTCCCGACCGAACCGGGCCCCCTGCAGCTGCGCTCGGACGCGCTGACCGCGCTCGACCTCGGGCTGGGCACGCTCTCCGGCGACGCCGGGCGGCTGCTGGAGCTGGCCCGCAGGGTCGAGGAGGACGGCGAGAGCGCCGAACGCGACACCGAGCAGGCCGAGCAGTCCGGCGCGGCGGCACGCGATGCCCGGACCGAGGCGGAGGCCGCCGGCCACGAGGCCCAGGCGTTGCTCGACACGCTCGGCGCCGACGTCCAGCGGATGCAGGCCGAGCTGGACCAGGCCCGCCGCGAGGCGCGTACGGCTCAGACCCAGCGCGACGTCGCCGAGAAGAGCGCCCGGACGCTGACCGGTGAGCAGGGCCAGGCCGTCGCCCGGCTGTCGGCGGCGGAGCTGCGGCTCGCGGAGGCGCTGCCGGCGCTGGCTGCTGCGACAGAAGCCGTCACCGCGTTGCGGGAGGTTCCAGGGCTGTGGATCGCCGCTCTGGGCAGGGATCTCGACCCGGGCGAGCAGGACGCCCTCGACCTGCTCGCCGACCAGCAGGAACGCCTGCCCCGGGCTGCCGCCGGCACCGTCAACGCCTGGGCCGAGCTGAAGGTCGAGCGCCCGGCCGACGGCAACGCCGTCCACGCTGACGTCCGCGTGCTCGCCGCCGGGCCTGCGGCCGACCAGGAGCCCCGGGTCGTGCCGGTGGCAGGCGCGGCCGAGCCGGTGCTGGCGGTCCTGGCCCGCGACGCCGCCGGGGTCGAGCAGCCGCTCGCCGTCGCCGCGGTCACCCTCGCCGCCGAGGTGGTCCGGGAGCGTGAGCTGCTCACCGATCGCGAGCGCACCCTGTTCGAGGAGCACCTGCTCGGCGAGCTGGGGGACGCGCTGCGGTCCCGGCGGGCCGAGGCGGGCGACCTCGTACGGGGGATGAACGAGCTGCTGTCCGGGGTGCGGACGAGCCAGGGCATCCGGGTCCGGCTGGACTGGGACCTGCGCGAGGACGCCGGCACCGACGTCCGGGACGCGGTGGCCTTGCTGGTGCGGGCGCGCGGGTCGCTCACCCCGGACGAGTCGGTCCGGCTGCGCGACGCGCTGTCGGCGATGATCGAGACCGAGCGGGCCGCCGAGCCGGAGCAGGGCTATACCGAGCACCTCATCCGGGCGCTGGACTACCGGCGCTGGTCGGCCTTCGCGGTCCGGCTCTCCCGTCCCGCGGTGCAGGGCTGGACGACCCTGACCCGGCGTACGCCGCTGTCGCAGGGCGAGCAGAAGGTGGTCTGCTACCTGCCGCTGTTCGCGGCCGCCGCCGCGCACTTCACGTCGGTAGCCGGGGCGGCGCCGTACGCCCCGAGGTTGATCCTGCTCGACGACGCGTTCCCCAAGATCGACGTACGGACGCACCCGCTGCTGTTCGGGCTCCTCGTCGACCTCGACCTGGACTTCGTGCTCACCAGCGAGCGACTCTGGGGTGACTTCGCGACCGTGCCGAGCCTGGCGGTGTACGAAGCGCTGCGGGCGCCGGGGGAGCGTGGCATCGCGCAGTACCGCTACACCTGGGACGGGAGCGCACTCGCCAGCGTGGGTGATCTTGGCGCCGTTCCGGCGGCCAAGATCACCCAGGCATGAGGGTCCCGGACTGGCTTGCCGATCCGGCGCTGGAGCCGGTGTGGCGGCGGCTGAGGGCGCCGCTGGAGAAGGGCGCCCGAACCGCCCGCGTGACGGCGATGCCACCCGCGACCCGGCACGCGCTCGCCGCGGTCCTGGCCCGTCCGGTCACCGGTGACGTCAGGGTCGTGCTCTCCGAGCTGGACGCGGTGCTGGGAGAGCGGGCCGGTCTGACGCTTCGGGACGTTGTCGAGACCTTGACCGGGCCGTTGCGGGACCGTGCCGCCGAGGCGTCGGTCCGTGAGGCGCCGCTCGCCGTGCTGGCCTCCCGGGATCCCGCCTGGGCCGACGGCGTACGAGCCAGCGGGGTGCTGGCTCGGGTCACCGACCCGCTGGAGCTGGTCAGGCAGGCGGTGCGGGTGCTGGCGGCGCTCCCGGCAGAGGCCCGGCTCCGCACCGAGCTGGCGGCCTCGGTGCTCGGTGACGCGCACGCGCTCGACGACGGGCCGCTCGCCTCGGTGGTGCTGCGCGGGCTGTCTGGCGGCGCGATGCCGACCGACCGTCGGGGGGCCTGGGAAGCGGCCGGGGTGCTGGCCGACACGGTCTCGACGACCGTGCTGACGCTGGGTCTGTCTCTCGACGGGGTGCCCGGGCAGGAGCCGCGGCACCTGACGCCGTGGGACCTGCGCCGGCACGCGGTCAGCACGCCTGGCCCGGTGCTTGCCGTGGAGAACCCGGCGGTCCTGGAGGCCTTCGCCGTGACCCACGGCGGACGGTTCCCGATCGTGTGCACCGCCGGCTGGCCGGCGACCGTCGCCGTCGACCTGCTGCTGCGCCTCGGCGACGGGTGCGCCTATCACGGTGACCTCGACTGGCGGGGGGTGGAGATCTGCGGATGGCTGGTAGACCGCTGCTCGGTGCAGCCGTGGCGGATGACTGCGGACGATTATCTGGCCGCAGCTGGGGGCGAGCCGCTGACCGGACGTGAGGTCGAGACCCCCTGGGAGCCGGGTCTGGCCCAGGCCATGCGCGTGCGGGGCGTGGCCGTGCACGAGGAGCAGGTCCTGCCCGATCTGCTGACGGCCTGGTCCGGCCCGGAGCGTTGGTGATCTTGGCGGCGTTGCGGCGGCCAAGATCACCGGGGCCGGACGGCCGGGCGGATCGGCCCGCCGCCCCGGGATGCGTCGTGCGACGGCCGGGCGGGG
>JBBSTI010000088.1:0-14379 GCA_038236005.1 Mycobacteriales bacterium | reverse complement strand
GGCTCACGGGTGCGCGGGTCGGCGACCAGGTCGCGGGCCCACATCACCCCGGAGCCGCGGACCTCTCCGACGACCGGGTGCTGGTCGACCAGGGCGGCCAGGCCCGGACCGAGCACCTCGGCGCCGATCCGCTTGGCGTTGTCGACGATGCCCTCCTCCGCCATCGCGTCCTGGGCGGCGACGATGGAGGCCATCGCGAGCGGGTGCCCGGAGTAGGTCAGGCCGCCCGGGAAGACCACCTCGTCGAAGTGGGCCGCGATCTGCTGGCTCATGACCACACCCCCGACCGGGACGTAGCCCGAGTTGACGCCCTTGGCGAACGCGATGAGGTCGGGCACCACGTCGAAGGCGTCGAGCGCGAACCACTCACCGGTGCGCCCGAAGCCGCACATGACCTCGTCGAGGATCAGCATGATCCCGTGCTTGTCGCACAGCGCCCGGACGCCGGCCAGGTAGCCGGGCGGCGGCGTGAGCACGCCGGCCGTGCCGGGGACCGTCTCCAGCAGGATCGCCGCGAAGCCTGCCGGCCCCTCGGCCTCGACCGTCCGGGTCAGGTGCCGGAGCGCACGCTCGGACTCCTGCTCCGGGGTCTCGGCCCAGAACTCGCTGCGGTAGAGGAACGGCCCGAAGACGTGGACGTGGCCTCGCGCAAACTCGTTCGGCACCCGGCGCCAGTCGCCGGTCGCGACCACCGCCGCACCGGTGTTGCCGTGGTAGGAGCGGTAGGTCGAGATCACCTTGTCGCGCCCGGTGACCTGACGCGCCATCCGGATCGCGTTCTCGATCGCGTCCGCGCCGCCGTTGGTGAAGAAGACCTTGTCCATGCCGGCCGGAGCCCGGTCGGTGATCCGTCGGGCCGCCTCGCCACGGGCAAGATGGGCGGTCGCCGGGGCGACCGTCGCGAGCAGGCCGGCCTGCTCCTGGATCGCGGCCACCACGCGCGGGTGCTGATGGCCGATGTTGACGTTGACCAGCTGGCTGGAGAAGTCGAGCCAGGTGTTGCCGGCGTGGTCCCAGACCCGGCTGCCGAGGCCGCCGGCGACCACCATCGGCGACAGGGCGGCCTGCGCCGACCAGGAATGGAACACGTGGGTGCGGTCAAGATCGAGGGTGCGCTGGTCCAGCTCCGTGGCGACGTCGTTGTCGGTGAGGGTCATGCTGCTTCCTTCATGGGTGGGGTGAGGGGCTGGTAGTGGTTAGCTGCCGCCCTTGTTGAGGGTGACGGTGATCGGCTCGTAGTCCTTGCCCATGACGTCGACGCCCTCGTCCTTGAGCTCCGCGAGGGCCTTCTCGACGTAGGTGTTGGTGTAGGCGTTCGCCGGCGGAGCCTGGGTGATGATGGTCGCGCCGGTCTCGTTCTTGGTCTGCTGCGCGATCGTCACCGTGCGGTCCCAGGCAGCCTGGTCGATCATGCCGGCGCCGCTGGTCGACGGCCAGATGAGCTTGTTGACCTCGTTGGCCTGCCACAGCTGGTGACTCGTGCCGAGCTGCGAACCCTTGGCCGTCACGAAGCCGGCGACCTCCTCGACGTTGTCCCGCGCGTAGACCCAGCCCTTGATCGAGGCCTTCACGAACTTGACGGTCTGGTCGGCGTACGCCGGGTCGTCCAGCTTCTCGCTCTGGGCCCAGATCGCGTCCTGGAGCATCGCGGTGCCGACGTCGTTGAAGTCGATGACGTTGAGGTCGTCGGGGGTGTAGAGCTCGCCGGTCTTCGGGTTCTCGGTCTCGAGCACCTGCGCGTACTCGTTGTAGGTCATCGCCTGGGCGACGTCGATGTCGCCGGTCAGCAACGCGTTCATGTCGAAGGCCTGCTGCACGAGCTTGATGTCGCTGAGCTGGACGCCTTCCTTCTGCATGCCGGCGAACAGCTCCCACTCGTTGCCGTAGCCCCAGGACCCGACGTTCTTGCCCTTGAAGTCAGCCGGCGAGGTGATGTTCTTGTCCTTGAACGAGACCTGGGTCGTGCCGCTCCGCTCGAAGATCTGTGCCACATCGGTGATCTTGGCGCCCTGCTCGATCGAACCGAGCACCTTGGGCACCCAGGAGACGGCGTAGTCCACGTCACCGGCCGACAGCACGTCCTGCGGGACGATGTCCGGCCCGCCTTCGACGATCTCCACGTCGAGGCCCTCGTCCTTGTAGTAGCCCTGCTCCAGCGCGGCGTAGTAGCCGGCGAACTGGGCCTGGGTGACCCACTGCAGCTGCAGCTTGACCGGCTTGAGCGCCTCAGCGCTCGTGCTGGAGCTCGCGTCGGGACCGGCGCCGGGGCTCGACGCGCTGCCTCCGCAGGCGGTCACGGACAGGGCGAGGGCGGTGAAGACGGCCCCCAGCTGGAGGTACGGCCTGGCGGTGCGGGTCATCGTGGTCTCCTCGGTATGTTGGACGGGTGGTCTAGCTGGAGCGGTGGCGCGAGAACGACAGCTCGACGAGCAGGGTGACGACGTAGAACGCGAGTCCGAGGACGATCGCCCCGACGACGTAGGCGTAGGCCAGCGGGTAGTTGCTGCTCGCGGCGGCCGAGGTGATCGACTTGCCGAGCCCGCCGATCGGTCCGCCGAAGTATTCGGCGATCAGCGCGGAGATCACGGCCAGCGAGGAAGCGATCCGCAGACCGGTGAAGACGTACGGCGTCGCGGTCGGCAGCGTCACGGACCGGACCACCTGGAGCGGGCCTGCGGCGTACGCCGTCATCAGGTCGCGGTGGACGGCAGTGACCTGCCGCAGCCCACGCAGGGTGTTGAGGTAGACCGGGATCAGGACTGACACCGCCGCGACCAGGATCCGCGAGGTGTTCACCGCCGCGCCGAACAGCGTGTAGAGCACCGGCGCCAACGCGACGATCGGCACGACGGACAGGGCGGCCACCACGGGTACGGCCATCTGGTCCACGACCCGCACCGCGCTCGACAGCACTGCCGCAGCAACACCGACCACGGCGCCGGCCAGCAGCCCGATCAGGGCGTTTCGCCCGGTCACCCCCATGGCGGACAGGACGTTGGCCTGATTGGCCGTCACCTCGCGCCAGATGTCGCTCGGCGCCGGGATGACGTACGGCTCGATGTCGAACGCCACGACGACGACCTGCCACAGGCCGAGGACCACGACGCCGAAGACGATCGGGGCCACCATCGTCGTCACCCCCGCGTGGGTGATCGGCAGCCGCGCACGCGTGTCGCGCGCGGCTTGCCTGGTCAGCAAGTCCGTCATCGGGCCTTCATCGCCCGGGTGCCGCTCGCGGGGACGCCGTGCAGGTGCTCACGGACCCGGGCGACGATGTGGAAGAAGGCCTCAGCGTCGCGGTCCTCGTCGGTGCGTTCCTGCGAGCGGCCCAGGCTGCCGGCATCGACGATGTCCACGATCCGGCCCGGACGCGGTGACATCACCACGACGCGATCGGACAGGAAGACCGCCTCAGGGATCGAGTGGGTCACGAACAGCACCGCCGCCCCGGTCTCGGCGCAGATGTTGACCAGCTCGAGCTGCATCCGCTCGCGGGTGATCTCATCGAGCGCCCCGAACGGCTCGTCCATCAGCAGCAGCTTGGGCCGTTCGGCCAGCGCGCGCGCGATCGCCACCCGCTGCTGCATGCCCCCGGACAGCTGGTCGGGGTGGCTCTTGGCGAACTCCGACAGCCCGACCAGCTCGAGCAGCTCGGCCGACCGGGCCCGGCGCTCGTCGCTGCCGACGCCGTGCAGCTTCAGCGGCAGCTCGATGTTGCCCGCGACGGTGCGCCACGGCAGCAGCCCGGCCTGCTGGAACGCGATGCCGTAATCCTGGTCGAGCCGGGCCTGGCGCGCCGGCTTGCCGAAGACCTGGACGTCGCCGGCCGTCGGGGTGTCCAGGTCTGCCACCAGCCGCAGCAGCGTGCTCTTGCCGCAGCCGCTCGGTCCGATCAGGGAGACGAACTCGCCCGCCGCGACCGTCAGGTCGACGGTGTCGAGCGCGACCACCTGGTCCTTCCTGCTGGTGAAGACGCGATCCACCCCGGTGACCTGGATCGCGCTCACGGCATCACGCACGGCGGGGGTCACGGATGTGCTCACAAGGGGGCTCCCGACAGTCGGAACGGTTTCAGGGCAAGACCGATCAGCCCGACGAAGCCGGCTGCGACCAGCCCGACCCCGACCGCCCCGAAGATCGGCGCCCAGGCCTTGGACGGGTCCCCGCCGGCCGACTGCGCGAACTCCACGACCTGCCGGCCGATGCCACCGCGCAAGCTGATCGACACCTCGGCCACGACCGTGCCGATCACTGCGCTGGCCGCGGACAGTCGTAGCGCAGGCAGCAGGAACGGCACGCTCGAGGGCACCCGCAGGGTGAGCAGGCTGCGCCACCACCCCACGCCGTACGCCGACATGAGGTCCAGGTGCGTCGCCGCAGGCGATTTCAGGCCGCGCAGCGCCCCGACGGCGACGGGGAAGAACGCAAGGTAGGCCGCGATCACCATCACCGACGTCGCCGACGTCCACTCGAAGCCACCGACCGACAGCGCCGCACCCCAGCGACGCACCAGCGGCGCGATCGCGATCAGCGGCACCGTCTGGCTCAGCACCACCCACGGCAGCAGCGACTGCTCGGCCAGCCGGAACCGGCTCATCAGCAGCGCCAGCAGCAGCCCCACGACCACCCCGATCAACCATCCGCGGGTGGCGATCCCGAGCGTGAAGCGGCTCGCGTCGAGCACCGCGCTGAACGCGGACGGCGCGTCGCGGGCCGAGGTGACCGGCTCGGTCAGTCGCTGCAGCATCTGCCAGGTGTGCGGCATCGCGAGGTCGGTGGTGCGCGGCAGGACCCGGGTGCTCGCCACGGTCACGCCGTCGGCGGGGCCGAAGCTCTTGTAGAGGTCCCAGACCCCGGCCAGCGCGAGGACACCGACCAGGCCGAGGCCGATCCCCCGCAGCCGGGTCACGCCTTGGCCGTCAGCTGGTCGCGGAGGGCCGGCATGATCGTCTCTCCGTAGACCCGCAGGGTCTCCTCCTTGTTGTCGTGCTGGAGGTAGACCGAGAACTGGTTCACCCCGATCGCCCTGAGCTGCTCCAGCTTGGCGACGTGCTCCTCGGGGGTGCCCAGGATGCAGAAGCGGTCCACGATCTCGTCGGGCACGAACGCGGTGTGCGTGTTGCCGGCCCGGCCGTGCTCGTTGTAGTCGTAGTCCTGACGACCCTTGATGTAGTCGGTCAGCGCCTGCGGCACGTCTCCGGAGTCGCCATACTTGGCCACGATGTCAGCGACGTGGTTGCCGACCATGCCGCCGAACCACCGGCACTGCTCCCGCATGTGGGCCAGCGACTCCGGGGAGCCGTCCCCGACGTAAGCCGGCGCTGCCACGCAGAAGGTGATCGCGTCGGGGTCGCGGCCGGCGTCGGCGGCCGCCTTGCGGACCGCGCCGATCATCCACGTCGCGATGTCGACGTCGGCGAGCTGCAGGATGAACCCGTCGCCGACCTCGCCGGCGGTCTTGAGCGCCAGCGGCCCGTACGCGGCGATCCAGACCTCGAGCGCGGAGCTGGTGGCCCACGGGAACTGCAGCGTGGTCCCGTTGATCTCGACGGGCCGGCAGTTGGCCAGCTCACGGATGACGTGGGTCGCCGCCCGCAGGTCCGCAAGGGTGGTCGGTTTGCCGTTCAGCACGCGGACGGCCGAGTCGCCGCGGCCGATGCCGCAGACGGTGCGGTTGCCATACATCTCGTTCAGGGTCGCGAAGACCGACGCGGTGACCGTCCAGTCACGGGTCGCCGGGTTGGTCACCATCGGCCCGACGATCACCCGGTGGGTCGCGGCCAGGATCGCGGAGTAGATGACGTACGGCTCCTGCCAGAGCAGGTGGGAGTCGAAGGTCCACACGTAGTCGAACCCGTGCTCCTCGGCCTGCTTGGCCAGGGCGACCGTGCGCCAGGCGGGTGGGTTGGTCTGCAGGACGACACCGAAGTCCATCGTTGCTCCTAGAGGAGGTACTGGGAGAGGCCGCGCTTGAGGTAGCGCCCGTGCCCAGGCCGACCGCTGAACTGGCCGTCCTGCACCAGCACGCTCCCGCGGGAGACCACGACGTCGACGTGGCCGTCGATCTCGTAGCCCTCCCATGCGGAGTAGTCCATGTTCATGTGGTGGGTCTTACCGACCCCGATGCTGGTGTGGCCGGCCGGGTCGTAGATCACGATGTCCGCGTCAGCCCCGGGCGCGATCACCCCCTTGGTGCCGTACAGGCCGAACATCCGTGCGGGCGTGGTCGAGGTGAGCTCGACCCAGCGCTCGAGGGAGATCTCGCCGGTCACGACGCCCTGATACATCAGGTCCATCCGGTGCTCGATCGACCCGATGCCGTTGGGGATGGCCCGGAAGTCGTCCCGGCCCAGGTCCTTCTGGCCTTTCATGCAGAACGGGCAGTGGTCGGTGGAGACCATCTGCAGGTCGTTGGTGCGCAGGCCGGTCCACATGGCCTCCTGGTGGCCCTGCTCCCGGGCCCGCAGCGGCGTAGAGCAGACCCACTTGGCGCCCTCGAAATCACCCCAGGTCGGGTCCCCGGTCGCGCCGAGCTGCTCTTCCAGCGACAGGTAGAGGTATTGCGGGCAGGTCTCGCCGAAGACGTTCTTGCCGCGGTCGCGGGCCGCGGCCAGCTGGGCGACCGCCTGCTTCGCGCTCACGTGCACGACGTAGAGCGGCGCCCCGGTGAGGTCGGCCAGCATGATCGCGCGGTGCGTGGCCTCCTCCTCCATCTGCCAGGCACGCGCGACGCCGTGGAAGTAGGGAGCGGTCTTCCCGGCGTCGTACAGCTGCTCGGCGAGCACGTCGATGGCCGGTCCGTTCTCGGCGTGCATCATCGTCAGCAGGCCGAGCTCAGCAGCCTTCTGCATGGCCCGCAGGATCTGCCCGTCGTCGGAGTAGAAGACCCCGGGGTAGGCCATGAACATCTTGTAGGACGTGATGCCCTCGTCGACGAGGGTCTCCATCGCCTTCAGCGACTGCTCGTCGACGCCGCCGACGATCTGGTGGAAGCCGTAGTCGACGGCACAGTTGCCGCCGGCCTTCTCGTGCCAGGCGGCCAGCCCGGTCTCGACGGCCTCGCCGGTCTTCTGGACGGCGAAGTCGATGATCGACGTGGTGCCGCCCCAGGCCGCCGCGGTGGTCCCCGTCTCGAAGGTGTCGCTGGCGTTGGTGCCGCCGAACGGCATCTCCATGTGCGTGTGGGCGTCGATCCCGCCCGGTACGACGTACTTGCCGGTCGCGTCGATCGTGCGGTCGGCGGTCGCCGCCAGGTCGGCGCCGAGGACCGTCTGCCCGGGTGCCAGCAGGGCGACGATCTTCTCGCCCTCGACCAGGACGTCGGCCTGGGTCCGGCCGGTCGCGCTGACGACCGTGCCGCCGGTGATGAACAGCGTCCCCATGTCAGGCCTGCGCGATCTGGGTGTAGGAGTCGGGGCGGCGGTCCCGGTAGAACTGCCAGTCGTCGCGCATCTGCTGGACCATGTCGAGGTCGAGGTCACGCACGAGCAGTTCTTCAGTGTCCTGGCTGCCGCGCTCGCCCACGAAGTTGCCCCGCGGGTCGATCACCTGGCTCGTGCCGTAGAAGTCGACCGCCAGCTCGCCGTACTCGTTGTCCTCGCGCCCGACCCGGTTCGGCTGGAGCACGAAGTAGCCGTTGGCCACGGCCGCGCACGGACCCTCGACCTCCCACAGCCGGTTCGACAGGCCGGGCTTGGTGGCGTTCGGGTTGAACACCATGTGCGCGCCGGCCAGGCCCAGCTCGCGCCAGCCCTCGGGAAAGTGCCGGTCGTAGCAGATGTGCACACCGACCTTGCCGACCGCGGTGTCGAAGACGGGGTAGCCGAGGTTGCCCGGCCGGAAGTAGAACTTCTCCCAGAACTTGTCCAGGTGCGGGAGGTGGTTCTTGCGATAGCTGCCGAGGACGGTGCCGTCGGCGTCGACCACGACGGCGGTGTTGTAGTAGACGCCGGTCTGCTCCTGCTCGTAGATCGGGAGCACCATCACCATCGACAGCTCTTTGGCCAGCGCGGCGAAGCGCTGCACGATCGGGCCGTCGACGGCCTGGGCGTACCGGTAGTACTTCTGGTCCTGGGTGATGCCGAAGTAGGGGCCGTGGAACAGCTCCTGGAAGCAGACGATCTGCGCGCCCCGCTCCTTGGCGTCACGGGCGAGCTGCTCGTGCCGGTCGAGCATCGACGCCTCGTCACCGGTCCACGTGGTCTGGGTGATGGCAGCGCGCACGGTCGTCATCGGGGCCTCCTGGCGGCGGGTGCAGAACTGTTACTGTCGGGCCTGAACATTTCACTGTGATTTCACGCACGTCAAGCCCTGTGACGGCCTGATCATGATGGACACCAACCTGTGACCCTCGACCTCACCGATCTGGCCGATCGGAGCCCGCGCGGGATCGCGGCCCTGATCGCCCGCAGCATCCGCGCCGGCGACCTCGGGCCCGGGCAGCGGCTGCCGACGGTGCGCGACGTCGCGGCCGACCTCGGCGTCAGCCCGGCCACCGTGAGCGCTGCCTGGCAGGCCCTGCGCAGCAACGGAGCGATCGTCTCGCGCGGCCGGGCCGGCACCTTCGTCCGGGACACCTCCGACCGGGACACCGTGGCGCCGTGGCTCAGCCCGCGCTACCGCAGTCTCGCCGGTCCGATCGAGGCCGAGCTGCGCCGGGACCTCTCTCGCGGCACACCCGACCCGGCCCTGCTGCCCGCGCTCGGCCCGGCGCTGCGTCGGGTGTCGTCCCGGGCCGGCACCGGGCTCTACCAGGACGAGACCGTCCTGCCGGCGCTGCGCGAGCGGCTCGCCGCGACCTGGCCCTACGCCGCCCCGTCGATCACTGTCGTCGACGGAGCGATCGACGGGGTCTCACGCACGTTAGGGGAGGTGGTGGCCTACGGCGACCGCGTGGTGCTCGAGTCTCCCGGCTTCCCACCCTTCTACGACCTGGTCGAGGCCCTGGGCGCGGAGGTGCTGCCGGTGTCGTGCGACGCCTCGGGGATCGTGGCGTCGTCGCTGCAGCGCGCCCTCGCCGCGCGACCGGTGGCCGTGGTCCTGCAACCCCGGGCGCACAACCCGACCGGCGCGTCCATGTCGCTGGTCCGCGCGGCTGCGCTGGCCACGCTGCTCCGGTCGCCCACCGGCCCCCTCGTCGTCGAGGACGACCACTCCGGGGCGATCAGCACCGCACCCCTGGTCTCGTTCGGCACCTGGATCCCCGATCAGGTCGTCCACGTGCGCAGCTTCTCCAAGTCCCACGGTCCGGACCTGCGCATCGCCGCGCTCGGCGGGCCGGCCCCGCTCGTCGACCGGATCGTGGCCCGGCGGATGCTCGGCCCGGGCTGGACGTCGCGGATGCTCCAGACGATCTTGCTGGACCTGCTCACGCAGTCCCGGTCGGTGGACGAGGTGGGTGAGGCCCGCCGCCAGTACGCGCTCCGCCAACATGCCCTGACCACCGCGCTCGCCGCGCACGGGATGGACGTCCTGGTCCCCGACGGCATCAACCTCTGGTTGCCGGTGACCGACGAGCGGGCGGCGCTGCTGCGGCTGGCCGCCGCGGGCGTCCGGGTCGCACCCGGCTCTCCGTTCATGGCCGCCGGGGCCCCCGGCGCCGTCGTACGGGTGACCTCGGGCCTGCTCGCCCCCGAGCACGCGCCGGAGGTGGCGGCGGCCCTCGCCGCCGCAGCCGTGGGCTGACGAGATCGGGAGGCAGGAACGCGGTCGACGTATCAGACGGGCCGTCACCCGCTCTGGTCTGGGACAGCCCGTCCTGCGGCTGCACCCCGAGTCAGGAGCCCCCCATGACCGACCACGCAGTGCTCTCCCGCCAGCGCCGGATCGACGCGGCGGAGATCGCCTTCGACCGGCTGACGGTGACGCACCACGCCAACGGCGACGAGCAGCGCGTTCGCGATGCTGACGGCGCCCCGACCTACGTCGGCAGCTTCACCAAGTGCCTGCCGCACGACGAGCACGGCTTCCTGCTGTCCCCGACCGACTTCTCCGAGTGGGTTCAGACGATCGACTCCGGCGACCCGCGGGACGTGCAGGCGGTCCGGATCGGACCCGGTCCGTTCCGACCGAACGGGGACCTGGCCTACGACGGCGCCGGCACGCTGGAGCTCGATTGGTCGGCGACCTACGCCGCCCCGGAGAAGGCCCCGGCGGTGCGGGCCTGGGAGAGCCGGGGCGCCGGGCTGACCCTGGACCTCCAGGGCCGGACGCAGCGTCGCTCACGATGCCGCCGTGCCCGTCGCTGGACAGCCAGGAGCTGATCGCCGAGATGGGCGAGGTCTGCTGGATGGCGCTGTGCCGCGACGTCCCGTTCAGCGAGTGGGAGACCTCGCCGCTGGTGACCAGAGCGCGTCGCTCGCTCGTCGCGTACGGCGCCGTCCGGGTCGACCAGCGCGTCCGGGTCGCACTGCCGCAGAAGAACTACCTGACCGAGTGGAACCTGGCGACGATGGAGGCCGCCTTCGCAGGCTCGTCCGACATCGGCGACGAGCTGACGCGGTCAACGGGACGGACAACTGGCTGCTGCCGATGGCGTTCCCGGAGGGATCGCCGACCCACCCCTCCTACGGAGCGGGGCACGCGACCGTCGCCGGGGCCTGCGTCACGATCCTCAAGGCGTGGTTCGACCACGGTCGTCCGCTCTGCCACGCCGGTGCGCGGATCGCGTAGGCAGCGAACGCGGACGGCTCCGCCCTGATCGACGTCGGCGGCGGCCTGTCCCAGCCGCTCACGGTCGAGGGTGAGCTGAACAAGCTGGCCGCGAACATCGCGGTCGGCCGGGACTGGGCGGGGGTGCACTACTACACCGACTACCTCGAGTACACCGACTACCTCGAGTCCTTCAAGCTCGGCGAGCAGGTGGTGCTCGGGGTGCTCGAGGAGCAGAAGCTCTGCTATCAGGAAAACTTCTCGATGACCGTGCCGCTGCTGGACGGCACGACCGTCCGGATCTAGTGCCCAGCACCGGTGCCACCCCGACCGCCGGTGGGGGTGGCACCGGTGCTCGTGGCTACCGGAGCCAGGAGTGCTTCTGCACCAAGGGCAGTGCGGACCAGCGCCGGCCCAGGAAGGTGGCGTAGGACAGCGACAGGCTGGCGATCAGCACCAGCGCGATGGCGTAGACGAGGTGGTCGTCCATGAACGGGTTGTTGGACCCGGTGGGCTCGCCGCCCGCCATCGTGGCCGGCGGCCAGATCGCGAACCACATGAACACCAGCAGCAGCGAGCCGGCGGCTGCCGCGGGGCGAAGGGCGACGCCCAGCACGAGCGCTGCGCCGATGCCGAGCAGCCCGGCCATGAAGAGCCAGTCCATCGCCGTCACCCCGGCCAACGCGTCGAAGAAGCCCTTGAGCGGGCCGCTCTGCACGTTCGACAGGAATCCGGTGGTCGGTGAGCCGCCGTTGATCCACGCCCGTTCGCCGGGGGTCGCGTAGCCCAGCCCGAACAGCTTGTCGAAGAACGCCCACAGGAAGACGAACCCGATGCTCAGCCGCAGCGCGACCAGCGCAGCCGCCGCGACCCGCACGGCGTTCCCGCCGGTGGGCTCCACGGTGTCGGGGGCTTGCGCGCGGCCGACTCGTTCGGGCCTCGTGCCGGTCACGTGCCTCGAGGGGGCATCGGTCGTCATGGGATTCACGTCCTTGGCTGGGCGGCGCCGTGCTGACCCACCAAACTCTGCTGGGTCCTGCCCGCCCGCGCCAGAGCCGGAGGTCCCCTCAGCACCAGGACCAACGGCCGGTCCTCAGACGTGCAGTCCGCACTCCACCTTGGCGGACCCGGACCATCGACCGGCCCGCGGGTCCTCGCCCGGCGCGACCCGGCGGGTGCAGGGGGCGCAGCCGATCGAGGGGTAGCCGTCCTCGACCAGCGGGTTCACCAGCACCCCGTTGTCGGCGAGGTAGGCCTCGGCCTGCGCCAGCGTCCAGGTCGCGAGCGGGTTGACCTTCACCTTGGACCGCTTCTCGTCCCACTCGACGACACCGATGTCGGCGCGCGCGGGGCTCTCGTCGCGACGGATGCCGGAGCCCCAGGCCTCGTAGGGCGCCAGGGCCCGCGCGAGCGGCTCGACCTTGCGCATCGCGCAGCAGGCGTCCGGGTCCCGGCGCCACAGCTCGGGGCCGTGGGCGGCGTCCTGCTCGGCCACGGTGAGCAGCGGCAGGAACGTGCGCACCTGCACGTCATACACGGTGTCGACCGCGTCGCGCGTGCCGATCGTCTCGGCGAAGTGGTAGCCGGTGTCTAGGAAGACCACCGGGACGCCGGGAGCGACCGAGGCGACCAGGTGCGGCAGCAGGCCGTCCCCCATCGAGGCGGTCACCGCGAAGCCCGCACCGAAGGTGTCGACCGCCCAACGCAGCACGTCCTGGGCGCTCGCGGTCTCCAGGTCGCGGCCAGCCTGCGCGGCGAGCTGCTGAAGGTCGGTCACAGGAACATGCAACACCGCCCGGCGAGGAAGATTCCGCGCGGCCCGACGCCGGAGTCCGTGGCAGGCTCAGCGGGTGCGCCCTCCTGTGCCTGCTGCTGTGCTGCTGCACGTCTGGCGGCTGCCGCCCAGGGCATTGCCGAGGCTGCTCCCCCGTCTGGCTCAGGACGCCAGATCCGTCCGGCGTACGCCCGGTTGTCGCTTCGCCAAGCTGCTCGGCACCGGGACCGGCAAGACGTTCACCGCGGCCGACGCCGACCCGACCCGCTGGGCCCTGCTGTCCTGCTGGGCGGGCGACGCCCCCGAGCTGCCCGCGGTCGCCCGCTGGGACGCGCTGTCGGACTCCCGCTGGACGCTCCGGCTCGAGCCCCAGGCCGCCCGCGGACGCTGGAGCGGGCGAGAGCCGTTCGGGACGCCGGTCCCCCACCGCAGCACCGGCCCGGTCGTCGCGCTGACCCGCGCCCGGCTCCGACCCGCGAAGGCGGTCCGGTTCTGGTCAGCGGTCCCGCCGGTCAGCGCAGCGCTGTGCGAGGCCCCCGGGTTGCGGACCGCGTTCGGCGTCGGCGAGGCGCCGCTCGGCCTGCAGGGCACGCTCAGCGTGTGGGACGACGAGCAGGCGCTGAAGGCTTTTGCGTACGAGGGAGAGGCGCACCGCGAGGTGATGGACCGCACCCCGACCGAGGGCTGGTACGCCGAGGAGCTGTTCGCCCGCTTCGCCCTGCTGGACGAGCAGGGCAGCGCTGAGCTGACGGGCCCTCGATGAGCGAGATCCTGGTCGAGGACTGGACCGCTGAGCAGCTGGACCGCTGGGCGGAGCAGGTCCTGGACGTCTACTCCGCGGCGATGGACGTCCCCCGCCAGGTCGCCGGCGGGCGTCGGTCGGCGATGACCAACCATCTGCAGCGGGCCGGGCTGCGGGCGGTCGCGGCGGTCGAGGACCGCGTGCTCGTCGGCACGGCGTACGGGCACCTCGGCGAGGCCGGGCAGTGGTGGCACGACCAGGTGACCACGGCTCTGCGGCGCCACCTCGGCCGTTCGGAGTCCGACCGCTGGTCGGGCGCGTTCGAGGTCTGCGAGCTGCACGTGCTGCCCGCGCACCAGGGCCGCGGGCTCGGGCGGGTGCTCCTGGACCGGTTGCTCGCCGACCGGGCGGTGCCGTCGCTGCTGACCACCCCGACCGGTCCGACCCGGGCCAGCGGCTTCTACACCGCCGGGGGGTGGCAGACCCTCGTGCCGGGGATGCGTTTCCCGGGTGACCCCAGGGAGTTTGCCGTGCTGGGACTGGCCGCCGATGAGTGACCCCAGCACCGACCGAGTCGTCGTCGTCGGCGCCGGGCACAACGCTCTGGTCTCGGCCTGCTACCTGGCCCGGGCCGGGCTGGACGTCACCGTGCTGGAGCGCGACACCGTGGTCGGCGGGGCCGCCTCCACGGTCGAGCGGTTCCCGGGCTATCGGATGGACCGGGGCAGCAGCGCGCACGTCATGGTGCGCCACACCGGGATCGTCGAGGACCTGCAGCTGGGACGGTTCGGCCTGGAATACCAGGACCTCGACCCGTGGGGCTTCGCCCCGTTCTCCTGCGACACCCCTGGGGGCGGCAACCTCACCTTCCACGTCGACCTGGACCGCACCTGCGAGAGCATCGAGGCGCTCTGCGGGACCAAGGAGGCCGAGGCCTACCGGGCGTTCGTCCTGGACTGGTCGGCCCGCAACCTGCGCGTGTTCGAGGCCTTCCAGGGGCCGCCGACCGGGGCTCGGCTCGGCCGCACGCTCTGGGGCATCGGCTCGGGCACCGGTCTGTCCGGCCAGGAGCTGTCCCGGCAGTTCCTCACCAGCGCCGACAGCCTGCTCGACGAGCACTTCGACGACGAACGCCTCAAGACCGCCCTCGCCTGGATGGGTGCGCAGTCGGGCCCGCCGACGCACGAGGTCGCGACGGCCGACCTCGTCGGCT
>JBBSTI010000087.1:0-14475 GCA_038236005.1 Mycobacteriales bacterium | reverse complement strand
GGTCTGGGCGGCGCGGGGGCTCGGGGGGCGGGCGGCGCGGGGCCCCGCGCGGCGCCCCCGCCCCCCGGCCAGGGTCGCGAGGTCGTGGTCCATGCCGAGGACCCGGTGGCAGCCTGGGACGCCGCTCTCGGTTCGGTGAGCACCGGCCCCAAGGTGCTCAAGACCGTCGGCAGGCTGCTCTCCGACGAAGGCGTGACGATCAGGGTCACCGGCCCTCGGGGCACGGTCGCGACCGTCGGTGCGGGGGTGGACGACCGGGTCGGACGTCTTCTCGCAGGCTCGCGACATGTGCGTCTCGGCAGTGCCGGGGCCGTGCGTCCGCTGGCCGTCGCCAAGGCCCGACGACGCGCCACCGAGACCCGCACGCTCGTCCTCGGCGGGGTGATCGCCCTCGTGCTGGCGGCCCTGCTCGGACGACGTCGCCTCTGAGCACGCTCAGAGCAGCCGCTGCAGCAGCAGCTCCTGGACGCCCCCCAGCCACGTGTAGACCATCAGCGCGTGATGCTCGGGGGCGTCTTCGCTGACGTCTCCTAGATCCATCTGTTCGGTCACCTCCAGCCGGGCGCCGAGAACCAGGCGCAGGTCGTTGAGACAGCCGAGCCATGCGGCGGTCTGCCGACCGTCCAGCTGGACCGCCCCGTCGGCTCCCTGCAGCGTCTCGACGAGCGTGCGAGCGTCGCGCCGCTTGCCGGCCCGCAGGTCCGACTCGGTGAAGCGTCGGAAGTCTGCCGTCGCCTCTCTGCCCGCCTCGTCGGCCGAGGCGTAGGCGTCCGGGAAGAGCCGGAGCAGCGCCGGGTCCGACGGCCGATCGACCTGGCCTCCCGACAGTCCCAACGACGCGAACAGATCGTCCTGCTCGACCGGCTCCGGGCCGAGCAGCTCGAGCAGGTCCGCAGCGCACCGGGACAGCAGCCGTGCCTCGCCCGCCTCGAGCCGGACGGTGACCGCGCCTTTGCGCGCGCGAGAGAATTTCATCAGTCCTGCTGCAGCGTCGCCCAGAGGCCACACCCGTGACAGCGCTGCACGTCGACCTCCATCTGCTCACGGGTCCCGTTGCTCACCACGGCGCGGCCTTCTTCGTGCACCATCAGCATGAGCTTCTCGGCGCGGGCCTTGGAGTAGCCGAACAGGTCCATGAGCACGTGCGTCACGTAGGACATCAGGTTGACCGGGTCGTTCCACACGATCGTCACCCAGGGGGTGTCCACCGCAGCGTGCTCGTCGGTGCGCGGTTCGTCCAGCGTGGCGGGCGCGGTCACGTCGTCCTCATGGGCGCAGCTCGCGCTTCTGCACCTTGCCGGTGGCGTTGCGCGGCAGCGCGTCGTGGCGCACGACCTCGCGCGGCACCGCGCCCTTCGCCAGCCGCTCCCGCACGACGTCCTGCAGCTGCCCGTCCGAGATGTCCTGGGTCAGCACCACGTGCGCGACCAACCGCGACCCCCACCGCTCGTCCGGCACGTCGACCACGGCCGCGTCGACGACGGCCGGGTGGGTGAGCAGGGCGTGCTCGACCTGCCCGGTGAAGACGTTCTCGCCGCCGATCACCACCATGTCGTCGTCGCGCCCGAGCACAGCCAGGCAGCCGGTGGCATCGATCCGACCCAGGTCGCCGGTGGCGATCATGCCGTCCCTGCGGTCCTTGTCGGTCCCGTCGGTGTAGCCGGAGAACGCCAGCCCGCTGCCGACGAAGATCCGACCTACCTCCCCGTCCGGCAGCTCGCGGCCCGAGTCGTCGAGAATCTTCAGCCGTACGCCGCGAGGGGGCCGTCCGGCGGTCCGCGGATCTCGGGCCAGGTCTGCCGGAGTGGCGATCGCGGCATAAGCCACCTCGGTCGAGCCGTAGAGGCTGTGCAGCACCGGCCCGAACGCAGCCTGGCTGCGCTCGACCAGGTCACCGGGCAGCGCGCTGCCGCTGGACGCGATCATCCGCAGGGAGCTCAGGTCGAAGCGGGACGGGTCCGCGGCCAGCAGCTGCTCGAGCATCACCGGCACGACGACCAGGACGGTGGCCCGGTGCTCCTGCACCGACCGCAGCACCTGCTCCGGGTCGAACTTCCGGTGCATGACCAGGGTCGATCCCATCGCCATCCCCAACGCCCAGTGGCCGAGGCCCCACGCGTGGAAGGCCGGGGCAGCGAGCACGGTCGTCTCGCGGGCCCGGACCGGCATGCGGTCCAGCGCCGAGATCGCACCTTCCGCGCCGGCGGTGCCTCGGGCGGCGCCGCGCGGTGGGCCGGTGGTCCCGCTGGTCAGGATGACCTGCCGCGGCGCCCGGCCGGTCCAGCGCGGGCCCGCCGGCCCCGGCGTGGCGGCGACCAGGTCGAGCTGCTCGGTGGTCACGCCTTCCGTCGGCGGCTCGAGCTCCTCGTCGTGCACGACGAAACGGGCTCCCTCCCGAGCCAGCACCTCCTGCAGCTGACCGGTAGCCGTACCGGTGCCGAGATAGAGCACGTCGGCGCCGCACCGGGACAACGCTGCTGCGGCCTCGGCGAAGCCGCGCCCGTTGCGCGCGAGCAGGCCGACTGCGTCGCCGCTCCTGACCCCGAGCCGGGTGAGCTCGGCGGCGATCCGGCCGGATCGTGCGTCGATCTCCCGGTAGGTCAGCGACCCCAGGTCATCGATCAGCGCCACCCGGTGCGGGTGGCGGGCGGCCCCTGCCGCATAGCCGGTGGCCGGGCTGAGTCGCCAGCGCGCGACCGCGGCTCCCATGCCGATCAGCCGGTGCGGGTGGGTGGGTGCCAGCACCCCGGAGCGCACCAGCAGCTGCGCGTCTGCCAAGGCGTTGCCGACCGCGCGAACAGGCTTCAGCACGGGCGTCGGCCCGGGGTCACGTCGTCCACGGGGACCACGGTGCCATGTCTCGGCCTGATCATCGCCTTGGGTCCGCCCGACCCGGACCGTGCCGCAGCGGGTCGAGCGGACGCGAAAGATGCAGCAGGGAGGAAAGAAGGGCTAGCGGCCCGTACGACGGCGTGCGCCACCGGTGCTGCCTGCGCGCTCGGCCAGCTCGGCCCGGGTGCGGGCCGGGCCGCTGGAGCGGCCGCCCCCGCCACCGCTACCGCTACCGCCGGAACGGCCACCGCTGCCACCCGAGCGAGCGGCGCCGGCCGGGCGCGCGCCACCGGAGCGACCACGACCGGTGCCCGACCGAGGCTGGACCGGCGCCTCGACGACCGGAGCCGGCTCGACGTGGTCAGCGCGGGGGCCGGTGAGCTCGAGGACCTCGGGCCCGCCTGCGCGGACCTGACGGACCGTCGGCTTGATGCCCGCCTGACGGGTCAGGCTCCGGACCTCGCCGGACTGGTCCGGGGTCGACAGCGTGACGACGGTGCCGCCGGCGCCGGCCCGTGCCGTACGCCCGGAACGGTGCAGGTAGGCCTTGTGCTCGGTCGGCGGGTCGACGTGCACGACGAGCGCGACGTCGTCGACGTGGATGCCACGGGCCGCGATGTCGGTCGCCACCAGAACCCGCACGCCACCCTCGGTGAACGCGGCGAGGTTGCGCTCACGCGCACCCTGGGAGAGGTTGCCGTGCAGCTCGACCGCCGGGACGCCGGACGCCGTCAGCTGCTTCGCCAGCTTCTTCGCGGTGTGCTTGGTGCGCATGAACAGCAGGCTGCGGCCCTGGCCGGAAGCCAGCTCGCGAACGACGTCGGGCTTGTCGGAGGCCGAGACCTGCAGCACGTGGTGGGTCATCGTGGACACCTGCGCGACGGCCGAGTCGACCGAGTGCGTCGTCGGCTCGTGCAGGTAGCGGCGCACCAGGACGTCGACGCCGTTGTCCAGGGTGGCGCTGAACAGCATGCGCTGACCGACCTCAGGGGTGCGGTCCAGGATGCGCTTGACGGCAGGCAGGAAGCCCAGGTCGGCCATGTGGTCGGCCTCGTCGAGCACCGTGACGGAGATCTTGTCGAGCCGGCAGTGGCCCTGACCGATCAGGTCCTCGAGCCGGCCGGGGCAGGCGATGAGGATGTCGATGCCGCTGCGCAGCGCGCTGACCTGGGGGTTCTGACCGACACCGCCGAAGATGACCGCCGAGGTGAGCCCGGCCGCCTTCGCGAGCGGTGCCACGACGGCGTGCACCTGGTTGGCGAGCTCGCGGGTCGGGACGAGCACGAGCCCGCGGGGATAGTTCGGGACCCGGTTGCCGCCGGTGAGGCGGGTGACCAGCGGGATGCTGAACGCGAGGGTCTTGCCGGAGCCGGTGCGGCCCCGACCGAGCACGTCGCCGCCCTGGAGCGTGTCGGGCAGCGTCGCGACCTGGATCGGGAACGCGCTGGTCAGGCCTTGACCGTCGAGCACGCGCACCAGGGCCTCGGGGACGCCCAGCTCGGCGAACGAGGGGGCCGGGCCCGACGCGGCGACGGGAGGGGCGGAAGGTGCCCCGGCGGAAGGCGCAGGGGCCGGGCGGGGCGCCGGTGAGGCGGCCGGCCGAGGCGCACCCTGTCCGGACGGACGGGAGGAGCGGCGGCGCGGGGGCCGACCGGAGGGGTCGGGCGTGCTGGAAGAAGAGGTGGACAGGGGTGTTGCGGTGGACACGGGTAGGTGACCTTCAGCTTGGGGGGCCGGCGCTCGCAGGAGGCGCTCGGCATTCGGTTGCGGCAGCCGCGGCGGCGATCCGGTCGGACCGGGCCCCGAAGGGGCACCTGGGTCGTCCCTGTCGCACGAACCGTCGATCGAGACCGGGGGTCGTGCGAGAGAGCGTGTGATGAACACAGCCTGCGCGGGCAGCATGCCTGCTGCGCACAGTCTGCCAGGTCCGCGGCTCGGCGCCCGAGCCCGGGCGATCAGGGGGGTGTGTTCTGGCGATCAGGTGGCAGGAACATCGCGTGACCGCTACCGATGCCGCTGCCCACCGTGTGAACCAGGTCGTCGACCTGGACGACGAACGGGCGGGCAAGCTGCGCCGCGCCAACCTGCTGATCGGCCTGCTGCACCTCGCGCAAGGCGTCGTGCTGCTGGTGCTGAGCACCGACTTCGCGATCGCGATCACCGCGTCGTACGCCGAAGGCCCGCCCGGCACGGCGATCGGCGACGTGCGCACCGTGTTCGAGCTGCTGGTCGGTCCCGCGGTCGCGGCGTTCCTGCTGCTCGCCGCCGCCGACCACCTGCTGGTCGGCGGCCCGCTGAACGGCCGCTACACGAAAGCGATCCGCCGGGGCAGCAACCCCTTCCGGTGGCTCGAGTACTCGGTCAGCGCGACCCTGATGATCGGGTTGATCGCTCTGCTCACCGGGCTGACCACGATGACCGCCCTGATCGCCATCGTCGGCGCCAACGTCGCGATGATCGCCGCCGGCCACCTGATGGAGAAGAACAACCCGCCCGAGCGCGAGCACACCCGCTGGGGCGCGTTCCGGCTCGGTTGCCTGGCGGGCATCTTCCCGTGGCTCGCGATCGCCTTCCAGCTTGCCGGCTCGGAGGCCACCGCGACCGACGGCGAGGGGGTGCCGACCTTCGTGTACGGCATCTTCGTCTCGTTGTTCGTGCTGTTCTTCTCCTTCGGCGTGATGCAGTTCCTGCAGTTCCGGGGCAAGGGAAAGTTCAAGGACTACGTCCGTGGCGAGTACGGCTACCTGGTGCTCTCGCTGGTCGCCAAGAGCGTCCTGGCGTGGCAGGTGTTCGCCAACGTGCTCATCGGCTGAACCCTCCCGAACCCGTCCTCGGTAGGGCTGGTCTCAGGAGATCAGCTCCCGCGTGCCGGCGAGCCGGGCGTTGTCGATGACGATCGCGGCCGGTCCCTCGATCACCTTGAGGGTAGACAGGGCGGTCTCGCCGAACGCGTTGGGCGCAGAGCTGGACAGCGCGAGGACCCCGACGACGGCGTTGCGGGCGCCCCGCAGGGGCATCGACAGGTAGGTGGACATCCCTGACTGCTCGACGCCGCCGGGCAGCTCGTCGGCGTCCTCGACCACCGAGCCGCCGGCCTGGGCCACCCGGGTGACCAGCTCGCCGAGCCCGACGTCCTGCCCGCCGTACGACGACAGGCTCTGCGCGCTCTCGGACAGGAACTTGCCGTAGTGCTCGGAGGCCGTCGGCGCGCCGACGGCGACGTAGGCGGTGCGTTCGGCCCCGAGCAGCACGGCGGCCAGGTCGTAGGAGACGAAGCGCTGGAGCACGCCGAGCAAGGCGGCGACCGAGCTCTCGAGCCCGTCGGCCGTGGCGGCGATGGAGGTGACCGCCTGGGCGACCGAGCTCTCGAAGAGCTTGCGGTCGAGCAGGTCGCAGACCTTGCTGAGCACGTCCTGCTCCGACAGCTCGAGCGGGTCGGGCCGCATCGGGGCTCGCCCACCGCGGGCCGCCGTGGCCGCGGCGAGCACCTCGTCGATGGTCCCCGCCAGCTCGTGGGCCTCGAAGTCCTTGGTGAGGTAGCGGTCGACGCCGGCCTGGCTCGCCCAGTAGCGGTCGCTGGCCGCCGACAGGCTGGTCAGCATGACCACCGGGACGTCCGCGGTCTGCCAGTCGTCCTTGAGCACCCGGGCCGCGATGAAGCCCGACACCCGGGGCATCTGCACGTCGAGCACGACCGCGTCCGGCTGATGGGCGAACACCGCCTGCACGGCCCCGATCCCGTCCTCCGCGGCGATCACCTCATGACCCTCACGGGTCAGGACGCTGGTCACGATCCGACGCAGCGTCGGGCTGTCGTCGGCGATCACGATTCTGCTCATGTTCCCACCAGTCTTCTCACGGTACGGATCAGCTCGTCGGCATCGAACTCACTCTTGAGCAGGTACGCCGAAGCGCCGGCGTCCAGACCGGCCTGCCGGGCGTCCTGCTCTCCCCGCGACGTCATGATGACGACGGGGACGTTCTCCCAGCCCGGGGTGCGGCGCACCGTACGGGTCAGCTCGTAGCCGTCCAGGAACGGCATCTCGACGTCGGACAGGATCAGGTCCTGCGGCGTCCCGACCAGGCGCGCGACCCCGTCGCGACCGTCGACGGCGACGGTCACCTCATAGCCGGCGTCCTGCAGCACGACCCGCTCCAGCTCCCGCACGCCGACGCTGTCCTCGACGACCAGCACCCGGGGCCGTCGGCTGCGGGACGGCGACGAGACCGGCGCCGGGTCGCCGGTCCCGGAGGCGGCGAGCTCGCGCAGGTCCAGCAGGCACATCACGGAGCCGTCCCCGTCGATGGTGGCGCCGGCGAGGTGCGGCACCCGGCCCAGGAAGGGGCCGAGGTCCTTGACCACCACCTCGGACTCCCCCTCGAGCCGATCGACCGCCCAGGCGACACAGCTGCCAGCACGTCGTACGACCAGCGCTGCCTGCGGCCCCGGCGCGTCCGGGTCGCGCACGACCCCGAGCGCGTCGCCGAGGTCCAGCAGCGGGATGCTGGTCCCGCCGCGCAGGACGAGCGGCGCGCCGGCCAGCCGCTGAACCTGCACGTCGCGCAGGCTGATCGTCTCGACCACCGAGGGCACCGGCACCGCGTAGCGCTCGTCGCCCACCACCGACACCAGGCAGCGGAGCACGCCCAGGGTGACCGGCAGCGTCAGGGTGAACGTGGTCCCGGTGCCGGCCGCGCTGTGCACCTCGACCGACCCACCCAGGTCCTCCACGGAGGTCGCGACGACGTCCAGGCCGACCCCGCGACCGGAGGTCTCGGTGACCTCGGCCGCGGTGGAGAACGCGGCCTGGAACAGCAGCTGGTGCAAGGCCGGGCCGGTCTCCGACGAGCCGACCGGCAGCAGGCCCAGCTCGACGCCCCTGCGCCGCACCGCGTCGTCGTCGATGCCCTCGCCGTCGTCGCTCACCTCCAGCACGACCGTGCCTCCGGCGCTGCGGGCGCTGACGGTCACCACGCACAGCTCGGGTCGACCGGCGGCGCGGCGCTGCGCCGGCGTGCTGCAGCCGTGGTCCACCGCGTTGATCACCAGGTGCTTCAGGGCGTCCGCGACCCCGTCCAGCACCTGCTTGTCCAGCTCGACGTCCTCGCCGACGGTCACCAGCTCGACCTGTCGGCCGGTGGACCCCGCGACGTCGCGGACGAGGCGGGGCAGCGCGCTGAGCACCCGACGGACGGGAACCAGGGCCAGGCCCATCGCCCCGCCCCGCAGCTGAGCCATCCCCGACCGCTGCACCTCGACCAGCTCGCGCAGCTCCCGCAGGTCGGACCCGACCTGCTCGGTGATGCCGAGCAGCGCACCGAGGGCCTGCTCGACCTCGGGCGGCAGGTCGACCGCCTCGCGCAGCAGGGTCGCCCGCAGCCGGGAGACGCAGCGGACCTGCTGCGCGGACAGCGTCAGCAGCGTGCCGGTCGTCCGCGCCACCCGCCGCGCGCCGAGGTCGGCCTCCCCGACGACGTCCAGCAGGTCGTAGACCTTCCCGGCCGCGACCCGCATCGAGTCGTGCGCCGGGGTGGATGAGGGCGCCCGTCGTTCTCTCGGTGGGGCGTGCTCGGCCGAGCCCTGCGGCGGCACCCGGGCGGGCGGCGTCGCGACCCCGACCGGCGAAGCCGGGACGGCCGGGGCAGCACCAGGGGCCCGGGCGGCGCTCGGGGGGCTGAAGGTTTCCGGAGCGCCGGGAGCGCCGGGGAGCACGTGCGCGGGCAGTGTGGGAAGTGGCGCGGGCGACACCCCGCGCGCGGCGTCGGCCAGGGCGGTGACCACCGGTTCGAGGTCGCTCTCGCCCAGGTCTCCGCCGGGCAGCGCACGCCCGATCGCGTCGCAGGCGACGAGCAGCAGGTCGACCAGGTCGCGTCGGGGCTTCGTACGGCCGTCCCGCAGCTGACCGAGCAGGTCCTCCATCCCGTGCGAGACCGACAGCACCCCGGTCAGGCCGAGCATCCGGGCCGAGCCCTTGACCGTGTGCGCGTCCCGGAACAGCGTGGCGACCACGGTCCGGGGGGCGGCACCGTCGAGCCCGAGCAGCCCTGCGGACAGGCTCGCGAGCCGCTCGGCGACCTCCGCACGGAAGGTCTCGAGCAGCTCGGGATCGTCCCCCCACGCCGGCATGCCCTGTACGTCGGCGGGCGGCTCGGTGGCCTGAAGCGCGCTCAGGCCACCTTGAACTGCGCGATCGAGGAGCGCAGCTCGGCGGCCAGCACGTTGAGCTCGGAGGCTGCCGCGGCGGACTGCCGGGAGCCGACCGCGTACTGGCGGGACACGTCCGACACCTGCGTCATGGCCGCGACCACCTGGTCGGACGCGCTGCGCTGCTGCTGCGTGGCGATCGAGATCTCCTTCGCGGCGGTCGTGGTCTCGTCGACCATGCCGGAGATGCGTTCCAGGGCGTCGACGACGTCGCGGGCCAGCTGGGTCCCGGCGCGGACCTGCTTGGCGCCTTCCTCGGACGCGATGATCGTGCTCGAGGTCTCCGCCTGGATCTCGGCCACCAGGCTCTGGATCTGCCCGGCGGACTCCTGCGAGCGCTCGGCCAGCTTGCGCACCTCGGAGGCGACGACGGCGAACCCACGCCCGTGCTCGCCGGCCCGGGCGGCCTCGATGGCCGCGTTCAGGGCGAGCAGGTTGGTCTGGTCGGCGAGGTCGTCGATGACCCCGAGGATCCGGCCGATCTCGTGCGACTTCTCGCCGAGCGACAGCGCCCTGGTCGCGATCCCGTCGACCCGTTCGGCGATGGTGTCCATCGACACGACGCTGGCCGAGACGGCAGAGCGACCCTGCTCGGCGTAACGGAGCGTCTCGGCGGCATAGCGGGCCACCGCCTCGCTCGTCTCAGCGATCTGGGCCGCCGTCGCGGCCAGCTGCTCGATCGTCGAGGTGGTCTCGCTGACCGCGCTCGACTGCTGGGTGGCGCTCGCCGCGTGCTCCTCGGCGGTGGCGAGCAGCTGGCCGGACGAGGCCCCGATCTGCTCCCCGCCGGAACGGATCTGGTCCACCAGGGCGCGCAGGTTGGTCAGGGTCTCCCCGAACGCCGTGGCGAGCCCGTCGAGCTGACGGTGGTTGCTGTGGCCGACGTCGACGGCGAGATCTCCGGAGGCGGCGCGGGACAGCACCCCGGCGAAGGTCTCGACCTCCTGCTCGAGCGAGGTCTGGTCCTCACGGGCCTGGTCGTGCACCGACCGCAGGGCCGCAGCGAGGCGGGAAGCGAACAGCGCGATCAGCGGCAGGCTCAGTCCGACCAGGAGCAGGGGGCCCACCGAGCCCTGGTCCAGGGTGCGGGCCACCGAGCACGCCGCGACCAGGCCACCGGTCGACGCGATCCCGAACAGCAGCGCCTGCAAGGCCGGCAGGCTCACGCCGGCGAACAGCACGGCGCCGAAGAAGCAGACCCAGAGCGGGCCCCGTACGCCTCCGGTCACCGAGACCATCGCGGTCGCCCAGACCAGCACCAGGCTCAGCAGCGCCAGACGGAGGCCGGGCAGGTTGGTCCGCACCCAGGCCGATGCGGCGACCAGCGCCGGCAGGGCCGTCATGGCGCCCGCGGCGAGCACGCCGAGCGCGGTCCAGGCGTACGCGGCCCCGGCGTGCACGGTGACGCCGGGCGGGCTTTCGAGCCGGTCCATCACGGTCACCGCGACGACGGCGGCGATCAGGATGACCCACGTGTTCACCGCAGCCGCCCGGGTCAACCGGTTCGAGAACTCCACTGTCTTCCTCCAGGTGTCGCTCCTACGTCGGCCGACGCGGGCTGCGACTGGAGCGGCCCGAGCCCGACCGGCGCTAGCGGGGGCGAGGAAGGGAGGCGGACAGCGCCATCACGCCGGACACCGACAGCAGCCCGAGGACCCCGCGGGAGTCCTGCAGCTGGCCGGACACCAGGCCCGCCGCCCGAGGCCCGAGGTTGGCCGGTGGCGGCAGCATCGCGCGGCCCTGCTGGGCCGCAGCCTCGACCCCGTCGGTGAGCAGTCCCACCCGCATCGTGCCGTCGGTCAGCACGAGCAGCCGGCCGGCACGGTCGCTCCCGGTTCGGGCAGCCGGACCGCGCGGCGAGGCAGCGGCGGGCGGTCCGACCGTCTGCCCCCCACCGAGCATCTGGGCTCCACCGAGCATCTGGGACAGGTCCAGCACCGCCAGGACCCGACCCCGCCAGTTGGCGACGCCCATCACCCAGCCGGGCAGACCCGGCACCCGGGTCAGCTGTGGCGCACGCCCGACCTCGGCGACCTGGTCCATCGGCACCGCGTACCGTCCGCCGCCGATACCGGCGACGATCAGCTCCTGGCCGACCGCCAGGACCCCGTGGGCCTCAGCGGTCGGGGCGAGCGGAACGGTCGGAGCGGTGGCCGTGGTCACCGTACGGGTGTCGGCCGCGCGGGGTCTGCGGTGTAGCCCCGGTGGCGACGGCTTCCGGCCCGGCGCGGTAGGTGCCGACGGTGACGCTCGCGGCCAGCGTCCCGATCACCAGGAACAGCAGCCCGACCACGCTGTCCCCCCCGATCAGCCGGTCACCGTCGGCGCGACCGGAGCCGAGCAGGAGCACGATCCCGAGCCACAGCAACGCCGGCAGAACAGCCCCGGCCCGTCGTCCGAGCAGCGCCGCACCCTGGCCGCAGAGCGGCACCACGAGGAGCGCGAGCAGCAGGCTGACCGGGACCAGCCTTCCTCCGACCCGCAGGTAGACCAGCGCCACGCCCCACACCGCGACCAGCGCGGTCGCGGCCAGGACCGTCAGCAGCTGGAACCCCACCCAGACCTGGGCCCGCACCCCTGCCCGTCTGTCCGCCACCGGCCGAGCCTGCCACGACCCGCGTGATCGGTCCGGTTCACCGGACCGTGGCGGCCTCGGTGAGATCGATGACGGCCGGCCGGACGGCGGCCTCCAGCACGTCGGTGATCTCGCTGCCGATCAGCTCGTGGCGCTCCATCAGCGCGTCGCGCAGCGCCTCGACGAGGTGGCGGTGCTCGACCAGCAGCGCCCGTACGACGTGCTTGAGCTCGTGCAGGACGCTGTCGACCTGCGCCCGCCCGGAGGGGTCGGCGAGCACTCGTCCGACGATGTTGGTGTCGGAGAACGAGCTGTTCTGCACGGCCAGGAACGAGATCAGGCTGTCACCCATGCCGTGCGCGCCGATCATCTCGGCGGCGGCGTTGGTGGCGTAGAGCAGGTCGCCGCCGGGGCCGGTGGACACGTCGCCGAAGAAGATCTCCTCCGCGCACTGACCAGCGAGCGAGATCTGGACCAGGGCCCGCAGCTCGGTGCGCGAGCGGGTGAAGACGTCCTCGCGGTCGCCGTGCGCGAGCAGCCCGAGCGCCCCCCGCCGCTTGATGATGGTGAGGATCTCGAGCCGACGCTCCGGGGCGCAGAGCCAGGCGGCGGTGGCGTGCCCGGCCTCGTGGGTGGCGATCAGGATGCGCTCGTGGTCGGTGTATTCCACCGGTGCGCCCGTGCCGACCTCCTCGACCAGGCGGGCCTGCTCGACGTCGGCCCAGCTCATCTTCCGCCGGCCGCCGCGGACCGCGCTGACCAGCGCCTCGTCGAGCAGGTGCTCGATCATCACCGGGCTGTAGCCCTGGGTGATCGCGGCCAGCGCGTCACGACGCTCGCCGTCGTCGAGCGCGTCCTCGTGCGCCTTGCGCGCCAGGAAGTGGTCGATCAGCGCGCGCCGTCCGCTCTTGGCCGGCAGCTCGAAGCTCAGCCGCCGGTCGAACCGACCCGGTCGCAGCAGCGCCGGGTCGAGGGAGTCCGCGCGGTTGGTGGCGGCGATCAGCAGCACGTTCGCCGGCAGCAGCGACGGGCGCTGCAGCTGGCGGTCCAGCGGCAGCAGCAGGTTGGCGCGGTCGACGAACCAGCCGCCGATCCGCTGCCAGCCGGTGAGGGCGTCGAAGGACTGCATCTGCACGAGCAGCTCGTTGACGACGCCGCCGGTGCCCTCGCTCGCGAAGGCGTTCGTCACGGTGCCCGCGCCCGCGGTGCTCCCGCTGGCCGGGGTCAGGACCGGTCCGGCGCAGCACACTGCGCGGCCCGGGGTCGCCGGCGTCGAGGACCCCGTCATCGAGCTGGCCACCCCGCCGCGGGACATCGCGATCGCGTCGATCTCCTCCATGAACCCGATCGCGCCGCCCTCCTTGCGCGCGGCCTTGCGCAGCGCTTTGAAGTAGGAGCGGATCTTCTTGGCGGTGGCGCCATACCACATGCTCTGGAAGCTGGTCGCCGAGACGAACAGGAACGGGACACCGGCCTCCTTGGCCATCGCGCGGGCCAGGTGGGTCTTGCCGGTGCCCGGCGCGCCCTCGAACAGCAGGCCACGGCGGGGGGTGCCGCCCATCTCGGTGGCGAAGGTGCGGTGGGCCAGGAACAGGTTGAGCGACCGGACGACGTCGTCCTTGACGCCGTCGATGCCGACCACGTCGTCCAGCGACACGTCGATCTGCTCGGGGCGGTAGACCACGTGCGGTGAGCGGCCGGACAGCACCTGCTGACCGACGGTCATGGCGATCAGCAGGCCGAAGAAGATGATGATCGTCAGCAGGAACGGGTCGATGCTCGGCAGGGGGAGGAACGCCGAGGACGGGTCCTTGGTCAGCGCGCGCAGCCAGCCCAGCGCCATCAGCCCCCACACCAGTGCGGTCAGCTTGACGAAGCGTCCGCGGCGGCTGATCTCGCGGGAGCGGCCGACGTCGGCGTCGCGGACGGCCAGCACCGTCCCGGAGGCCGCGGTCAGGGTGTCGAGCGCCGAAGCGGTCGGGAGGGTGTCGGGCACGAGGGACTCCTTGGATCAGCGGGCCCCGGCGGGACCGCTCCCCCTCAGCGTGCACTCCGTGACCCCTGATCACGCAGCGTGAGGGAACACTCCACCCGATCGGGGTATCAGGTCAGGCGATCGCGCCGTCGAACAGGTCGGTCTCTCGCCCGTCCGGCCCAGCCGGACCGAGCTTCCCACGCATGAGGATGTAGTGCTCGAGCCCGAAGGCGCGCTGCCCGACGTTGTTGGAGAGCGCGAAGAACGGTCCGTCGACGGAGATCTGCGTGCGATAGGCGCGCATCGCGGCGGTCTTGGCCTCGAGCTGGTCGCGGGCGTCCACCTCGGTCGTGATCTGCTCGTCCGGCACCCCGAACGGCAGGTCCTCGGCCTTCTCGACGCCGAAGAAACCGGTCTGGTCGCCGCTCTCGCGCAGCATGTCGATCCCGGCCTGCAGCGTGCTGCGGGGCACCGCGGTCCAGTAGAGCTTGCTGGTCTGCCAGGGCTCGCCGACCTCGGGGGCGTACGCGGGGTCCGCTGCCGCGTCGAAGGCGGCCACCGCGACCCGGTGCGCCTGGATGTGGTCCGGGTGGCCGTAGCCGCCGTTCTCGTCGTAGGTGACCATCACCTGCGGGCGGGTCTCCCGCACGATCGCCACCAGGTCGCGGACGGCTTCGTCGAGGTCGGCCTGCCAGAACACGTCCGGCCGGTCGTTCTGCGGGGTGCCCATCATGCCGCTGTCGCGCCAGCGGCCCGGCCCGCCGAGGAAGCGGTGGTCGGTGACCCGCAGCGCCTCCATCGCCGCCGCCAGCTCGCCGATCCGGTGCTGCCCGAGACCGTCGTCGCGGTCGGCGGCGAGGTGCTCCAGCTCGGGGACGAGGATCTCGC
>JBBSTI010000086.1:0-14741 GCA_038236005.1 Mycobacteriales bacterium | reverse complement strand
TTTTCGGTGATCATGGTCGTCCGCACCCTCGGTGACCGATATGGGGGTGCAGACGACCATGATCACCGGCGGGTCGGGGCAAGCCCGTCGCCCTTGCACCCGCCGCAGTGGTAGGCCTGCCGTCATGGATCTCGGGCTGCGCGGCAAGGTGTTCCTGGTGACCGGAGGGTCGGCCGGGCTGGGTCTGGCCGGGGCCCGGGCCCTGGTCGACGAAGGTGCGCGGGTCGTGCTGAGCGCCCGTGACCCCGAACGGCTCACGAGCGCGGTCGACACGCTGGATGCTGCCGGTCGATCGGCGAACCCGGCTCTGGCGACGTCCCAGGTCACCGGGGTGGCGGCCGACCTCGCCGATCCGGAGACGTCCGCACTCCTGGTCGCGGCGGCGCTGGAGCGGTTCGGGCGGCTCGACGGTGCCCTGATCAGTGTCGGCGGCCCTCCTGTCGGTCCGGCGCTGGACATCACCGACGAGCAGTGGCGTGCGGCGTACGAGACCGTCGTGCTCGGCCCGGTGCGCCTGACCAGGGCGGTCGCCGAGGCTCTTCCGGCCGACGGCGGCGCGCTGGCCTACGTTCTGTCCACCTCGGTCAAGGCTCCCCTTTCCGGGCTGGCGGTCAGCAACACGCTCAGGCCTGGCCTCGGGATGCTCATCAAGACGCTGGCCGACGAGCTAGGCCCTCGGCGCGTGCGACTGAACGGTCTGCTCCCCGGCACGTTCGACACCGACCGGGTGCGCTCGCTCGGGGTGGACCGGGAGGCTGCCGAGCAGGGCATCCCGCTCCGTCGCTACGGCGAGCCCGACGAGCTGGGGCGCGTTGCGGCCTTCCTGCTGTCGCCAGCGGCGTCCTACGTCACGGGCG
Organism: Mycobacteriales bacterium; assembly: GCA_038236005.1. GTDB lineage: Bacteria > Actinomycetota > Actinomycetes > Mycobacteriales > SCTD01 > CANKBT01. The sequence goes on along the minus strand of JBBSTI010000086.1, from coordinate 13,884 downwards.
CGATGGTGGCGGTCGACGGCGGAAAGATGCGGGCGCTGTGAGCCTGGAGGACGACGTCCGGGGCCTGTTCGGCGAGCGGTGGGCCGCGACCGGGGCGCTGGACGACGTGCTCGTGGTCGCCGTCGCGGACCAGGCCGACGATGATCTGGTCCGTCTGCAACGGCTCGTCCCCGGGGCCGGTCTGGTGGACGTCACGAGGTCGCGGGCGCAGCTGGAAGCAGACATGGACGCCATCGAGGCCGAGCTGACCCGCACCGGCGAGCTCGCCGGCTTCCTGCAGATGGCACCGGACGGGTTCACGAGCAGCATCGAGCTCACCGCCGACGCACCGATGCCTCGGCTGCAGGACTGGGCCGCGTCGCGCCTGCCCCACCTGCACGTCACCCTCGTCTGACGTCACCCGGAGGCGCACGAGACGTCAGTCGGTCGCGGACACCGGCTCGTGCTCCTGCGACTGGGTCGCGAACTGGGTGCGGTACAGCTCTGCGTAGAGGCCGCCCTCGGCGAGCAGCTCGGCGTGCCGGCCGCGCTGGACCACGCGACCGGCGTCGATCACCAGGATCTGGTCGGCGTCCCGGATCGTCGACAGCCGGTGGGCGATGACGATCGACGTGCGCCCCTGCAGCGCGGTGTTCAGCGCCCGCTGGACGGCGTGCTCGGACTCACTGTCCAGGTGCGCTGTGGCCTCGTCCAGGACGACGACCCCCGGCGCCTTGAGCAGCAGCCGCGCGATCGCGAGCCGCTGCTTCTCACCCCCGGAGAGCCGGTAGCCGCGGTCACCGACCACCGTGTCCAGCTCCTCGGCCAGGCTGCGGACGAGGGTGCCCACCTGGGCCGCATCGATGGCCGCCCACAGCTGAGCGTCGGTGGCGGCGGGGCTGGCGTAGAGCAGGTTGGCCCGGATCGTGTCGTGGAACAGGTGCGCATCCTGCGTCACGACCCCGACCGCGTCGCGCAGCGACTGCAGCGTCACGTCCCGGACGTCGTGGCCGCCGATCCGCACCGACCCGGAACGCACGTCGTACATGCGCGTGACGAGCGCGCTGATCGTCGTCTTGCCGGCTCCGGACGGCCCGACCAGGGCGATCAGCTCGCCCGGCTCCGCGCGGAAGGACACCCCGTGCAGCACGGTCTGCGGCACGGTCGTGTCCAGCTTCGCGACCGACTCGAGCGAAGCCAGCGACACCTCGTCGGCGGCCGGATAGCTGAAGACGACGTCGTCCAGCTCGACGGTCGCGGTCCCGGGGGCCAGGGCGGGGGCACCCGGCTTCTCCGACACCATCGGTGCCAGGTCGAGCACCTCGAAGACCCGTTCGAAGCTGACCAGCGCCGTCATCACGTCCACCCGCACGTTGGACAGCGCGGTCAGCGGCCCGTACAGCCGGGTCAGGTAGGCCGCCAGTGCGACCACCGTCCCGACCTGCAGGGAACCGTTCGCGGCCAACGTCCCGCCGACGCCGTAGACCAGGGCGGTGGCCAGCGCCGCGACCGTGGTCAGCGAGACGAAGAAGATCCGGCCGTACATCGCGGAGGTGATCCCGATGTCGCGCACCCGACCGGCCCGGTCGCGGAACGCGTCGTCCTCGGCCTCGGGCCGTCCGAACAGCTTGACGAGCATGGCCCCGGACACGTTGAACCGTTCGGTCATCGTCGTGTTCATCTCGGCGTTGAGCGCATAGCTCTCGCGGGTCAGCGTCTGCAGCTTGGCGCCGACCAGCCTGGCCGGGATGACGAACAGCGGGAGCAGCACCAGCGACAGCAGAGTGATCTGCCACGACAGGAAGAACATCGCGACCAGCGTGAGGACGACACCGATGACGTTGCTGACGACGCCGGACAGCGTCCCGGTGAAGGCCTGCTGCGCACCGAGCACGTCGTTGTTGAGCCGGGTGATCAGGGCGCCGGTCTGCGTACGGGTGAAGAAAGCGATCGGCATCCGCAGCACGTGCCCGTACACCTGGCTGCGCAGGTCGTAGATCAGGCCTTCCCCGATGCGCGCGGAGTACCACCTGTTGATCAGCGACATGACCGCGTCGAACAGGGCCAGCCCGACGACCAGCAGCGCCAGGACCAGGACGAGACCAGGCCGACCCGTGGCCGGCGGGTTCGTGCCGATCCCGTTGTCGATGATCGCCTTGAAGATCAGCGGGTTGGCCACCGCCGCAACCGCGGCGAGCGTGATGACCAGGAGGAAGCCACCGAGCTGCCGTCGGTAGGGCGCGGCAAACCGAACGATGCGCTTCCAGGTGCCCGGAGCCAGCTTGGTCTGGGCCACGTCACGATCCCGCTTGAACGACGCCATCGTCGCCCAGGGTGTGCCGCCGCCTGGACCCATGCGCTACCTGCCTCTGCTCAGAAGGCAGAGACCCCGGTGAGCGCACGCCCGATGATGAGCTGCTGGATCTGCGACGTGCCTTCGTACAGGGTCGTAACGCGGGCGTCCCGCAGGTACTTCCCGGCGGCGTACTCGTCGATGTAGCCGTAGCCACCGTGGGCCTGGACGCAGGCGTTGGCCGCCCGGACCGAGCACTCGGAGGCGTAGTACTTCGCCTTGGACGCCGCGAGCGCGTAGTCCTCCCCGCGGGTCTTGAGGTCGGCGACCTGCCAGGTGAGCAGACGAGCGCAATCGACCTCTACCGCGGTGTCGGCGATCAAGGCCTGGACGAGCTGGTGCGCCGCGACCGGCTTGCCGAACTGCACCCGCTCCTTGGTGTAGGCGACCATCGTGTCGAGCGCGGCCTGGGCGAGCCCGGTACACGAGGCACCCAGCGACATCCGGCCGTCGTTGAGCGCGGTCAGCGCCACCCGGATCCCCTTGCCCTCGACCTCGCCGAGCAGGGCCTCGGGACCGACCTTGACGTCGGTGAGGACCAGCTCGGCGGTGTCGCAGGAGCGCAGCCCGAGCTTGCCGTGGATCGCCTTGGCCTCGAAGCCGGGCGTGTCGTTCGGGACCAGGAAGGCGCTGACGCCCTTCGCCCCCGGGCCGCCGGTCCGGGCCATGAACAGCGTCACACCGGCGATCGTGCCGTTGGTGATGAAGATCTTGGTGCCGTTGAGCAGATAGCCACCGTCGCCGGTCTTGACCGCGGTGGCCTGCAGGTCTGCCGGGTTGGAGCCGTAGTCGGGCTCGGTCAGACCGAAGCAGCCGAGCACCTCCCCGGTCGCCATCCGCGGCAGCCACTGCTCCTTCTGCTCCTGGGTGCCCCACCGCTCGATGGACCCGGCGACCAGCCCGAGGTGCACGGACACGATCGAGCGCACGTTGGCGTCACCGCGACCGAGCTCCTCGATGAACAGGACGTACGACAGGGGGTCACCCCCGCCGCCCCCGAACTCCTCGGGGATCGACAGACCGATGAAGCCGGTCTGCTTCAGCCCGTCCAAGGCTTCCTGAGGGAAGCGCTCCTTCCGGTCGTTCTCGAGCGACGGAGGCACGACGACGTCGTCCACCCACTCGCGGACGGCCTTGCGGACGGCGTCCTGCTCAGCGCTGAGCACCAGGTCCATAGCGTTAGCTCGCCTTCTTCCTCGTTGCTCCGCCACGACCGCGCAGGCTCGTGCCGGACTCGCTCAGGATGCGGTGCACGAAGCCGTAGGAGCGTCCCGACGACTCGGCCAGAGAGCGGATGCTCTCCCCACCGTCGTACTTGTTCTGGAGGTCGGCGGCAAGGCTCGAACGATCCTCACCGGTGACCCGGCTGCCCTTCTTGACGTCGCTCACGACGGATGTCCTCACGTAGTAACCAAAGTCACCGATCTTGGTCAACCGGTGATCAGTGGGATACCGCGGGGACGGCCGATCAACCGTGAATCGACGAAGGAAGATCAGTCACCGAGGCGCAGGCCGGTCTCACCGTCGAACCAGTGCAGGTCACCGCCGGGGGCCAGGGTCACCGTCTCGCCCCGCTTGGGCGGGTTCTTCGGGTCGACGCGAGCCACGATCATCTCGTCGTCCTTGGACCCGCTGCCCGCCACCGTCGCGTGCACGAAGGCGTCCGAACCCAGCGCCTCGACCAGCTCGACGACGACGTCGATACCCTCGCCGGCGGTGGTGAGGGTCAGGTTTTCCGGTCGCACCCCGACGGTGGCGGTGTTCCCGCTCAGACCGGCCTTGCCCGTGCGGGGCACGGCAATCTCCAGGTTGCCGACGTGCCCTCGGCCCTCGCCGTCGATGGTGACCGGCAGCAGGTTCATGGCCGGGGACCCGATGAAGCCGGCCACGAAGACGTTCTCCGGCCGGTCGTACATCGCGCCCGGTGCGCCGACCTGCTGCAGGATGCCGTCCTTCAGGACAGCAACCCGGTCACCCATGGTCATCGCCTCGACCTGGTCGTGCGTGACGTAGAGCGTGGTGACCTCGAGCCGGCGCTGCAGCGAGGCGATCTGCGTACGGGTGGCGACGCGCAGCTTGGCGTCCAGGTTGGACAGCGGCTCGTCCATGCAGAACACCTGCGGGCTGCGCACGATCGCCCGGCCCATCGCGACGCGCTGGCGCTGGCCGCCGGACAGTGCCTTGGGCTTGCGGTCCAGATACTCGGTGAGGTCGAGGATCTTGCCGGCCTCCTCGACGCGGGTGCGGATCTCGTCCTTCGCCGTGCCGGCGATCTTGAGTGCGAAGCCCATGTTCTCGGCAACGGTCATGTGCGGGTAGAGCGCATAGGTCTGGAAGACCATGGCGATGTCCCGGTCGCTCGGGTCGACGTGCGTCACGTCGCGGTCACCGATCTTGATGTGCCCGGCGCTCACCGGCTCGAGCCCGGCCAGCATGCGCAGCGTCGTGGACTTGCCGCAGCCGGAGGGCCCGACGAGCACGAGGAACTCGCCGTCACCGACCTCCAGGTCGATGCCGTCGACGGCGGGCTTGGTCGCCCCGTCGTACAACCGGGTGGCCTTCTCGAACGTCACTGTTGCCATGGTCTTGTCTCCTCCACCGGCAGGTACGTGCCGGACGGTCCGTAGTGGGGGTTTTTCGGGTGTGCGACGTGGGCGTTGCTGTGCAGTCTTGCGCCGCTTCCTGGCGTTCCAGGAGGCACTGTGTCGCCCGGCGGCCACCTTGAGCGGTGTCCGGGTCTCGCTTGCATCACAGTGTTGGTGTGAGGCGGGTGAAGTGTTGCACGTCACTGCTGTAAGCGTTATCACTGGTTCCGGCCACCGCGACACCGACGTCGACCACGGGGCCCACAGACGAAAGGCAAACGGATGGCTCTGCGCCACAGCACAACCCGCCGACGGACCGCGTTCGTCGCCGGTGCCCTCGGCGTGTCGATGACGCTCGCCGCCTGCGGCGGGAGCGATGCCCAGTCAGCCGGCGCCGGCGGCACCGACGCGACCGGCGGGACCGGCGGCGCGGACTGCGCCGATTACACCCAGTACGGGGACCTGTCCGGTCAGACGGTGCAGATCTACACCAGCATCGTCACGCCCGAGGACATCCCGCAGATCGACTCCTACAAGCCGTTCGAGAAGTGCACCGGCGCCACGATCGACTACCAGGGCGACAAAGGCTTCGAGACCCAGATCCTGGTCCGCGCGCAGGCCGGCAACCCGCCCGACCTGGCGATCGTCCCGCAGCCGGGCCTGCTCGCCCAGCTGGTCGCCACCGGTGCCGTCGTCGCGGCCCCCGACGCCGTCAGCAAGAACGTCGACGAGTTCTGGGGCGAGGACTTCAAGAAGTACGGAACCGTCGGTGACGCCTTCTACGCCGCGCCGCTCGGCGCCAACCTGAAGAGTCTCGTGTGGTACTCGCCGTCTGAGTTCAAGGACAAGGGCTACGAGATCCCGAAGACTCTCGACCAGCTCAAGGCGCTGTCGGACAAGATCGCGGCCACCGGCGCAAAGCCGTGGTGCGCCGGCATCGCCAGTGGCGAGGCGACCGGCTGGGTCATCACCGACTGGATGGAAGACATGATGCTCCGCCTGTCCGGGCCGGACGTCTACGACCAGTGGGTCAACCACGAGATCGCCTTCAACTCCGCGGCCCCCACGGCTGCGCTGGACGAGGTCGGGTCCTACATGAAGAACGACAACTACTTCAACGGCGGGTTCGGCGGGATCGACAGCATCGCCAGCACCACCTTCCAGGACGGCGGGCTACCGATCCTCGACGGTGCCTGCTCGCTCCACCGCCAGGCCAGCTTCTACGCGGCCAACTGGCCCGAGGGCACCACGGTCGCCGAGGACGGCGACGTGTTCGCCTTCTTCCTGCCCGGCATGACCGAGGACAGCAAGCCTGCCCTCGGTGGTGGTGAGTTCATCGCGGCGTTCAACGACAAGCCCGCGACCGCAGCCTTCCAGACCTACCTGTCGACCGACACGTGGGCCAACAACAAGGCCAAGGCCACCCCGCTCGGCGGGTGGGTCAGCGCGAACAAGGGTCTGAACATCGACAACCTGGTGAGCCCGATCGACAAGCTCGCCGCGGAGACCTTCCAGGACAAGAACACGGTCTTCCGCTTCGACGGTTCCGACCAGATGCCGGCCGCGATCGGCTCGGGCGCGTTCTGGAAGCAGGCGACCGCCTGGATCACCGGTCAGAGCACCAAGGACACGGTCGACAAGATCGAGGCGGCCTGGCCGAAGTAGCACCCAGCACGACCAGCACGACCAGCACGACCAGCACGACCTGAGCCCCGTCCGGGTGCGGCGAGCACGCCGCGCCCGGGCGGCCTCAGCGGGTGCCCTCCGGACGACCCGGCTCATCGATATTTTCCTGTGGCCCAGCACCTGGAACGTCGCACCACCAGCAGCACCCACCCTCCGATCCCCCCGCAGCAGGGAGTACGCGTGTGACCGCGAGCCAAAAGATCATCCAGATGCTCATCGCACTGCTCGTCTTTGCGGCAGTAGTCGCCGTCATCCTGTTCGGCGCCTCCCGAGTCAAGGGCAAGGGGCGGGACCGTAACGTCGCTGTCCTGTTCCTGATCCCGACCGCGGTGTTCGTCCTCGTCGGACTCGTCTACCCGGCGCTGCGGACGATCTACGGCAGCTTCTTCACGGCCGGGACGAGCCCCGGCCCTGGCCAGCCGAGGCCGGACGTATGGACGGGGCTCGGGAACTACCAGGAGATCTTCACCAGTCCCGACCTGCTGGTGGTCCTGCGCAACACCTTCTTCTGGGTGACGGTCACCCCGTTCGTCGCGACCGCGATCGGCTTGCTCTACGCGATCCTGGTCGATCGTGCGCGGTTCGAGAAGATCGCCAAAACTCTGATCTTCCTACCGATGGCCATCTCCTTCGTCGGCGCCTCCATCATCTGGAAGCTGGTCTACGAGTTCCGGCCGGACCAGGGCTCGATCAAGCAGATCGGCCTGCTGAACCAGCTGTGGGTCATGGTCGGCGGCTCGCCGCAGCAGTGGTTGCTAGATGCCCCCTGGAACACCTTCTTCCTGATCGCGATCTTGATCTGGATCCAGGCCGGGTTCGCGATGACCATCCTGTCGGCCGCGATCAAGGCCATCCCTGACGACATCGTCGAGGCGGCTCGCCTCGACGGCGTGGGGCCGATCGGGATGTTCCGCTACATCACGGTGCCGACCATCCGGCCCGCGCTGGTCGTGGTGCTGACCACGATCGCCATCGCGACCCTCAAGGTGTTCGACATCGTCCGCACCCTGACCGGCGGCAACTTTGACACCAGCGTCGTGGCCAACGAGTTCTACACCAAGACCTTCGGCACCAACCAGCAGGGGCTCGGTGCGGCACTGGCCGTGCTGCTCTTCGTGCTCGTCGTGCCGATCGTCGTCTACAACATCCGCCAGCTGCGCGCCTCGGAGGCCCGATGACCACGTCCGTTGCACCTGTCAGCAACGTTGATGCCGATGAACCGCCGCTCAAGGCCACCGACCGGGCGAAGCGCACCCTGTCGCGTCCCGGTGCTTCGCTGGCGGCCCTCGTCATCGCCGTGCTCTGGACGTTGCCGACCTTCGGTCTCGCGGTCACGTCGATCCGGCCGGAGCGGGCGGCCAAGACCACCGGCTGGTGGACCTTCTTCACCGACCCCCAGGTCACGTTCGAGAACTACCAGACCATCTTCGGTGAGCGCACCGGAAACCTTGGCAGCTTCTTCATCAACTCGTTCGTCATCACCATCCCGGCTGTCGTCATCCCGCTGGTCCTGGCTGCCCTCGCGGCCTATGCCTTCGCCTGGATCGACTTCAAGGGGCGCAGCTTTCTGTTCGTGGTGATCTTCGCCCTGCAGATCGTGCCGATCCAGGTGACCCTGCTGCCGCTCCTGAAGCTCTACGTGCAGGCCGGCATCGCGGGCAGCTTCGCCACCATCTGGCTGGCGCACTCGATCTTCGCTCTGCCGTTGGCGATCTTCCTGCTGCACAACTTCATGCGTGAGATCCCGCGGGAGCTGATCGAGGCTGCCCGCATGGACGGGGCCGGCCACGTGCAGATCTTGTTCCGCGTGTTGCTGCCGCTGCTGACGCCGGCCCTCGCCGCGTTCGGCATCTTCCAGTTCCTCTGGGTGTGGAACGACCTGCTGGTCGCCCTGACGTTCTCGACCGGGAGCAACACCAACCCGTTGACCGTCGGGATCTTCAACCTGCAGGGCACGCTCGGCAGCTCGCCGCACCTGCTGGCCGCCGGTGCCTTCGTGTCGATCATCGTGCCGATCGCAGTCTTCCTCTCCCTCCAGCGCTACTTCGTCCGCGGTCTGCTGGCCGGCGGGCTCAAGGGCTAGGGGAACGGCATGCCCGGCAGGGCGGCGACGTCGTGACGAGCATCCACGACGTCGCTGCCCTGGCCGGGGTCTCGACCGCGACCGTGTCCCGGGCGCTGCGCGGGGTCGACCGGGTCAGCGTCCCGACCCGGGACCGCGTCCTGCATGCGGCGGCCACGCTGCACTACGTCGCCTCACCTGCCGCCGCCAGCCTCGCCAGCGGACGCACGGGGGTGGTCGGGGTCGTGGTGCCCTTCCTCTCGCGATGGTTCTTCTCCCACGTGCTGGACGGCATCGAGCGCCGGTTGCGGGAGTGCAACCTGCACGTGCTGCTCTTCAACGTCGGCACCGGCTCGCACCGCGGGGTTCTGCTCGACCTGGAACGGCTGCACAAGCGGCTGGACGCCATGGTGATCGTCTCCTGCGACCTGCGCCCTGACGAAGTCTCGATGCTCGGGCGCCTGAACGTGCCGATCGTCACCGTCGGCGTCGACGTCGGTGGCTGGGACCTGGTCCGCATCGACGACGCAGCCACCGCGGACGCCGCCATGACCCATCTTCTGCAGCTCGGCCACCGCCGGATCGCCTACCTGGGGGGGGACCAGCGCGCCGACGTGCACCTCGCGACCTCGGTCGACCGCGCCCGGGGGGTGCGCCGAGCGCTGGTGAGGGCTGGGTTGTCCCCGGACGCCGCCGGCGACCAGGTGGCCGACTGGACCGTGACGGGAGGGATGGACGCGGTCGAGGACCTCCTGGACCGGGCGTCCCCTCCGTCCGCGATCCTGGCGTCCTCCGACGAGATGGCGATGGGCGTGCTGCGTGAGCTGCGTCGTCGCGGTCTCCAGGTCCCGGAACAGCTGTCCGTGATGGGGATCGACGGGCACGACGTCGCCATCACCCACGACCTCACCACCATGGCGCAACCCGTCCTTGAGCAGGGCGAGGCGGCGGCACAGCTGCTCGTCGACGTGCTCCGCGGGTCTGCGGGCACAGCGGCGTCCTCAGGAGAGCGGCGCGTGATCACGCTCCCGACGTCGCTGCGCCTGGGGGGCACGACCGGTCCGGTCGGTGCCCCGCTCGCCATCACGGCGAGGTGAGGCCGGACGAGCGCGAGACCGGACCGGTCCTAGCGATCATGGACAGTGCGTCGGCGGCCTCGCCACGCAGGACGACGAGGTCGGGGGTGGGCTCGTACAGCTTTCTGAGGTCGATCGAGACGGCTTCCAGCAGACGGAGACGCTCGTCGAGGTAGTCGAGCGTGGCGGACCGGGCACGCAGCTCGTCGCCGTGCCACGGGGCCACCCGGGTGGCAGCGACCGCAGCGCGACGCTCGCGCAGGGGCTGGAGCCGGCCCGCCGCAGCCTCGCGGACCAGGCGCTGCAGGTCGGCGCGCACCCCGGGAGAGGCGGCGGCCGACGTCAGCTGCGGCGAGGCGTACTGGACGGTCCCGGCGATCCGCCGATCGGTGAAGTCGATGCTCCGCTGCGCTGCTGCCGCCCGTTCAGCGAGCTGACCGGCCTCGTGCCTGCGCCACGGCCCGTCCGCGACCACAGCGGTGATCACGAGCAGCGCCAGCACCACCAGCACGGTGACCACCGCGTGCGGCAGCCGTCGCGGCGCCGCCTCGAGGCTCTCTCCGGGGCCCTCCGAGGCGCCACCGATCCGCACGACGGGCCGATCGGCGGACGGGCTCACCCCCGTCGCGACCTCAGGTGGGCGGCATACCAGGAGTAGGAGGCCTTGGGCACCCGGCGCAGGGTGCCCGGCTCGACCGACACCAGGCCGAACGTCTGGGTGTAGCCCTGAGCCCACTCGAAGTTGTCGAGCAGCGACCACGCGACGTAGTCCTCGACCGGGGCGCCCGCCGCGCGAGCGCGGTCCACGGCTGCGAGGTGCTCCGTGAGGTAGGCGATCCGGTCGTCGTCCTGCACCGTGCCGTCCGGCTGCAGCACGTCCGGGAACGAAGCGCCGTTCTCGGTCACCTTCAGCGGCGTCCCAGGGGCAGCGGCTGCCACCCGGGCGAGCACCTGCTCGAGGCCGGCGGCGTCAACCTCCCAGCCCATCGCCGTGAGCGGCGGTCGGGGCGCGAAGGTGAAGGGCGGTGCTCCCGGGAAGGCGTCGGTGTCCTGCCCGACCCCGCCCCCCGAGCCGGACGGACCGACCCGGTAGGGGGTGTAGTAGTTGACCCCGATCCACTGCGCCGACCCGTGGATGTAGGCCAGGTCGTCGTCGAGCCCAGCCAACGGAGCACCCGTCGGGAGCAGATCGCCTGACGTCAGGACCTCGGGATAGCGGCCGTGACAGAGCGCGTCCAGCCACAGCCCGTTCTGCCCGGCATCCACGACGATCGCGGCCTTCGGGTCCGCGCCGGGCTCGGTCCGGACGTCGTAGAGGTTGAGCACGATGCCGACCTGCAGTGCCGGCGCCACCGCGTGCATGGCGTCGGCGGCGAGCGCGTGCGAGAGCAACGTGTGGTGGGCGGCCAGGTAGGCGTTGGCGGGCTCCCGCCGACCGGGGGCGAACACCCCGGCGGCGTAGCCCAGGAAGGCTGTGCACCACGGCTCGTTGTGGGTCGACCAGGTGGTGGCCCGGTCGCCCAGTGCGCCGGCCATCAGGGCCGCGTAGTCGGCGAACCGCGCGGCGGTGTCCCGCGAGGGCCATCCTCCGGCATCCTCGAGCGGCTGCGGCAGGTCCCAGTGGTAGAGCGTCGGGAGCGGCGCGATGCCAGCGCCGAGCAGGTCGTCCACGAGCCGGGAGTAGTAGTCGAGCCCTTCGGCGTTCATCGCTCCCGAACCGTCCGGCTGCACCCGCGGCCAGGCGATCGAGAAGCGGTACGAGTCCACCCCGAGCTCGGTGAGCAGCGCCAGGTCCTCGGCCCCACGGTGGTAGGAGTCGCAGGCCACCGAGCCGTCGGTGCCGTCGAGCACCGTACCCGGCCGGCCGCTGAAGGTGTCCCAGATGCTGGGGCCACGTCCGCCCTGCGCGACCGCGCCCTCGACCTGATAGGCCGACGTGGCGACCCCGAACCTCAGTGGCGATGACACGGGTCTCAGGCTAGTGGTTCCTGGTCCAGCCCGAGCAGCAGCGCCCGCTCGTCCGGCCGGTGGCGCAGCACGCTGTCGACATAGCTGCTGGTCGCGACGTCCAGACCGACGTCGCGACCGGCTGCCTCCGACAGGTACCAACGGTGCACCAGCACCTCGTGGAAGGTCTCGGGCCCGTCCAGCTTGGCCCGCAGCTCACGCGGCACCGCCATGAGGACCGGGTGGAAGACCTCGGTCAGCCAGGCGTGGGCGAGCACCTCCTCGGTCGCGTCCTGGTCGGTGCGAGCGCGATAGCCGTCCAGATCGTTGAGCAGGCGCCGCGCCTGGTTCTCCTCGACGTCCAGTCCGGTCAGACGCAGCAGGCGTCGGGTGTGGTGGCCGGCATCGACGACCTTCGGCTGCACGCGCACGTGGTCGCCGTCCACACCGGTCGTGACCTCGAGCTCGTCGACGTCGAACCCCAGCGTGTTGAGGTGCCGCACCCGGGCGTCGAAGCGGTAGCGCTCCCCCGACGCGAAGACCTCGCTCCCGGTGAGCGCCCCCCACAGTGCGGTGTAGCGCTCCACGATGCTGTCGCCCACCTCGATCGGGTCGACCGCGCCCAGCAGCTCGCCGGACTCGAGGTCCATCAGCTCACCGATCACGTTCACGCGCGCCATCCGCAGGTCGTCCAGGCGCCGACCCTCCGAGAGCCGGTCGTGGTGCTCCATCGTCTCGGCATCGACCAGGTAGGCCGCGAACGCCCCTGCGTCGCGGCGGAACAGCGTGTTGGACAGCGAGCAGTCACCCCAGAAGTAGTCAGCGAGGTGCAGGCGGACGAGCAGGACGGCGAGCGCGTCGAGCAGTCGCGACGCGGTCTCGGGACGCAGCGTCTGGCTGAACAGCGCTCGGTAAGGCAGCGAGAAACTGAGGTGCCGGGTGATCAGGGCCGGTTCGAGCGGACCGTCCGGGCCCTCCCGCCCGTCGACGATCCCGACCGGGACGACGGTCGGCAGGTTCGTCCGGTCGAGCCGGCGGAGCAGCTGGTACTCCCGGTGAGCGGAGAAGGTGCCGATCTCCTTGATCGCGTAGACGGCCGCGCCGACGTTGACGAACCGGACGATGTGTCGGGAGATCCCGCGGGGCAGGCCCACCAGGTGCTCGGTCGGCCACTGCTCGAGAGGCACCGACCACGGCAGAGACAGCAGGTCCGGGTCCTCCGGGTTGCCCACCAGGGTGAGCGCCATGACGTCGTGGCCCTACTACTGGCAGGCGCAGGCGCCGCTGGGGCTGCGGACGGTGAAGCAGTCCGGGCAGGTCGCCGAGCGCACCTTGGCCGACTCCACGGCCTGCTCGGCAGCGATCGTGCTGGCGCGGGTGGCCGCGGCGCGCTGGGAGCGCTGCTTGGACTTGGCCTCCGAGGTCTCCCGCTCCTCTCGTGCCACCGCGGCGCGCTGGAAGCTGTCCTCGTTCTCCGAGGCGAACACTCGCTGACGCACGGTGTCGGGCAAGAAGCCCATGCCCTGCTCGCAGAGCGGCACGGCGACCAGCAGGGTGGCCTTCTGCGCCAGCTCCTCGATCACGTCGCCGTGCACCAGCTCGGGGTCAGCGGCACAGCGCTTGTCGGCCTCGGCGAGCGCCTTCGCGACGGCCTTGGCCGTCTTGGGGTCGAGCGGCTCGTCCTCCTCGCTCAGGACGGCGAGCTCAGCCTGGTCGGTCTGCGGGTCGGTCTGGGGGTTCAGGTCGGTGTCGTTCACAAGCGGCTCCTTAAGCCAGGGAGACAAGATCGGCGAGGTCGTCGGACCACTGGTCCTCCACCCCGTCGGGGAGCATGAGGACCTTCTCGGGGGACAGCGCGAGCACAGCACCCTCGTCGTGGGTCACGAGCACGACCGCACCCTTGTACGTGGACAGTGCGGACAGCACCTCTTCCCGGCTGGCCGGATCGAGGTTGTTGGTCGGCTCGTCGAGCAGCAGCACGTTGGCGCCGGAGACGACCAGGGTCGCCAGCGCGAGCCGGGTCTTCTCCCCGCCGGACAGGGTGCCGGCCTGCTGGTGGACGACGTCGCCGCTGAACAAGAAGCTGCCGAGCACCCGCCGCGCCTCGGGCTCGGGCAGGTCCGGGCTGGACGTCCGCATGTTCTCCAGCACCGTCCGGTCGGTGTCGAGCGTGTCGTGCTCCTGGGCGTAGTAGCC
>JBBSTI010000085.1:0-14803 GCA_038236005.1 Mycobacteriales bacterium | reverse complement strand
TTGTCGGGCCCCCAGACCCCCAGGGCAGGGGCGGGGGGGGGGGGGGGTCGCGTCCGGACGGGTACCCGGGGCCGGACGTGGAGGGCACCGATGACGACGATGCGACCCGGGGGTTCGGCGGGACAGGCCCAGCAGGACGGGCGGGCCCTGGACGGGCGGCTCTCGGACGAGCGCCCGTCATCGACCGCGGTTCCCCGGGTCCTGCGGGACCTGGCGGCCTGGTCGTGGCGGCTGCTGCTGGTGGCGGCGGCCTTCTACGTGGTCTGGATCGTCCTGTCCCAGGTGTCGCTGCTCGTGCTCGCCCTGCTCGGGGCGTTGTTCTTCGCGGCCCTGCTCGAGCCGCTGCAGAACCTGCTGGGGCACGTGCTGCCCCGGGTGCTCGCGTCCTTCCTGACGGTGATCCTGCTGCTCGCCGGGATCGGGCTGCTCGGGTGGTTCGTCGTGCGTCGCGGGGCGGCTGATGCCTCCAGCGTCATCGATGACGCGAACGGCGTCGTGACCCAGCTCGGCGACGCCGTGAAGCGACTGCCCGGCAGCCCGAACGTCGACGTGGAGCGCATCCAGAACGACGTGCTCAACTACCTGAACGACAACCGCAGCAGCCTGGCGCTCTCCGCGGTGAGCGGCGCCCGGACCCTGGTGGAGGTGCTGGCCGGGGCGGTGCTCGGCATCTTCTTCCTGATCTACTTCCTGTACGACGGCGCCGGCATCTGGCGCTTCCTGGTCGGGCTCGCGCCGCAGCAGCGCCGGCTGCGGGTGAACGAGGCAGGCCACCGTGCGTGGCGGCGGGTCGGTGGCTTCGTCCGTGGGACCACGGTGATCGCTCTGTTCCACGGCATCTTCGTCGGTGGCCTGCTGCTGCTGCTGGACGTGCCGCTCGCGGTCCCGCTCGCCCTGCTGATCTTCGTCGGAAGCTTCATCCCGATCGTCGGGGCGTTCGCCTTCGGCGGCCTGGCGCTGCTGGTCGTGGTGCTCACCCAGGGTTTTGGTCCCGGGCTGCTGTTCCTGGCGGTCCTGGTGGTGGACAACCAGATCGAGGCGCACGTGCTGCAGCCGTTCCTGGTCGGCCGCTACGTGCGGCTGCACCCGGTGGCGGTCGCCGTCGCGCTGACGGCGGGGGGCCTGGTCGCCGGCATCCCCGGAGCCATCTTCGCCGTGCCGCTGGTGTCGGCGGCCGACGGTGCGTTCCGGGTGCTGCGGTCCGAGCCGGGCTCCCGCAAGGTGCACGCCGAGCCGGCGGACGACGGGGCTCAACCGGCCGAGCAGGGCGGCTAGTCCAGCCCGAGCAGGGCGACCGACTCCTCGCGCATGACGACCTTGCGGACCTTGCCGGTCACCGTCATCGGGAACGCGTCCGCGAAATGGACGTAGCGCGGCACCTTGAACCGGGCCATCCGCTCGGCGCAGAACTCCTGCACCGCCTCCTCGGTCAGGGTCGCACCGTCGCGGACCCGGACCCAGGCCATCACGGCCTCACCGAACCGTGGGTCAGGCACCCCGATCACCTGGGCGTCGAGCACGTCCGGGTGGCCGTAGAGCAGCTCCTCGATCTCCCGCGGCGAGATGTTCTCGCCGCCCCGGATGATCAGGTCCTTGATGCGCCCGGTGATCGCGACGTAGCCCTCGGCGTCCATCACCGCGAGGTCGCCGGTGTGCATCCAGCCGTCGGCGTCGATCGCGTTCGCCGTCACCTCGGGCTGCTCCCAGTAGCCGAGCATCACCGAGTAGCCACGGGTGCACAGCTCGCCCGCCTCCTCCCGGGGCGCCGTCTGCCCGGTCACCGGGTCGACCACCTTGACCTCCAGGTGCGGGTGCACCTGGCCGACCGTCGAGACCCGTCGCTCCAGGGTGTCGTCGGCGCGGGTCTGCGTGGACACCGGTGAGGTCTCGGTCATCCCGTACGCGATCGAGACCTCGGACATCCCCATCGTCGCCAGGACCTGCTTCATCACCTCGACCGGGCACGGCGAGCCGGCCATGATCCCGGTACGCAGGGCCGAGAGGTCGTAGGTCTCGAAGTCCGGCAGCGCCAGCTCGGCGATGAACATCGTCGGTACGCCGTACAGGCTGGTGCACCGCTCGTCCGCGGTGGCCCGGAGCGTCGCGGCCGGGTCGAAACCGGGCCCGGGATAGACGACGCACGCCCCGTGCGAGGTGGCCGCGAGGTTGCCCATCACCATCCCGAAGCAGTGGTAGAGCGGCACCGGCACGCAGACCCGGTCGAGCTCGGAGTAGCCGCACAGCTCGCCTACGAAGAAGCCGTTGTTGAGGATGTTGCGGTGGCTCAGCGTGGCGCCTTTCGGCAGCCCGGTCGTGCCGCTCGTGTACTGGATGTTGATCGGGTCCCCGGCAGACAGGGCTTCGGGCACCAGGTCGGTCTCGACCTCGAGAAAGGCGTCCCAGGCGGGTTCGCCGAGCAGCAGCACCCGCTCCAGCGCGGGGCAGTCCGGCCGCACCTGCTCGATCATCGCGGCGTAGTCGCTCGCCCCGTTCTCCCTGACCGAGACGAGCATCCGCATCCCGGACTGCTGCAGCACGTAGGTGAGCTCGCTCGTGCGATAGGCCGGGTTGACGGTCACCAGGATGGCGCCGATCGTTGCCGTCGCGTACTGGACGATCATCCAGCCGGCGCAGTTCGGCGCCCAGATCCCGACCCGGTCGCCCTTGCCGATCCCTGCTGCCAGCAGGGCCTTCGCGACGTCGTCCACGTCGCGGGCCAGCTCGGCGTACGTCCAGCGTCTCCCGGTCGCGACCTCGACGAGCGCCTCCCGGTCCGGCCAGCGCGCGACCGTGCGTGCGAGGTTCGCGCCGATCGTATCGGTGAGCAGCGGCACCGACGAGGTGCCGGAGGCGTGCGAGGGCGTGCCGGACGTGACGGTCATGGGGCCTCCCGGGTCGTGGCCGCAGTATGCCCGCACTCCTGCGGGGAAGGGCACACCTGCAGCCTGCTGAGCGGGACCCACCTCTTCGAGGAGCGCCATGCCGACCGAGCTCGACCGCACCGTCGACAGCCGGGGGGCCTACGTCGCCGTGCCCGTCCCGACCTGCCCCGGGCCCTGGCCCGGCGTGGTGCTCGTGCACGACGCGTTCGGCCTCGGCGACGACATGCGTGAGCAGGCCGACTGGCTGGCCGCGGCCGGCTACCTGACCGTGATCCCGGACCTCTACGACGGCAAGCGCGCCGTGCAGTGCCTGAAGGGCACGTTCGGGCAGCTCACCGCGCAGAAGGGCCCGGTCTTCGACCGCTTCGAGGCCGTACGGGCCGCGCTTGCCGCGGACGAGCGGTGCACCGGCACGGTCGGGACGATCGGGTTCTGCATGGGGGGTGGGTTCGCGCTGCTGCTCGCCGGTCGGCCGGGTTGGTCGGCGGCGAGCGTCAACTACGGCCAGGTCCCGGACGACGTGCGCGAGGTGCTGGCGGGAGCGTGCCCGATCGTCGCCAGCTTCGGCGGCAAGGACACCAGCCTGAAGGGTGCGGCCGAAAAGGTGCGGGCGGCGGCCACCGCGAACGGGGTGGTGGCCGACATCCACGAGTATCCCGATGCCCGACACGGGTTCATCAACCGGCTCACCGCCGTCTCGCCGGCCGGGCCGCTGCTCAAGGTGGCTGGCGTCGGCTATGACCATGCGTCGGCCGCCGACGCCAAGCGTCGCATCCTCACCTTCTTCGACACCCACCTCAGGAGCGCCCCGTGAGCGAGCCCGCCACCGCCCCGCAGGCCGTCCTCCTCCAGTGCTTCGAGCGCGTCGGGGAGGTGGTGCATGACGTGGTGGACCGGCTGACCGAGGAGCAGGCCCAGGCGCGGCCGACCGAGGACGCCAACCCGATCGGCTGGCTGCTCTGGCACCTCGCCCGCGTGCAGGACGTGCAGCTCGCGCACCTCGCCGGCACCGACGATGTCTACCCGGCGTTCGCCGACGCCTTCACCGGCGGCGAAGGCGGCCAGGGCGGGTTCGGCTTCGGGATGACCAGCGAGCAGGTCGGTGCTTTCCGGGCCAGCCCGGTCAGCGCGCTGGCCGACTACTACGACGCGGTGGCTGCGCGAACGACCGAGATCCTGCCCGGGCTGACCGACCTCGACCGGGTGATCGACGACAGCTATGACCCGCCCGTGACGGTCGCCGCCCGGCTCGTCAGCACGGTCGTCGACGTGCTGCAGCACGCCGGCCAGGCGGCGTACGTCAAGGGGATCGTCAGCCGCGCCTGACCGCGATCTGCGGCTTCTGGGTCGAGCCGAGTCGACCTAGTTCTTGCGCTCACCGTCGTGCGCGGGACCCTCGTCGCCCGGCACCGCCTGGGCGGCATCCTCCTCGGTCATCGTCACACCGGCCAGCGCGTCCCCGCCGGCCGTGCCGCCGTCCTGGGCGCGGGCCGGCTGCTCGTCGCCGGGTCCGGGGCCGGTGTCGACCGTCCCGGACGAGCCGGCCCGCGGGACGCCGGTCGACTGGTCACGCTCGGTGCCCTGCACCTCCGGGTTGGCGTCGGCCTTGATGCCCTCGTGCGGCTCGGCGGGCGACGCGGCGCGCTCCCCGGTCGGGGTGCCGGGGCCGGCGGGCTCGCGCAGCGGCGCGACGGGCGGGGTGCCTGGGGTTTCGCTCATGGCTCTTCCCTACCGCGCTGGCTCGCGTCCTACCCTCACGCGTCTGGTCGTGCAGCCGGTGAGGCATCGGCGGGCGGACGGCATCCCGGACCGGGTGCGGGGTCCAGAGGCGGCCCGGTCCGGCCGAGACTGATCCTGACCGATCTTTCAGGAGGCACTCATGCTCGCTCTCGCCGTCACCGTCACCGCCGCCGGACTGATGGTGCTCGTCGTGGCCGCCGTCCTCAGCGCCCACGGGAGCGGCCGCCGGCCGATGGCCGTCGACGCGGAGCAGCCGTGACGCGCTGCTTCCCGGCTGACCCGGAGTCTGCCGACGACCGCCACGCCGAACGGGCGCTGGCCGACCAGATGACCCAGGACCAGCGACGCACGCTGGACCGGTTGAAGCACCACCGTCGGCTCAAGGGGGTCGGCGGCGCCGGCACGGGCAAGTCCTGGTTGGCGCTGGAGCAGGCCCGACGGCTCGCCGACTGGGGTGAGCGGGTGGCGCTGGTCTGCTACAGCCGGGGGCTCGCGCGCTGGTTCGAGCGGGAGACCAGGGCATGGCGCTGGACTTCGGGCAGCTCTGGTGGCCGTCGCTGCTGGCCCGCCTGGCCGACCCCGAGCACGGCGGGCTGTTCGTCTTCCTGGACGAGGGGCAACGGGTGTTCTCTCGCGACGGTGAGGTCCCGATCGACCTGCCGCCGTACGTCCTGGACGAGAACATCCGCCACACCAAGGCGACCGCGCAGCTGCTCAGCAGCCTGTCCGGCGAGCAGCTGCGGTTCCGTGGGCTGCCCGGCACCCCCGTGCGCCACGTCGAGGCGACCGTCCAGGACGCGGTGGACCGGGCCGACGATGCCGTCGACGCACTGGTGGAGGAGGGCTTCGCGCCCGGTCAGATCGCCCTGCTGACCACCGAGCAACGGCACCTCGAGCAGCGCAACGCGGTCGAGCTGGGCGGCTGGGCCGGCTACTGGACGACTTCTTCGCCGAGGGGCACGCCTTCTACGGTCACGTTCTCGGGTTCAAGGGGCTCGAGCGGCCCGTGGTGGTGCTGGCCGTGAACGGTTTCCGGGATGCCGAGCGGGCCCGCGAGATGCTCTACGTCGGCCTGTCCAGGGCGCGCAGCCTGCTGGTCGTGGTGGGTGTCCGCGCGCCCTGCTCGCCGAGGTCGGTGGTAACGGTGTCCGGTCGAGGCTCGCGAAGGCGACCGCCCGGGACCTGCAGGGAGGGTGAAACATCGTCGCGGGTGGTGCGCCCGAGGGGTCGAGGATGACAGGATGATCCGGTGTTCCGTCGGCACGGGGCCGGCTCGCCGGGCGGAGGGGTGACGTGCTCGCTCGACAACGCCAGGAGCTGATCCTGGAACGTGTGCAGTCCCGGGGCGGCGCGCGCGTCTCCGAGCTGGTGGGGGTGCTCGGCGTCTCGGAGATGACGGTCCGCCGAGACATCGCCGAGCTGGCCGGGCGCGGTGCGGTGGCCCGCGTCCACGGCGGTGCGACGTCGGTCGACGGTCGTAGCGCCGACGAGCCCGGCTTCGCCGCCAAGTCCACGATCGCCCCGTCCCAGAAGGCAGCGGTGGCTGCGGCCGCGGCCGCGCTGGTCGGCCCCGGTGACTCGGTCGCGCTGTCCGGCGGGACCACGACGGTCGCGGTCGCCCGGGCGCTCGCCGCGGTGCCCGACCTGACGATCGTCACCAACTCGCTGCCGGTGGCCCAGCTGATGCACGAGCAGGGGCGGCCCAACTCCTCGGTGGTGCTCACCGGCGGGGTGCGGACGCCGTCGGACGCCCTGGTGGGCCCGGTGGCCGACGCCGGGCTGCGGGACCTGCACGTCGACCACCTGTTCCTCGGGGTGCACGGCGTGGACGAGCGGGCCGGCCTGACCACGCCCAACCTGGTGGAGTGCGCCACCGACCGCGCCTTGATGGCGTGCGCGCGGCAGACCGTCGTGGTCGCGGACTCTTCCAAGTGGGGTGTCGTCGGGCTGTCGTCCATCGCCCGGCTGGAGGCCGTGGGTGTCCTGGTGATGGACGACGGGCTGGACGCCGAGGCGCGTCAGATCTTGTCCAGCCGGGTCGGACGACTTGTTCTTGTGTCTGTTACCTGATCGCAACCTCACATCAGGTGATTGAGGTAGTGCGATCGTGGTTGGTGATGTTCGATACGGACAGCGGCGAGCCTGCCGTTCCCATCGGCATCGTCGCTCAGGAGATCACGTGACCAAGCTCTCTCTCACCCGCCACCGGCGGGGCAAGGTCCTGCTCGCCGGGATGGCCGCCGCCGCCCTCGCCGTCACCGGTTGCAGCAACTCCGGCACGGACAGCACCGTCACTCCCGCGGCCAGCGACGCCGGCCAGCAGACCGTGAAGTCTGCTGAGCCGAGCGGCAGCGCGTCCGTCGACCCGGCCGCCGACGGCTGCACCCTGGAGACCTACGGCAACGGCGGGGTCGAGAAGATCGACCTCAAGGACGCCATCGTCGGCTTCTCGCAGTCCGAGCCCGACGCAGCCGCCTTCCGCGCCGCCGAGACCCAGTCGATCCGCGACGAGGCCGCGAAGATCGGCGTCAAGAACCTGCTGGTCACCAACGCCAACGCCGAGCTGCCGAAGCAGATCTCCGACATCCAGTCGATGCTCAACCAGGGCGCCCAGTTCCTCATCGTCGCGCCGGTCAACTCCGACGGCCTCGACCCGGCGCTGACCGCCGCCCGCGAGAAGGGCGTGCCGGTGCTCACCATCGACCGGAAGGTCACCAACACCGCCTGCACCGACTACCTGACCTTCATCGGCTCGGACTTCCTCGACCAGGGCAAGCGTGCCGCCCAGGAGATGGCCAAGGCGACCGACGGCAAGGCCAACGTCGCGATCCTGCTGGGCTCCTCGGGCAACAACGTGACCGACCAGCGCACCAAGGGTTTCGTCGACGAGGTGGCGGCCAGCTCGCCCGACCTGAAGATCGTCGCGCAGCAGACCGGCAACTTCGCCCGCGAGGAGGGCCAGTCGGTCACCGAGCAGCTGCTGCAGTCCAACCCGGAGATCGACGCGATCTACGCCGAGAACGACGAGATGGCGCTGGGCGCCGTCACCGCGATCACCGCGGCCGGCAAGAAGCCTGGCACCGACATCAAGGTCGTCTCGATCGACGGCACCAAGAACGCCGTCCAGGGCGTCGTCGACGGGCAGATCAACGCGGTCGTCGAGTCCAACCCGCGCTTCGGGCCGCTGGCCTTCCAGACCGCGATGGACTTCTACGCCGGTCAGGCCATCCCGGAGGACATCATCATCTCCGACGACCTCTACACCCCGGCCGACGCCGAGGCCAAGCTCGGCAACGCCTTCTAGGATGACGGAGTCCTCCGATCGCTCCGGTCGAGACTCACGGAGCGGTCGGAGCATCCCGCACGGCGGGGACCATGAGCGCGGCGAGCACGACGGGAACGACGACGTCGTGCTCGCCGTTCGGGGCCTGACCAAGTCCTTCGGGGGCGTGCACGCCCTGCGGGGCGTCGATCTGACGCTGCGCGCCGGTGAGGTGCACGCCCTGGTCGGCGAGAACGGTGCCGGCAAGTCCACCCTTATCAAGGTCCTGACCGGCGTCTACACCCCGGACGAGGGGGACGTCAGCTATCTGGGCTCGCCGGTCGGCTTCTCCCGGCCAGCCGAGGCGCAGGACGCGGGCATCGCGACCGTCTATCAGGAGGTCAACCTGGTGCCGCTGCTCTCGGTGGCCAGCAACATCTTCCTCGGCCGCGAGCCGAAGCGCCGCGGGCTCATGGACGTGCGGGCGATGCGCACCCAGGCGCGTGCGCTGGTCAAGAGCCTCGGCATCGAGGTCGACGTCGACGCCCGGCTCGGCAGCCTCGGTCTGGGCGTGCAGCAGATGGTGGCCCTGGCTCGAGCGGTCTCCACCGAGAGCCGCGTGGTGATCATGGACGAGCCCACCTCCTCGCTGGAGCCCAAAGAGGTGGCGACCCTGTTCGAGGTCACCCGTGGCCTTACCCGCTCCGGGGTCGCGGTGGTGTTCGTGAGCCACCGGCTCGGCGAGCTGTTCGACCTGTGCGACCACGTCACCGTCCTGCGCGACGGCCGGTCGGTCCATGAAGGACCGATGGCCGATCTCGGCCGGGTCTCGCTCGTCTCCCTGATGCTCGGTCGCGACAGCAGCGAGGTGCAGGAGCAAGGCACGACCGACTTCGGGGACTCGCACGCCCGTGACGGCCGTCCGGTGCTCTCGGTCTCCGGGGTCCAGGTCAAGAACCAGCTGCACGACGTCGCCTTCACGGTGCGCCGCGGTGAGGTGGTGGGGCTCGGTGGCCTGCTGGGATCCGGACGCAGCGAGACCGTGAAGGCGGTCTACGGCGACCTGACGACGCAGGCGGCCGACATCGAGATCGACGGAGCACGGGTCAAGGCCGGCTCGGTCGCGGCGTCCCTGGCGGCCGGGATGGCGCTGCTGTCGGAGGACCGCAAGGCCGAGGGGATCGTCCCTGGGCTCTCGGTGCGCGACAACATCGCCCTGGCGATCCTGCCGCGCATGTCCAAGGCCGGCGTGGTCTCCGACGCGAAGATCGACGCGGTGGTGAAGACCTTCATGGAGCGGCTGCAGATCAAGGCGTCCTCGCCCCGTCAGAAGGTCAGCGAGCTGTCCGGCGGCAACCAGCAGAAGGTCCTGCTGGCCCGCTGGCTCGCGACCGAGCCCAAGATCTTCCTGCTCGACGAGCCCACCCGCGGCATCGACGTCGGAGCCAAGCGGGAGGTGCAGTCCCTCATCGACGAGCTGGCCGCGGACGGTCTCGCGGTCGTCCTGATCTCCTCGGAGATGGATGAGCTGGTCGAGGGCAGCGATCGCGTGGTCGTGCTGCACGACGGCTCGGTCGTGACGGAGCTGTCCGGCCAGGGCTTGACGACGTCGAGGCTGATGGGCGCCCTGGCCGGCGGGTCGCCCGCCACCCCCGAGCCCGAGAGCACCGCCGTGCGGACCAGCCCTGACAACGATCCGGAGCAGAACCGTGACTGAGACGGTCGTACAGGGCCAGCAAGCCGATCGGGCCGATCCGGCCAGGTCGCGGCGGCCACAGCTCGACGCCGACTGGCTGCGGCGCAACGGGGTCTACGTCGCCCTGGCGATGCTGGTGGTCGTGGACCTGTTCATCGTGCCCAACTTCGCCTCGGTCGCGACGCTGCGCCTGAACCTGCTGCAGGTCGCCCCGGTGGTGGTGGTGGCGATGGGCATGGCACTGGTGATCGGCACCGGCGGCATCGACCTGTCGGTGGGCTCGGTGATGGCCATCGCTGCCGCACTGATCCCGCTCTACATCGGCTACGGCACCGCCCCGTCGATCCTGGTCGCCATGATCGCCGGGGTGCTGACCGGTGCGCTCGCCGGCACCGTCGTGGCCCGGGTCGGCGTGCAACCCATCGTCGCGACCCTGGCGCTGCTGGTTGCCGGGCGCGGCATCGCGAACCTCATCGGTGGCCGGATCCGCACCGTGCGCGACCCCGGCTTTCGCGAGCTGGGCAGCGGCAGCATCGTCGGGGTCCCGTACGTCGTGCTGGTCGCCGCCCTGGTCGCCTTGGCGGTCTGGTTGTTCGTCGGCCGCACGACCACCGGACGGCAGCTGGTCGCGATCGGTGGCAACGCCCGGGCCTCCGCGCTGGCCGGCATCCCGGTCAAGCGGGTGCTCACCACCGTCTACATCGTCTCCGGGCTGCTCGCGGCGATCGCCGGGATCCTGGTGACCGCTCGGCTGCAGGCCTCCGACCCCACCCGGGTGGGCCAGCTGTACGAGCTGTCGGCCATCACCGCCGTCGTCGTCGGCGGCTCGCCCCTGCTCGGGGGCCAGGTCCGGGTGCTCGGGACTGTCGCCGGTGCGTTGCTCATCCAGCTGATCACCTTCACCCTGGTCGCCCGCAACGTGGCCGACGAGTGGGCGCAGATCGTCCAGGCGGTCATCGTGCTGCTCGCCGTCTACGTCCAGCTCGGTCGGAGGTCCTCATGACGCAGCAGGCGGCTCAGCCCCACGGGCCCGAGACCCCCGAGCCTTCCCGGCCCCCTGAGACACCTCAGCCCTCGGCGGGCCGGGCCGGGGCGGCACGGTTCGCCGGCCTCGCCCAGCGGCAGGGCGCTCTGGTCGTGCTGCTGGTGCTGCTCCTGGTGGCGAGCCTGCGGTTCGACAGCTTCGCGACCCTGGACAACGGCCGCGCCGTCCTGGTCGCGGCGTCCTTCCTCGCGGTCATCGCGCTCGGGCAGACCTTCGTCATCCTCACCGGTGGCATCGACCTGTCGGTCGGGTCGGTCTTCGCGCTCGGCGGGATCCTGGCCGCGTACGGCTCGACGTACAACACTCTGGTCGCGATCGTGCTGCCGCTGGCGGTGTGCGGCCTGATCGGCCTGGTGCAGGGTCTGATCATCACGCGAGGGGGGCTGGAGCCGTTCATCGTCACGCTCGCCGGCCTGCTGTTCGCCCGCGGTCTGTCGTTGCTGGTCTCCGACGGAGGCAGCACCACCTACCGCGTGCCGGTCGACAGCGCGTTCCGCCAGCTGTCTCAGGGCAGCATCCTGGGGGTCAAGAACCTGATCTGGATCGTGGTGATCCTGTACGCGATCGGGACCCTGCTGCTGCGTCGCACCTCGTACGGCCCGACCGTGCTGGCCATCGGCGGCCAGCAGGACGCGGCCGAGCTGATGGGGCTGCCGGTCACCCGCACCAAGCTGGTCACCTACACCGCCAGCGGCGTGCTGGCCGGGTTCGCCGGCGTCCTCATCGCCAGCTACATCTCCTCCGGCGTCACGGTGCTGGGGGTGGGGACCGAGCTGGACGCCATCGCCGCGGTCGTGCTCGGCGGCACCCTGCTCACCGGCGGAGCGGGCACCGTGCTCGGCACGCTCGTCGGCGTCCTGCTCCTGCGAGTGATCCAGAACGTCCTGAACCAGATCCCCTACCTCAACAGCAACTGGCAGGCGGTCGTCAGCGGATCGATCCTGCTCGCCGTCGTCGTGGCCCAGCGCTACCTGAGCCGTGCTCAGCCGTAGTCGTCCACGTGCCGCGCAGCGCTAGCCCCAGCCGTTCCGACCAAGGATTCTCGTGACACTGATGCAGGCCGCGACGTCCGTCGCCGAGGGCGTACGACGGACCGACACCGCCATGTCCGACGGGCGGGCGCTCCACTACTACGACGACTCCCCCGGCTATGTCGACGGGACGCTGGTCCGCGACCTCGTCGACACCCGGCAGCTGCCGGCGGTCGCGTCCCGCTCGACGATGCGCTTCGACGTGCTCACCGGCGAGTGGGTCGCCCTCGCTGCGCACCGGATGGACCGCATCTACAAGCCACCGGCCGATCTCTGCCCGTTGTGCCCCGCGCGGCCGGGAGCCGAGCCCGGGGAGGTCCCGGCCTCCGCGTACGACGTCGTCGTGTTCGACAACCGCTTCCCGTCCTACTCCGGGGCCGGCACCGAGCTGGCTGCGCTGCCCGCCACCCGGGTCGACGACGAGCCGCTGTTCGTCGAGCGACCCGCGGTCGGGTCCTGCGAGGTCGTGGTGTTCACCGACGACCACGACGCGTCGCTCGCCTCGCAGCCGGTCAGTCGGGTGCGCACCGTCGTCGAGGCCTGGGCCGACCGCACCACGGTGCTGTCCGCCCGGGCCGGGGTGCGCCAGGTGTTCCCGTTCGAGAACCGCGGCGAACAGATCGGCGTGACGCTCGCGCACCCGCACGGGCAGATCTACGCCTACCCCGAGCCCGCCCCGCGCCTCGCCCAGCATCTGACGCAGGCTGCCCTGCACCGGCAGGCGCAGGGCGGCTCGCTGCTGGGTGACGTGCTCGCGGCCGAGCGCCGGGCCGGCACCCGCGTGGTCCTCTCGGGGGAGCGGTGGACCGCGTACGTGCCGGTCGCCGCCCGCTGGCCGGTCGAGGTCCACCTCGCGCCGCACCGCGACGTGCCCGACCTCGCTGCCCTGGACGCCGCTGAGCGCGACGAGCTGGCGGTGGTCTATCGCGAGCTGCTCGGGCGGATGGACCGCTACTTCGACGGGGTGGCCCGGCTGCCCTACATCGCCGCCTGGCAGCAGGCGCCGGTCGGCGCCGGCCGGGAGCTCGGTCGTCTGCACCTGCAACTGTTCTCGATCATGCGGTCCCCCAGCAAGCTGAAGTATCTCGCCGGTTCGGAGTCGGGCGCCGGGGCCTGGGTCAACGACACCACCCCGGAGGCCATCGCCCACCGGCTGCGGACCGTCGCGTCGTGACCGGCCCGTCGCAGGCCGACCTGGACACGCTGAGGACGGCCTTCACCGAGACCTACGAAGGGCAGCCCGAGGGGATCTGGGCCGCCCCCGGGCGGGTGAACCTGATCGGCGAGCACCTGGACTACAACGGCGGCCCGGTGCTGCCGATCGCGCTGCCTCAGGTGACGCTGGTGGCGCTCCGGCGTCGCGAGGACCGCGCGGTGCACCTGACCTCCCTGGACCGCGCCGGCGGGGTGGTCGGCCGCTGGTCCGGCCAGCTGTCAGAGATCGGTCCTGGCGCGCCACGTGGCTGGGCGTCCTATCCCGCCGGGGTGCTGTGGGCGCTGGGTCAGGCCGGGCTGCCGCTGTCCGGGGCCGCCGTGGGCCTCGAGGCCGTGATCACCTCGACCGTGCCGATCGGGGCCGGTCTGTCCAGCTCTGCTGCCCTGGAGTGCGCGGTCGCGATCGCCGTGGCCGACCTCGCCGGGCTGCCCACCGACGACGACGGGCGTTCCGCCCTGGCGGCAGCCTGCGTGCGCGCGGAGAACGACGTGGCCGGGGCCCCGACCGGTGGGATGGACCAGGCGGCGTCTCTGCGTGCCCGCGCGGGCCACGCGCTGCTGCTGGAGACGTCCGACGACTCGGTGTCGCAGGTGCCGATGCGGCTGCAGAAAGCCGGGCTCGTGCTGCTGGTGATCGACACCCGGGTGCGGCACTCCCACGCAGGCGGCGAGTACGGCGAGCGTCGGGCGGCGTGCGAGCAGGCCGCCCGCGTGCTCGGGGTGCGGCACCTGACCGCGTACGCCGAGCCCTTCTACTCGGGGTTGGCGGTGCTCGACCGGATCGAGGACGAGACGGTTCGCCGGCGGGTGCGCCACGTGCTCACCGAGACCTCCCGGGTGCGTGCCGTGGTGCACATGCTCCGGTCGGGCAACCTGACCGCGATCGGGCCGATGCTCACCGCGTCGCACGCCTCGCTGCGCGACGACTACGAGGTCTCCTGCCCGGAGCTGGACGGCGCGGTCGCCGCGGCGGTCGAGGCCGGTGCGCTCGGGGCCCGGATGACCGGGGGCGGGTTCGGCGGCTCCGCGATCGCCCTGGTCGAGGCCGATCGGGTCGAGACGGTCCGCGTCCGCGTGCAGGAGGCCGCCGCCCTCGCCGGCCACCACGAGCCGGCGTTCTACCTGGCCGTGCCGTCCGCGGCCGCACGCCGCCTGGCCTGACCGACGGGGCTCGATGCGGGCCGGGACGGCAGGATGGGGCGATGACCACCTCCCTCGTCACCGGGGCGACCGCCGGGATCGGTGCCGCCTTCGTCCGTCAGCTCTCCGCCCGGGGGGACGACCTCGTGGTCGTCGCCCGCGACCAGGCCCGCCTCTCGGCCATGGCGGCCTCGCTGCCCGGCACCGTCGAGGTGCTGGTCGCCGACCTGGCGACCGACGAGGGGTGCGCCCGGGTCGAGGCCCGGTGCGCGCAGGGGGTCGACCTGCTGGTCAACAACGCCGGGCTCGGCAACCCGGGGGCCTTCGAGCAGTCCGAGGTCGACGCGGAGGAGCACCTGCTGCGGCTCAACGTCCGCGCGGTCATGCGGCTGACCCACGCGGCGGTCGGGCCGATGCTGGCGCGCGGGTCCGGTGCGGTGCTGAACGTCTCGAGCGTCGCGGGCTTCGCGCCCGGGGCGCGCGGGGCGTCCTACAGCGCGAGCAAGGCGTGGGTGACCAACTTCAGCGAGTCGTTGCACCTGCAGTACGCCGATCGTGGGGTGCAGGTGCTGGCGCTGTGCCCGGGCTTCACCCGTACGGAGTTTCACGCCCGCGCCGAGATGGACGTCACCGGGGTGCCGGAGCGGCTGTGGCTGGACGCCGACACGGTCGTCGCGACCGGGCTCGCGGACCTGGCCAGGGGACGGTCGCGCAGCGTGCCGGGGCTGACGTACAAGCTGGTCGTCGGCGCCACCCGGATCGTCCCCCCGACCGCACAGGCCCGGGTGGTCA
>JBBSTI010000084.1:0-14849 GCA_038236005.1 Mycobacteriales bacterium | reverse complement strand
CGGCCGGTGGTCGGCGAGCACCGAGGTGGCTTCGGGACCGAGCAACGCAGTGAGGTCGGCCTCGTCGGTCGGCAGGCCGGTCAGCGGCCCGGCCGCCGACACGGCGTCCGCCGACGCCGCGTGCGCCGGCTGCGGCCCCGAGACGACACCGACGAGCTCGGGCAGCTCGTGGAGCCCTGCGCCGAGCTGCTGGGGCGTCGGCCGTCGGGCCGGGTCCTTGTCCAGCGCAGCCGCGACCAGCCCGCGCAGCATCTCGGGCACGCCGGACAGGTCCGGGGCGTCGTGCACGACCCGGTAGAGCACCGCGTCCGGTCGGCCGGAGCCGAACGGCGGCCGCCCGGTCGCCGCGTAGGCGACCACCGCACCCCAGGCGTGCACGTCGACCGCGCGCGACCAGGAACCGTCGACGACCTGCTCGGGCGCGAGGTAGCCGGCGGTGCCGAGCAGCAGCCCGGTGCGGGTCAAGGCAGAGTCAGCGAACACCGCCAGCCCGAGGTCGATGATCTGCGGCTCGTCACCGACCATGAGCACGTTGCCGGGCGTGAGGTCGCGGTGCACGACGCCCGCCTGGTGCAGCACGTGCAGACCCTGCGCGAGCCCGTCCGCCAGCCGGCGCAGTGCAGCCTCCGGCAGCGGTCCCCCGGCCTCGATGACCTCGTCCAGGCGTCGACCGGGGACGAACCGCGTGACGATCCATGGCGTCCGTGAGCCGACGTCGCCGCCGAGCACCTCGACCAGGTGCGGGCCGCGCACCCGCTGCAGCGCGTCCAGCTCACGCTCGAACCTCGCCCGGCCGCCGACGTCGTCGTCGAGCCCGTCGCGCAGCACCTTGACCGCGACCGCCCGCTGCTGCTCATCGAGCCCTAGATAGACCGTGCCCATCCCGCCCTGCCCGAGCCGGCCCATGAGGTCGTACGGCCCGAGGGTCTCCGGGTCGTGGTCTCGTAGGGGCGTCAGCGGCACCGGTCGAGCGTACGGCGGGACCGACGCCCGCCAGGGACGTCAGTGCCGTCGGTGGTCCTGCACCGTCAGCCTCGGCCCGAAGCGGGGCTTGACGAACCCGCTGGCCTGCAGCAGCAGCACCACGCGATAGCGGTGCGGCCGCCAGGGCTCGAGCTTGTCCACCATCTCCGCGTCGTCGAACGGACGGCCCCACAGTCCCCACCCGACGTACGCCGAGAGGTGGTAGTCGCCGACCGACAAGGCGTCTGCGTCCCCGAGCGCCCGCTGCGCGATCTCGGCGACCGTCCAGACGCCGATCCCCGGCAGCGCCGAGAGCCGGGCCGCCGCGGCGACCGGGCTCATCGTCGCCGCCTCCTCGATCCGGGCGGCGTAGCGGGTCGCCTCGCAGATCGTCCGGGAGCGTTTCGGGTCGACGCCGGCGCGGTGCCACTCCCAGCTCGGCACCCGTCGCCAGGCCTCGACGGTCGGCGGCTGACGCATCCCGGCCGGCGCAGGTCCGGGGGCGGGTTCGCCGAACCGGAGCACGAGCGTCCGGAAGGCCGCGAACGCCTCCTTGCCGGTCACCTTCTGCTCCAGCACCGACGGGACGAGCGCCTCCATCACCCGGCTGGTGCGGGCCACCCGGATCCCCGGGTTGCGGGCGTGCGCGTCGATCAAGCGGGGGTGCCGCGGCTCGAACCCCTCGTCGGGCTCGCGCCCACCGAGCAGGTCCGGGACGCCGGCGACGACCTGCTCGGCCTGCGGACCCCACGCCTGCACGGTGATCTCGTGCGGGCCCCGCTGGGTGACCCGGTAGGTGGCGCCACAGACCGTGCGCCACACCGCGCCGTTCTCGCGGTCGATCCGCATCGTCGGGTCGCCCGCGCCCCGTCGCAGCGGGCCGAGGGTCCGGCGTACGTCGACCGGGTGCGTCGGACGCCAGGTCGTCTCGGCGGACGGCTCGGCCCGGACGGGGGTCGAGGTCACGATGCTGCGGTCACGCGTCGGTCCTGTCTTGTGCGGCTAGTTGCTGAAGCTGTTGCCGAAGTCCTGGGCGCACTGGTCCAGATCGGCCTGGGTCGTCGCAGCGTTCGAGCACTCCGTCAGAGAGGAGAAGTCCCCGCGGGCGAAGACGACGATCGCCACGATCACGATGACCAGGCCGAGCAGCAGGCCCAGCGCCCCGGTGATCAGCCCGGCCAGCGCGACCCCGCCGTTGTCGGCCTGCTGGCGGCTGACCCGTCTGCGTCCGAGGATGCCGAAGGCCAGGGCCAGCCCGCCGAAGACCAGCCCCCCGATCCCGGTCCAGAAGAAGACCAGGGACAAGACACCGAGCACCAGGGCCGCAACGCCGAACCCGTTCTTCTTCTGCGCGCCGTAGCCACCGGGCGGGGGCTGGCCCTGGTAGCCGGCCGGCGCACCGTAGGACGGGGGCTGCTGGTCATACCCGCTCGGCGGGCCATAACCGGGCGGGGGCTCGTACCCGGAGGCAGGGCCCGTCTGCGGCCGCTTGTCCAGCTTGGGCGGCGGGCGGTTGGCGGGGTCGTACGGGTCGGTCATGGGGGTCCTTGTCAGGCGAGGTGCGGGTGCTGGGCGTTGACGAGTCCGTGCAGCTCTTTGACGCGCTGCGCCTGGTCGGCGGGCACCACCATGGTGGCGGAGGCAGTGTGCACCACGACGAGGCCCTCGCAGCCGACCAGCGCGACCAGATGACCGTCCTGCGACGACGCGACCACGCAGTCACGGGTGCCGGACAGCAGGACCGTGTCGCCGCCGACCGCGTTGCCGTCGGCGTCACGACCGAGCGCGTCGCCGTACGCCGTCCAGGACCCGACGTCGGTCCACCGGGCGGCGAGCGGGAGCGCGGCCACCACGAACGCGTCCGACTGCGAGGCCGGCTCCATCACGCCGTAGTCGACGCTCTGCCGCTCGATGTCGTCCCAGGCCGCGGCGTCACCGGCCACGACCCGGTCGACCAGCTCGGCGGTCTGCGGCGCGAAGTCCCGGACCGCAGCCAGCAGGGCGGACGCGCGCCAGACGAACATCCCGGAGTTCCAGAGCGACCCGTCTGCGACGAACTGCTGCGCGCTCTGCAGGTCCGGCTTCTCCCGGAAGCGCACGACCCGACGGGCGGCCCCGGAGATCTCCTCGCGCAGCTCCAGGTAGCCGAACCCGGTCGCCGGGTGGTCCGGAACGACGCCGAAGGTCACCAGGGCGTCGGCGCGGGCCTCGGCCAGGGCGTACGCCGCCTCGAGCGTCGCGGCGAAGTCGGCCAGCGGCTCGATGAGGTGGTCGGCGGTGAGCACCGCGACGACCGCGTCCGGGTCGGCGGCGGCGATGGTGGCGCAGCCGAGCGCGACGGCGGGCAGCGTGTCGCGACCGGACGGCTCGATGATCAGTCGGTCGGGGTGCAGCCCGGCGACCGCCTGGACCGCCTCGCGCAGACCCTCGCCGGCGCCGAGCCAGACCCGTTCGGCAGGCACGACGGCCGTGGCCCGCTCGACCGCGACGTCCAGCAGCGACCGGCCGGCCAGCAGCGGGACGAGCTGCTTCGGGACGTCCTTGGTGGAGTAGGGCCAGAGCCGGGTGCCGCTGCCACCGGCCAGGATCAGGGCGTGCCTCACGAGTCCTCCAGCAGGTCGGCGGTGCGGGTCGGTGCGGCGCCTTCACCGGCGGCCGGGACCCGGGCGGCGAGCAGGTAGCGGGCGGCCAGGCCTGCGGCCAGGGCGCCGCGCAGAGGAGCCTGCCACGGACGGGGATATTGCCGGGAGAGGTAGGTATACAGCGATCGATGATGCGCCTTCCGCATCGGTCGCGGGTCGTGCTGGTAGGAGTGTCCCCCGGTGTGCTCGACCACGGCCGTCGGGACGTAGACGTTGGTCCAGCCGGCCTCGCCGAGCCGTCGGCACAGGTCCATGTCCTCGCAGAACATGAAGTAGGTCGGGTCGAACCCGCCGACCGCGGTGAAGGCCTCGCGGCGCAGCAGCATGAGCGAGCCGGACAGCCAGCCGACGGTCCCCTCGACCGGCGCCCCGGCCTCGGCGCGGTAGGAGCGGGTCCACGGGTTGCCCGGCCACCACCAGCCCGCCAGGGCGTGCCCGGTGCCGCGGCCGAGCGTCGGGAAGGCGCGGGCGGAGGGATAGAGCTGCTCCGCGCCGGTCGTGCCGCCGGTGACGATCGCCGGCCCGAGGCAGCCGGCCCCCGGCCAGCGCGCCCCCGCCTCGAGCAGGGCGTCCAGCGCGCCCGGCCGCCACCGCACGTCGGGGTTCGCGACCACGACCCAGTCGGTGGCCGCGCCGCTCGCGCCCAGGTTCGCCGCCTTGCCGTAGCCCAGGTTGCCGCCGGTCTCCAGCAGGGTCACGGCCGGGTCGTGCCCGTCAGCCGCTGCCTGGGGCACGCCGTCGGTGCTCCCGTTGTCGGCGAGCACCACCTCGTACGCCTGGGTGGTCGCCGTCCGCAGGCTGGACAGGAACGCCGCCAGCTCGTCCCCGGGGTTGTAGGTGACGACCACGAGGCGCACCCGGGCAGGACGCACGCCACCGTCTGCGTTCGCGTCTGGGTTCACGGCGCTCACGACACCCTCTGCGTTCACGGCGCTCACGACGCCGCTGCGGCCGCCCGCGCGTAGGTCTCGACGTGCTTCTGGGCGCAGGCGTCCCAGGTGAAGTCCAGGCTGCGGGCATAGCCGGCGTCGGCCAGCTCGGCGCGCCGGACCGGGTCGTCCAGCAGCGCCGACATCGCCGTCCCGATCGAGGCCGGGTCGGGCTCGGTGTAGGCGACCGCGTCGCCCCCGACCTCGGGCAGCGCGAGGCGCCGAGTCGTCAGCACCGGGGCGCCGCAGGCCATCGCCTCGAGCACCGGCAGGCCGAAGCCCTCGCCGAAGGACGGGTAGGCGACCAGCAGCGCACCGCCGAGAAAACCCGGCAGGTCGGCCAGCCGCAGGTAGCCGGGACGCACGACCCGCAGGTGGCTCGGCACCTCGGCGACGGCGACGTCGATCGTGTCGTCCCAGCCGGCGCCGCCGGCGAGCACCAGCGTCGGCGGGTCCTCGCGGCCCTCGCACGCCTGCACCCACCCGCGGATCAGGCCCGGCACGTTCTTGCGCGGCTCCAGCGTGGACAGGAACGCGACGTAGTCGCGGCCGGCCAGGCCGAGGCGGGCGCGTACGCGCTCCTTCTCCGCCTCCGGCGGCGGGTGGAACGCGGCACCCTCGACCCCGTGCAGCGCGACGTCGACGGTGGCCTCGTCGGCATCGGCGACCCGGACGAGCTCGTTCCTGGTCGCCTCGCTCGGCACGATGCAGCGGGTGGCGCGACGCAGCGCGGTCTTGGTCGCCGAGCGGAAGAAGGTTCCCTTGACGGTGGTGTGCATGTCGGGCTCGGTGAAGAAGGTCGCGTCGTGCAGCGTGACGACGACCGGCCGACCCCCGCGCAGCGGCATCGTGTAGTGCGGGGAGTGGATGACCTCGGCCTCCACCTGCCCGGCCACCATCGGCAGCCCGGTCTGCTCCCAGGCCAGGCGCGGCGGACGGTGCGAGACCGCCGCCGGGGCCGGGACGACGCGGGCCTCCGGGGCGAGCCGGCCGTAGCGCTCGGCGTCGGCGCGTTGGCAGACGATCGCGAGCGGCGTGTCGGTGCGGGCGAGGGCACCGACCAGGTTGTCGACGTAGCGCCCGACGCCGCCGCGGTCGGTCGGCACGGCGGTGGCGTCGACCAGGACGCGGGGCGCGGTCAGCAGAGGTCCCGGGGCACGGTGTGACCTTAGTCCTCTCAAGGGTCCCGCCACGAGTCTTACGGAGTGTCCTGCAGATCGTCCATCAGCTGCCGAACGCGCGCGGCGGCGTCGTCCCAGGTGAACCCGGCCGCCCGCACGGGGCCGTCGCTCCGGAGCCGGGCGCGCAGCACCTCGTCGGTGAGGATCGTCCGCAGCCCGTCGACCAGGTCGTCCAGGGGGACGGCCAGCGCAGCCCCACCGGCCACCTCGACCAGGGCCGGCGCGTCGCTGGTCAGCACCGGCACCCCGGCCGCCATGCCCTCCAGCAGCGGCAGGCCGAACCCTTCGGACCGGCTCGGCACCACCAGCGCCTCGGCCCGGTGCAGCAGCACAGCGAGGTCCGCGTCCGGCACCCGACCGAGCAGCCGCACCTGGTCACCCGCCAGCGGCACGTGGCCCCAGCCGCGCTGACCGACCACCAGCAGCGGCAGGTCGGTGGCGTGCGGCAGGGCCGCGACCAGCTCGGACAGCCCCTTGCGCGGCTCCAGGGTCGCGACCACGAGCAGGAAGCGTTCGGGCAGGTCGAGCGCGACCGCGCGCCCGTCGGCGTCCGGCGGGACTGCCAGGTCGGCGCTCACCCCCTCCCCGACCACCAGGACGCGCGGCAGCTCCAGGTGTTGCGCCAGCTCGTCCGCGACGGCAGCGGTCGGCACCAGCACCAGGTCGGCCTCGTCGGCCGCGCGGGCGATGGCCCGTCGGTGCCAGGCGACCCCGCGCGGGGTCAGCGTCGACGGATGGGTGAACGGCACGGCGTCGTGCACGACGACCACGAGCCGCCGACCTCGACGGGGAGGTGCGAGCGGGGTCGGGGCCAGCACGACGCTTTCGCGGTCGCCCCCCACCCCGGGCCCGGTCCCACGCTCCCACGCGGCGGTCAGGGCGCGATGACCCAGCGGGAGGCGGCGTGGTCCTCGCACACCCGGGACGTGCGCGGCCGTGATGTCCCGGTGGAGAGCGACCACGCCGTCGACCGGACCGGTGCGCGCCAGCGCCTGGGACAGCTCGCGGCTGTAGCGCCCGGTGCCGCCAGGGACCGGCGCCAGGCACTGCTCGAGCAGGAAGGCGATCCGCGGCTCAGGCAGGGAGCGGCGCCGGTCGGGTGCTCGGCGGCACCTGCTCGGCCTGACCGCCGGCGACGAACAGGTCGAGCGTACGAGCCAGGAAGCTGCCCATCTGATCGCGGGTGACCACCTGGCCGGGACCGTAGCGACCCTTGCTGCCGGCGGTGATCCCCGCTCCAGCGATCCGGTTGATGTCGGCCTGGTGCACGCTGGCCGCGTCGTCGGCGAAGTAGTCGCCACGCACCGACAGCGGTGCGCCGGTGCGGTAGGCGACGGCGCGGGCCAGGAACGCCGCCATCGCCTCGCGGGAGACCGGCGCGTCCGGGCCATAGCTGCCGTCGGCGCGCCCGCCGACGATGCCGGCCTCGCGCAGGGCGTTGATGTTGCCCTGGTGGCGGCTGCCGGCGTCGTCGCCGAACCAGTCCTTGCTCGGGGCCGGCAGCGTGCCACCGGACTGGGTGATCGTGTTGGCGACGAACGTCGCCATCTGGGCCCGGGTCACGGTCCCGGCCGGGGCGTACGAGGTGCTGCTGCGCCCCTGGGCCACGCCCCACCAGACCAGACAGTCGATCGAGCCGGCGTGCACGCTGCTGGCCGGCACGTCGGCGAAGCCGGCGGACAGGACCGCGCCGGGCGGGCACGCCAGGTCGGTGGACCGGACCAACGGGTCGAGCCGTCCCGGCGGGGTGGGGTCCGGCGCGGGTGTGGGGTCCGGCGTCGGCGTCGGGTCCGGCGCGGGCGTGGGGTCCGGGGTCGGGGTCGGGGTCGGGGCAGGCGCCTGCGCCCGCGGCTTCCACCACTGGTGCTTGAGCCCGTCCTTGACCGCCGGCCAGGTGCGGGCGAGGTAGACCTCGCGCCCCGAGCTGGCGACCTGGGTCAGCGCACCGTCCTTGATCCCCTCGAGCACGACGGTGCCGACCCGGCCGCCCCACTCGCCGTTGCCGTCGCGGGAGGTGATGCGCAGCCCGGTCAGGTAGCCGAGCTCCGGATAGCGCTGCTCCAGCACGCTGACCGGCAGGTTGGCCACCCAGCTGGTGACGCTGCTGTTCGAGACCGCGTCCCACGGGTCGGCCTTGGCCACCATGTAGGGGGTGCCGCCGTCGACGGAGAACCCGCCGTTGCTGCTGCTGAACTCAGCGAGGATCGCCTTGCCGTTGTAGGTGCGTACGACACCGGCAGTGGCCGCGACGGCGGTGTTGGTGCTGGCCGGCTCCAGCTCGGTGACCGTGCCGTTGGCCGCCTTGACGCGGGTGCCACCGAACACCTGGCAGGCGGTGGTGTCGCAGATGTCGGCGTTGCCGGAACCGTTGACCCGGTCCCGCTTGTTGACGCTGTAGCTGCGCGCGGCGATGGCCTGAGCCTTCAGCGCCTCGGGCTCCCAGGAGGCGGGCGACTCGCGCGGCACGACGCCCCGCAGGTAGTCCTCGAGCGACAGGTGCACGACGGTCGCGAGGTTGGCCTGCGCGGTGCGCACGGAGAAGACCGACCCGCGGTAGTCGCGCCAGATGTTGCCCGGCAGGTCGACGCGCACGGTCTGACCGGCCCGATAGAAACGGGTCGGTCCCTGAAAGGTCGTCGCCCCGCCCGGGACCGCCTGAGTCGTCCACACGCTGCCGTCCTCGGTGCTCTGCAGCAGCAGCACGCCGTCGGTGGCCACGGTGCGCCAGGCGGTCGGCCCGACCGGCAGCCCGACCTTCACGCCGGAGGCCTGGTCCTCCCAGAACAGCCCTTCCTGCGGCTCGACCTTGGTGTCGACCTCGTCGTCGGTGTCGATCAGCACCCGGATCGGGGTGTTGGGCGCCGATCCCTTCTGGGTGTTCGGGTAGTAGGTCGAGGTGATCTCGTCCGCGTTCTTGCCGAGCTGGGCGGCGCCGCGCGAGCCGTACTGCGACATGCCGCGACCGTGGCCCCAGCCGTGCCCGTCGAGCCGGTAGACCCCGCTGGCAGGCCGCGGATACAGCTCGTCGGTGGTCTTGGCCGCAGCAGAACCGGCAGCCTCGGCGGGCGCCGCCGAGCCGACGATGCCGGCGAGACCAGCGGTCAGCAGGGCGCCGAGCGCGACCCAGGACGTGCGGGAACGGACGGTCATGTGCGGCACCTCGGGCTGGGAATCACAGGGGTCCGTCACACTAACCACAGGCGTCACACACAACCGGTAACAATCCGGTTACTCTCCGGTGCAGGATCACGACGTCCTCAGCCGACGGCTTCGCAACGGCCGCACCTCGGCGATCCGGTCGAAGTCCCGGTCGACGTGCACCACCCCGACGTCGTGCGACAGGGCGGTCTCGGCGATCAGCAGGTCCGGGATCGGGATCCGGTGCCAAAGACCGTGATGGTGCGCGAGGTCGTGCTGCAGGGCGAGGGCCCGGCGGGTCAGGTCGCCGGGCGCGGGCAACCAGTCGAACGAGGCCCGCAGGGACCCTTCGAGAGCGTCGTAGTCCCGCGCCGACCGGGCCGAGAACAGCTGCTCGAGAGCGCCCACGTCGCAGACCGCCACGCCGGCGCCGAGCCCGGCGACCTGCTCGGCGACCACCGGGTCACCCAGGCGGACGGCGGCGCTCTTGTCGAGCAACCACCGGCTCACGACCACATCTGGTCGCTCGCGAGCACGTCGAGGTCGGCGCGCTCGGCCAGCCGGGCGACGTAGTCCGCACGGGCGGCCCGGCGCCGGTCCTCGACGGCCTGCTGCTCGTCGATGCAGCGACGTAGCGCCGCTTCCACGGTCGACCGCATCGTGGTGGTGCCCAGCGCGAGCCGAGCCCGGGCGAGCAGGCCCTCGTCCAGCTCGATCGTGGTCCGTCTCGTCATGCACACACACTAGCCTCGCGGTGCATACATCAGGAAGGTGGGCTGGCGCGGCTCCGCACGATCAGGTCGGCGAGCAGCGCCAGGGCGGCGATCTGCAGACCGGTCAGCAGGATCAGCACGGTGGAGCCGGGCACCCGGAAGCCGAAGCGGAAGACGTCGACGAACAGCTTGAGGAACCCCGAGCCCAGGATCACCAGGGCGACCGGCATCAGCACCTTGAGCGGGTTGAAGTACATGACCATCCGCAGCACCTGGAGGATGTAGCGGTAGGCGTCCTTCACGAAGTGGAACTTGCTGGAGCCCTCGCGCTTGTCGTAGTCGATCGGCTCGTAGACCACCTCGTGCCCGTTGGCCAGGAAGCTCACGGTCAGCGTTGTGACGCAGGAGAACCCGGCGGGCAGCAGCGGCAGGTAGGGGATCGCCACGTCGCGGCGGAACACCCGCAGCCCGGAGTTGAGGTCCGGGATCTTCGTGCCGGTGAGGTAGGACGCGATCTGGCGGATCGTCCACTTCGCCGGCACGCGCAGCAGCTTGTAGGTGCCTTCCTCCGTACGCCGTGCCCCGACGATCTGGTCCGTCAGCGGATCGTTCTCGAGCATCCGCGCAAACTCAGGGATGCGCTCGTTGGGGTAGGTCATGTCGGCGTCGGTCCAGGCGACCAGAGCGCCGCGGGCGTGCTGGCTGCCGATCCGCCGGATCGTGCCGGAGCCACCGTTGCGGGCCCTCGGGACGTAGCGCATCCGGGGGTAGGCCTTCTCCTCCATCAACCTCGCGAGGATGTCCCGGCTGCCGTCGGTCGAGCCGTCGTCGTAGACGTCGAGGTCATAGACGTAGCCGCTCTCGTCCAGCGCCGCGACGGTGCGGGCGAGCTCCCGCTCCAGGTGACCGGCCTCGTTGTAGACCGGGAGCACGACGGTCAGCTCGACCTGCTCCTCGGTCTCGTCCAGCAGCGCCTCGGCGGCCTCGGCGACCCGTTCGACGGCGCGCACGGTCGGGCGCGCGCCGGTGGTCGTCATGGCCTCAGGCTAACGGCGTGACTCCCTGCCTCGGGGACGCCGGCCTGCCCTGGATGACGGCGCACCTGCTGGGCGTCGCGGTGCGGCCCGCCTGAACCGTGCACCTGTGCAGGACGACGCCGCCGAGTCGGACCGACCCGACCTCCCGGGGGTGCGCCGGGTCGCTGACGTCGAACTGCTTGAGCTCACCGATCCCCCAGCACGAGACGTAGAGCATCTGGTCGTCGACCGACAGGTTGATGTCGGTGATCAGCCGCGGCACGGCGCCGAACGGCTTGAGCGCGGGCGGCAGGTCGGCCTCGTCCGCAGGCTCGGCGGCCACGGTGATCACCTTCTCGGCGGCCCAGCGGTCGCCGTCGCGATACCAGCGCCACACCGACGCGGACAGGTCCTCGGTGCTGATCACGACCCCGACGAAGCCGAAGGTCGCGTCCGGGTCGTGCGCGGGCCGCAGCTCCAGCACCATCTGGTGCTCGGGCCCGAAGTCGATCTCCTGCTGGTGGACCCCGGTGCTGACGTCGGGAGTCTCCTCGTCCTCGCCATGGTCCCTGCCCCACCAGCCCTGACCTCAGCCTTCACCCAGACGTGCACGGTCGCTCGATCAGGCGCGTTCGTGCTCCAGCAGCCACCGCTTGCGCCACACCCCGCCGGCGTAGCCGGTCAGCGCCCCGCCGGTGGCGACGACGCGGTGGCAGGGGACGACGATCGCGAGCGGGTTGGTGGCGTTGGCCCGGGCCACGGCCCGCACGGCGGTGGGGCGTCCCAGATCGGCCGCGACCTGCGCATAGCTGCGGGTGGTGCCGGGCGGGATCGTGCGCAGGTGTGCGTGGACCTGCCGGGTGAACTCCCCGTTCGCGACGGCCACCGGGGTGGCGAAGGTCTTGCCCGTACGGGAGAAGTACGCGCTCAGCTCGTCCCGGATCGACGTCGTCGGCGCCGCGCTGCCGATGCCGATCGACCCGACGCGCGCGCGCAACGCCGCCAGCTGCGCGGGCAGGGTGCGCTGGTCGAAGAACTCCAGCAGGTGCAGCTTCTGCTCGTCGGCGACCGCGATCATCGGGCCGAGCGGCGTGTCGACCCAGTCGGCCCCGAGCGTCGCCGGACCGCGCAGCGCGCTCGGACTCCCACCGAGCACCCGCGTCAGCGCGTCCCGGCTGATTCCTTCGCTGCCGCGAGCATGGGCGCTGGCTGAGTCGAACCCGGCGCCTTGCTGCGCGTCGATCACCGGCTCCCCCGCCGCCAGCGTCGCGGCCCCGTGCCGCAGCCGTCGGACCCGCGCCACCTGCAGGAAGGTCGCCCCGAGGTGCCGACGAAAGGCCCGTCGCACGGTTGAGGGGTCCAGGCCGCGGTCGGTGAGGTCCTGCTCGCTCCACCGCCGCCCGGGGTCGGCCTCGATCGCGGCCACCAGCTGCTCGACGACTGGGTCGGCCGCCGCCGCGCTCACCAGCGGCCGGCACCGCAGGCACGGCCGGAACCCGGCAGCCAGGCACTGTCCGACGTCGGCCAGGAACAGGCAGTTCTCCCGCTTGGGGTTGCGGGCCGGGCAGACCAGACGGCAGAAGATCCCGGTCGTGCGTACGGCGACGTAGGCCGTGCCCTCATAGCTCTCGTCGCGGGAGGTGAGGGCCTCGTACAGGACGTCGTCCGACGGGAGCGTGGTGGTCACGGACCGAAGGTAGGCCGAGCGCCGGACGGGTGCGGCCGCAGACCGGGCGTGGATGTCGTGCGCTCAGCCGCGCGGTTTGCGGCCCATCGTGAAGAACTCGGCGTTGGGCACCAGGCCCATGACGTGCGCCATCCGGTTCGACAGGGCGAAGAACGCGGTGATCGCGCCGATGTCCCAGATCGCGTCGTCGTCGAAGCCGTGCTCGCGCAGGGTCACCAGGTGGTGGTCCTCGATCACCTGGGGGGTCTGGCAGACCAGCATCGCGAAGTCCAGCATCGCCCGCTGCCGCGGCGTGACCGGGGCCTGGCGGTAGTTCGTCGCCAGCAGGTCCGAGAGCAGCGGGTCACGGGCCCGTACGCGCAGGATCGCGCCGTGCGCCACCACGCAGTACGCGCAGTCGTTCACCGCGCTCGTCGCCACGACGACCATCTCCCGCTCGGCGCGCGTCAGCCCCTCGTCGGAGTCCATGAGCGCGTCGTGGAAGCCCAGAAAGGCCCGCAGCTCGGCCGGCCGGTGCGCCATCGCGAGGAAGACGTTCGGCACGAACCCTGACTTCTCCTGCACCTGCAGGATCCGCTCGCGCAGGTCGTCGGGCAGGTCGAGCAGCTCCGGCACGGGGAAGCGGCTGATCGGCGCGTCCGGGGTCTCGGCGGTCTCGGCGGTCTCGGCGGTCTCGGCGGTCTCTGAGGTCATGCTCGGATCTTGCCCCGCGCCGGTTCGGCTGCATGCACCGCCGGGCCTACCCTTCGCTAATGACCACGCATCCGGCTTTCGCCAGGGCGTACGAGGCCCTGGCCACCCTCGGCGAACGCAGCGGCTTCGGCGGCTGGCGGAGCCAGGCCCTGGCCCCGGCGACCGGGCGGCTGCTGATCCTCGGGCTCG
The DNA here is from genome assembly GCA_038236005.1 of Mycobacteriales bacterium. Classification (GTDB taxonomy): domain Bacteria; phylum Actinomycetota; class Actinomycetes; order Mycobacteriales; family SCTD01; genus CANKBT01. The sequence goes on along the minus strand of JBBSTI010000084.1, from coordinate 1,698 downwards.
GCCCGGGCCACGACCTGGCCCACCTGCCGCCGACCGTCACCTCGGTGGTCGCGATCGAGCCCGACCTGGCGATGCGCTCCCGGGCGCAGGCGCGGATCGCCGCGACCCCCGTGCCGGTCCACCTGGTCGGTGGTGCCGGGGAGTGCCTGCCCCTGGCCGACGCCTCGTGCGACACCGTGCTCTGCGGCCTGGTGCTCTGCACCGTCGACGACCCGGCGGCCGTCCTGGCCGAGGTGCGCCGGGTGCTGCGACCAGGCGGGTCGCTGCTGCTCTTCGAGCACGTCCGCGGGTTCGGGCGCAGGCAGGCGTGGCTGCACGACCGGTTGGACGCCTCCTGGGGCCGGGTCGCGGGGGGCTGCCACCTCAACCGGCGTACGCGGGAGGTGCTCGTCTCGGCCGGCTTCGACGACAGCGAGGTGCGCGACGTGACGGTGCGGGCCGGGCTGCCGTGGATGACTGCACACCTGCTGGGCGTGGCCCGTCTCGCCTCCTCGACCACGGACGCCTGATAACGCGGGTTATCGCCTCTGCATGCAGATTGTGCGGTCAGACCGCTTACGTTGGCGCCTCCAGCAGAGAGGAGGCCCACCGTGCAGCTCGAGATGTCGCTCCGGACATTGCCGCCCTGGCTGGCGTGCAGCGTCCGGTCGTGTCGGTCTGGCGTACGCGGTCGGTCGGCTCGGACGCGCCGTTCCCCGATCCCGTACGCACCTCGGGCGCCGAGCCGCACTTCGTCGCTGACGAGGTCTCGGCCTGGCTGGCCGCCACCGGCCGGGGCAACAACCCGGACGCGGTCGCCGACACCGCAGCCTTCGCGGCGCCGGCCGGCCTCGACCTGCGGGATCGGGTGGTGTTCGCCGGGCTGACCTCGCTGCTGTGCCTCAAGGCCCTGAGCGGCCGGTCGCTGACCGCACTCGCACCCCGGGTCGTCCTGCAGCTGGCGCAGCAGACCGACGCGGGCGACGCGCTGCTCCTGACCGAGGTGTCCGCCCTGACGACCCGGCTGGACGTGGCCGCCGAGTACGCCGACCTGCTCGCCGAGGCCGCGTACGGGCCGGCCGCCGCCCTGCACCGCCTGCACGACCAACGCTTCCGGCTGGGCCAGACCGACCTCGTCAGCGTGGCCCTGGACGGCTCCGCCCACGCACTTGTGACTGGCGCGGCCCAGGCGCTCGCCCGGGGGTGCGGCGGCGCGGTCTACGTCGACCCGACCGACACCGGCAGCGACCTGCTGCTCGCCGTCGCCCGCGCCGACGCCAGCAACCAGGCGGAGGTCGTCCTGCAGCGCGACGGTGCCTCGTCGCGGGGCCTGCGTCGACGGCTGCTCGCCGACGACCTCGCGGTCGGCGTGCCCAGGCCGCTGGCGGAGCTCGGGCCCGCCGTGGCGATCGCTCACCTGCCCGGCGGCGGCGACCGTGCGGCACTGCTCGACGAGGTGGACGACCTCGCGGTGTCGCTCGGCGACCACCAGCGGGGACTGGTCCTGGCCCCCGCCTGCCTGCTGACCGACGACCCGCGCGACCGGCAGCTCTCGCAGCTGCGGTCCCAGGTCCTGCGTACGGGCAAGATCCGCGCCATCGTCCGGCTGCCCGCAGGCCTGGTCACGTCCCGGCCCCGGGAAGCGTTGGCGGTGTGGGTGCTCGGCCCGGAGCCGGACGGCCTCGACGTGCCGTCCCGACCGATCGCGCTGGCCGACCT
>JBBSTI010000083.1:0-14985 GCA_038236005.1 Mycobacteriales bacterium | reverse complement strand
CCTTCTTCGCGGGCGCAGCCTTCTTGGCCGGCGCCTTCTTGGCCGGAGCCTTCTTCGCGGGCGCCTTCTTCGCGGGCGCCTTCTTGGCCGGTGCAGCCTTCTTCGCCGGCGCCGCCTTCTTGGCCGGTGCAGCCTTCTTGGCGGGAGCCTTCTTCGCAGCAGCCTTCTTGGCCGGAGCGGCCTTCTTGGCGGGAGCAGCCTTCTTGGCGGGAGCAGCCTTCTTCACAGGAGCAGCCTTTCCGGGAATGGCCACGAGGGCCTTGGCAACGGGAGCGACCTTCTTGGCACCAGAGACGACATCCTTGAACCCCTGGCCCGGGCGGAACTTCGGTACCGAGGTCGCCTTCAGCTTGACCGTGGCACCAGTCGCGGGGTTGCGCGCGGTGCGCGCCTTGCGGTCAACCTTCTCGAAGACGCCGAAGCCCGCGATCGCGACCTTCTCGCCCTTGGCAACAGCAGACGTGACCGCTTCGACGACAGCCTCGACGGCAGCTGCCGCAGCGCGCTTGTCACCGATGCGGTCAGAGATGGCCTCGATCAGCTCGGCCTTGTTCACAGCGTTTACCTCCAAGGACTGACGAGGCGCTCTGCCCCTCGTTGCGAAAGGTAGGCGCAAGCGCGCGCTCGAGTCGACCACCGCGACGCGTGACTTTCCTTGTGTCGCAGCAGATGTCAAGCACCCGTCAGTCGCGCGCAAGCGTCTCTCTCTGATCGCTCGCGCAAAGCGATGAGCTCAAGATCCCTTGTTTCCCAGGGGTTCTCGAGCTCTTCGTCAGTTCTTGTCGGTCGTCGTGAGTTCGGGAGAGTCGCGTCAGCCGACCGTCGTGGCGGGCTTCCAACTCGGTCGATCTTTTTCAAAGCTCGAGATCGATTCCTCGTGTCGCAACGTCAGACCGATGTCATCGAGCCCTTCCATCAACCTCCAGCGCGTGAAGTCATCGAGGTCGAACGATGCCGTGATGCCGTCGGCGCGCACCTCGCGCGCATCGAGATCCACAGTGATCGCGGACTTCGGATCCGCCTCGGTGAGTGCCATCAGCTGGTTGACGACATCGGCAGGAAGCTGAACCGGAAGCAACCCGCCCTTCAGGCTGTTGCCCCTGAAGATGTCGGCGAAGCGAGAGCTGATGACGGCCTTGAAGCCGAAGTCAGTGAGGGCCCACACCGCGTGCTCCCTCGAGCTTCCTGTGCCGAAGTTCTCCCCGGCGAGCAGGACGGTCGCTCCCTGCCGCTCCGGGAGGTTGAGGACGAAGCTCTCTTCCTCGCGCCACTCGGAGAACAGGCCCTTGCCGAAGCCCGTCCGCTCGACGCGCTTGAGCCAGTCGCTCGGGATGATCTGGTCGGTGTCGACGTCGCTGCGCCGCAGCGGGATCGCCGTGCCGGTGTGGGTGACGAAGGGCTCCATCTCAGGACTCCAGATCTGCGGGGGCCGCGAAACGACCGACGATCGCGGTCGCTGCAGCGACCTGCGGGGACACGAGGTGCGTGCGGCCTCCGCGGCCCTGACGGCCCTCGAAGTTCCGGTTGCTGGTTGAGGCGCTGCGCTCCCCCGGCGCGAGGGTGTCCGGGTTCATGCCGAGGCACATCGAGCAGCCGGCGTTGCGCCACTCGAAGCCGGCCGCGGTGAAGACGTCGTGCAGCCCCTCAGCCTCGGCGGTCAGCTTCACCAGCGCCGAGCCCGGCACGACCAACGCCCGCAGGCCCGACCGCACGCGACGGCCCTGGAGGATCTTCGCGGCGGCGCGCAGGTCCTCCATGCGGCCGTTCGTGCACGAACCCAGGAAGACCGTGTCGACGGCCACCTCGCGCATCGGGGTGCCGGCGGTCAGGCCCATGTAGTCCAGGGCCCGACGGGCCGCGTCCCGCTCGTTGCCGGCCGACATCGCTTCCGGGTCGGGGACGCTGCCGCCCAGCGGGACACCCTGTCCAGGGTTGGTCCCCCAGGTGACGAACGGGGTGACGGCGGAGGCGTCCAGGACAACCTCCTTGTCGAACACGGCGTCGTCGTCGGTGCGCAGGGTGTCCCAGTGGGCGACCGCCGCGTCCCAGTCCTGGGGAGAATGCGCACGTCCGCGCAGAAAGGCGTACGTCGTCTCGTCCGGCGCGATCAGGCCCGCCCGGGCACCCCACTCGATGCTCATGTTGCAGACCGTCATGCGGCCTTCCATGGACAGCGCGCGGATCGCCGCCCCGCGGTATTCCACGACGTGGCCCTGCCCGCCGCCGGTGCCCACCTGGGCGATGAGCGCCAGCACGAGGTCCTTGGCGGTGACGCCGGGCTGCAGGTCGCCCTCGACGGTCACGGCCATCGTCTGAGGCCTGGCCAACGGGAGCGTCTGGGTGGCCAGCACGTGCTCGACCTCGCTCGTGCCGATGCCGAAGGCCAGCGCTCCGAAGGCGCCGTGCGTGCTGGTGTGGCTGTCGCCGCAGACGATCGTCGTGCCCGGCTGGGTCACCCCCAGCTGCGGGCCGATGACGTGCACGATCCCCTGGCCGGCATCTCCCATCGGCAGCAGCCGGACGTCGAACTCCTCGCAGTTGCGGCGCAGCGTCTCGACCTGGGTGCGGCTGACCGGGTCCTCGATGATCCACGAGTCGGTCGGGACGTTGTGGTCCTCGGTGGCGAGCGTGAGATCGGTCCGGCGCACCGGACGACCGGCCAGCCGGAGACCGTCGAAGGCCTGCGGGCTCGTCACCTCGTGCACCAGGTGCAGGTCGATGTAGAGCAGGTCGGGCTCGCCCTCGGCGCGACGCACCACGTGCGCTTCCCAGACCTTCTCGGTCAGCGTGCGGCCCATGTCGCTCCCTTGTTTCTCAGATGCTGAGATGCCAGTATCATCCCGTGGAACACGTTAGCGGAGTCGGCGTCCTGGACAAGGCGATCCTCGTCCTCGAGGCGGTGCAGGGCGGCGCCACCTCCCTGCAGCAGCTCACCGAGCGCACCGGGCTCTCCCGCGCGACGACGCACCGGCTCGCCGTCGCGCTGGAGGTCCACCGGCTCCTGGCCCGTGACCCCTCGGGTCGCTGGCAGGTCGGACCGCGACCGGCCGAGCTGGCCGGCCTGGCTGCCGTCGACCCGCTGGTGCACGCCGCCGGTCCCGTGCTCGCCCGGCTGCGGGACGAGACGGGGGAGAGCGCGCAGCTCTACCGTCGCCGGGGCACGGCACGGGTGTGCGTGGCTGCCGCCGAGCGGCGCACCGGGCTGCGCGACACCGTTCCGGTCGGCTCGGCGCTGCCGATGACCGCCGGCTCGGCCGCGCAGGTGCTGCTCGCCTGGGCCCCGCACGACCCGCTCGCCTCCTCGGCCGCCTTCGGACCACGAGTCCTCGCCGAGGTGCGCCGCCGCGGCTGGGCCCAGTCGCTCGCCGAGCGGGAGCAGGGGGTCGCGTCGATCTCTGCGCCGGTGCGTGGGGCCGGCGGCGGCGTGGTCGCCGCGGTCAGCGTCTCCGGTCCGCTGGAGCGGCTCGGACGGACGCCGGGACGCTTGCACGCCGAGGCGGTCCTCGCCGCCGCGCAGGCCCTCACCAGCCCGAGCGGCTGACGGCCCCAGCTGGTCGGCACGTCTTCAGCCGCTGCTTGGACGTCCAAGGGGAACGTCGCGCCCCCGGCACGTCTGCCCAGCTTTGGGACTGCCACGGAAAGGTCAACCAGCGATGGACGCTGACGCCGTCCGGCGCGCTCACCGTCTACGACCCCGCGAGCTGTCTCACCGCGTCGGGGTCGACCCGTGGCGCACGGGTCACCATCTCCGGTTGCGACGGTGGCAGCGACCAGCGCTGGACGCTTCGCGGGGACGGCAGCATCACGGTGGGACAGTCCGGGCTTTGCCTGGACGCTTCCGGCCGGGGCACCGTGAGCCGCACCCCGGCCATCGTCTGGACTGCAACAGCCAGGACAACCAGCGTTGGTCGACCTCGCTGCAGGCCGACACGTCTCCCCCGAGCGTCCCCGGCACCCCGTCGGTGTCCACTGTCACCTGCAGCACCGCCCGGATGGCCTGGCCAGCCGCCTCTGACGACGTGGGCGTCACCGCGTGCGACCTCTACCAGGCCGCCCCTGCCAGAGCGACACCTCGCCGCGGCTGGCCGGCGTGCAAGGGCACCTCGGGCGATTGTGGACGGGCCGGCTTCCTGGCGCCGAAGCTCACCTACCCGACGTCGCAAGGCTCCTGCTCGGGACTCACCGTCGTGCGTGACGTGGGGTACGTCGCCTGCGCCCGCGGCGAGCGGATGTACCGGGCGGTGATCAGCGGTTCCAGCCTGACCGACGTGCAGCAGTTCTTCGTCGGGACGTACGGGCGGCTGCGCACCGTCGAGCCCGCCGCTGGTGGCGGGCTGTGGCTCACGACGACCAACGGCGGCGACAAGGACAGCACGCCGAACAACAGCGACAACCGGATCTTCCGGGTGACGCTCGGTGACTAGTCGGATTCACTGAAGCACCTGTTCAGGACGCCTATCCGGCCTTCGAGAATGTCAGAGGTAGAGGGCAGGATGGGCCCATGACACCCACCGATCCCTCCGTCCCCTCTGTCTGCGACGCCCCCGGCTGCGACCGGACCGTCTACGCCCGCCAGCACTGCGAGCGGCACTACCGCCAGCTGCTGCGGCGTGCTGTGTTGTCCCCTGAGAGGCAGGAATCGCTCGCGTGCTCTGCCAGCCCGTGCCCGCGCACTGCCGTCACCCGGGGTTGGTGCCACGCTCACTACCTCCGCTGGGTGCGCACCGGCGACAGCCGTCCGCACGACCCGCTGCAGGAGCCGGGGCATCCCCGTTGCGGCGTGGACGCCTGCGGCCAGCCCAACCACGCCCGTGGTTTCTGCCGAACACATCTGAGCCGGGTGGACTCTTTGGGTTCACCCGAGGCGAACTCACCGGTGCGGTCCCCTGGGGCGCAGGGATCCATCAGCCACGGCTATCGCTCCGTCGTCGTCCCGAAACAGCTGCGACACCTGACGGAAGGCGCCACCCGAGGGCTCGAGCACCGCCTCGTCATGGCGATCGTCCTCGACCGGCCGCTGGCAGCCCACGAGGTCGTGCACCATCGCAACGGCGACCGGCTCGACAACCGACCCAGCAACCTGGAGCTGTGGTCGACCTCGCAGCCCAAGGGTCAACGCGTGGAGGACAAGGTCGCCTGGGCGCTGGAACTGCTGACCTTCTACGCCCCCTTGACTACCACGCTCAGTAGCGATTAGTAACTCTACGTAGCCCCGACCGGATTCGAACCGGCGTACCCGCCGTGAGAGGGCGGTATCCTTGGCCGCTAGATGACGGGGCCGCACTATTTAGAATGTTGCGCTGGGGTACCTGGACTCGAACCAAGACTAACGGAACCAGAAACCGTCGGGCTGCCAATTACCCCATACCCCAAGGGTCACGTCACCGGTCTGGCCGGGCCGTGCGCCGCAGAGCACACTAGCGGACGCCGGCCCGGCCTGAAAACCAGGTTCAGGCGAACGCCAGTGCCCCCGCCCGGAGTCGTCGGAGCACACGCGTCTTGCCGAGGACTGCCATCGACTCCGGCAGCGGAGGCGCGATCGATGCGCCACAGACCGCCACCCGCACCGGTGCGTACGCCTTGCCCCGCTTGAGGCCCAGCCCGTCGATCAGAGCGGCGTCCAGCGCCCCCTGGACGGTCTCGGTGGTCCACACCGTCAACGGCTCCAGCGCGTCGGCAGCGGAGGTCAGCACGGCCCCCGACCCGGCGATCTTGGCGGCGGCAGCCTCGTCGACGACGAACGCCTCCTCCGGCACGAAGAAGCACCGCACGAGCGCCGGCAGCTCGGTGAGCAACGCCACCCGGGTCTGGACCAGCGGCACCAGCGCCTCCACGAGCGCCAGCTCGTCCGCAGAGGCGGGGGCGCTCACCAGACCGGCGGACTGCAGGAACGGCACGGCACGTCGGGCGAAGTCCTCGGGCGCCAGCGCCCGGACATACTCCCCGTTGAGCCACCCGAGCTTGTCGAGGTCGAAGACCGGCCCGACCGTGCTGACCCTCGACCAGTCGAAGTCTCGCGACATCTGCGCGAAGTCGAACACCTCGGACTCGTCGGGCTGGCTGTAGCCGAGCAGCCCCAGGAAGTTCAGCAGTGCCTCCGGCAGGTAGCCCTGCTCCTGGAACCAGGTCAGCCGGGCCGCCGGGTTCTTGCGCTTGGAGATCTTGCTCTTGTCGGCGTTCCGGAGCAGGGGCATGTGCGCGTACGCGGGCCGGTCCCAACCGAGCGCGTCGTACACCAGCAGGTGCTTGGGGGTGGAGGAGATCCACTCCTCCCCGCGGACCACGTGCGTGATCCCCATCAGGTGGTCGTCGACGACGACGGCGAGGTGGTAGGTCGGGAACCCGTCTGCCTTCAGCAACACCTGGTCGTCAGGCCGCGGTGCGTTGACCTCGCCGCGGATCAGGTCGGGGAAGCGGAGCGGCGGGTCCTCGGGGACCAGCAGCCGCACGACCGGGGTGTCGGTGAAGCCGTCCAGCTCGGCGCGCTGCTCACGGGTCGGGCCGAGGCAACGCCGGTCGTAGCCGGTCGGCGTCTTGGCGCGCTGCTGCTCCGACCGCATCTCGGTGAGTCGCTCGCTGCTGCACCAGCACGCGTAGGCGTGCCCGGAGGCGACGAGCTGGTCGACGTAGGGCCGGTAGGTGTCCAGCCGCTCGGACTGCCGGTAGGGCGCGTACGGACCGCCGACGTCGGGACCCTCGTCCCAGTCGAGCCCGAGCCAGTGCAGCGTGTCGTAGACCTGCTGCTCGCTGTCAGCCTGGAACCGCGCCCGGTCGGTGTCCTCCACCCGGAGCAGGAACGCGCCGCCCTGCTGCCGGGCGAAGGCCAGGTTGAACAAGGCCATGTAGGCGGTGCCGACGTGCGGGTCGCCGGTCGGGCTCGGGGCGACGCGCAGACGCACGCCTCCGGTCGCCTGCGTCATCGGTTCATCACCGGGTTCGTCAGCGTGCCGATCCCCTCGACCGTGCACGACACGACGTCACCGTGCTGGAGCGGTCCGACCCCGGCCGGTGTCCCGGTGAGCACCAGGTCGCCGGGCAGCAGGGTCATGCAGCGGCTGATCCACGCCAGGATCGCGGGCACGTCGTGCAGCAGCTGAGACGTACGCCCGTCCTGGCGCACCTCACCGTTGACCTGGCAGGAGACCCCGACGTCACGCACGTCCAGGTCGGTCTCGATCCATGGACCGACCGGGCAGAAGGTGTCGTGGCCCTTGCCCCGGGTCCACTGCCCGTCGGCTTTCTGCTGGTCGCGAGCCGTGACGTCGTTGGCGATCGTCCAGCCGAGCACGTGCTCGAGCGCCCGCTCGGGGGTGACGTCGCGGCAGGTCTTGCCGATCACGACGGCCAGCTCGGCCTCGTGATCGACCCGGTCGCTGTCCGGCGGCAGCCGGATCGCGTCACCCGGACCAACGACCGAGGTGGACGGCTTGAGAAACATGATCGGGTCCGCGGGCGCGTCCCCACCCATCTCGGCCACGTGGTCGGCGTAGTTCTTGCCGATGCAGACGACCTTCATCGGCACGATCGTCGCGAGCAGGCGTACGGAGGCGAGCGGGTGCCGGTCGCCGGTGAAGGCGAACGCCTCGAACGGGTGGCCGGAGATCGCGGCGACCACCAGCTCCGGGGAGTCGGGGGCAGCACCGGCTGGACCCTCGACCACCCCGAAGGTGACCTCGCCGGTGGGCAGGACGTAACGAGCCAGACGCATGCTCTGAACCTACCGGCGCGCTACCGGGACCCGGCGCGCGAGAGTCCCGCCGTGTAGGCGTCCTCGAGGGCCTGCCACGAGGCGGCGATGACGTTCTCGTGCACCCCGACGGTCCCCCACTCGGTGACGCCGTCGGAGGTCTCGACCAGCACCCGCGTGACGGCGTCGGTGCCGTGCGCACCGGGCACGATGCGCACCTTGTAGTCGACCAGCTCGAGCCCGGCGAGCCCTGGATGCAGCTGGCCGAGCGCGCCCCGCAACGCGTTGTCGAGCGCATTCACCGGTCCGTTGCCCTCGCCGGTCGCGACGAGCCGCTCGCCACGTCCGGCCGTACCCGGCGCCCCCGGCGCCCACAGCTTCACGGTCGCCTCGCTGACCACCTCGCTGCCGCGCTGCTCGACGATCACTCGCCAGGACTCCAGGTCGAACAGCACCGGGCGCTCCCCCATCTCCTCGCGGAGCAGCAGCTCGAAGCTCGCTTCCGCCGCCTCGAAGGACCAGCCGACACTCTCGAGGGTCTTGATGCGCTCGAGCACGCGGGCGACGGTGTCGCGGTCCGGCGAGAGCCCGAGGGCCTGCCCCTTGAGCTCGATCGTGGCCCGACCGGCCAGCTCGGAGACCAGCAGGCGCATGTCGTTGCCGACCGCTGCGGGGTCGCAGTGCTGATACAGGTCGGGGTCGGCTTTGATGGCGCTGACGTGCAGGCCGGCCTTGTGCGCGAAGGCGCTCGCACCGACCCACGCCTGCCCGGGGTTCGGGGTCACGTTGGCGACCTCGGCGACGGCGTGCGCCACCCTGGTCAGCTCGGCGAGGCGCCCGGGCGGCAGCACCGTCCGCCCGAGCTTGACCTCGAGCGCGGCGACCACCCCGAACAGGTCGGCGTTGCCGCTGCGTTCCCCGTAGCCGTTCGCCGTGCCCTGGACGTGCGTCGCCCCCGCCTCGATCGCGGCGAGGGAGTTGGCCACGGCGCAGGCGGTGTCGTCGTGCGCGTGGATGCCGACCCGGAGCCCGGTGGCCACCACCTCACCGACGATGTCCTGCAGCTGCGACGGCAGCATGCCGCCGTTGGTGTCGCACAGCACCAGCACGTCGGCGCCGGCGTCGGCGGCTGTGCGCAGGACCTCCCTCGCGTACGCCGGGTCGGTGCGATAGCCGTCGAAGAAGTGCTCGGCGTCCAGGAACACCCGTTGGCCGTTCGCGCGGAGGTGCGCGACGCTGTCGGCGATCATCGCGAGGTTCTCCTCGCGGGTGGTGCGCAGCGCACGCTCGACGTGCCGGACGTGGCTCTTGGCCACCAACGTCACGACGCCGGCACCGGACTCCCGCAACGGCGCCAGGTCGACCGCGACGTCCCCGCCCGGTCGACGCGTGGACCCGAACGCGGTCAGCTGCGCCGTTGACAGGCTCAGCTCGGTGCGCGCACGACGGAAGAACTCGGTGTCCTTCGGGTTGGCCCCCGGCCACCCGCCCTCCAGGAAACCGACCCCGAGGCTGTCCAGGTGACGGGCGATCGTCAGCTTGTCGTTGACCGACAACGACAGGCCCTCCCCCTGCGAACCGTCGCGCAGCGTCGTGTCGTAGACGTGGAAGTCGTCGGAGGGGACCAGCCCGGAAGAGATCACGGTGTGCAGTCTTCCAGGCGGGGCACGGCGCCTGCATGGACCTTCAGCTGTCAGGCCTGCGCGCCCTGGTCACCGGGGGCACCCGGGGCATCGGCGCGGCGATCGTGGACCGCCTCGCCGAGCAAGGGTGCGCGGTCGCGTTCTGCGCACGCGACCCCGAGGCCGTCCAGCAGAGCCTCGTGCAGCTGCGGGCTGCGGGCGTCACGACGTACGGCGACGCCGTCGACGTCACCGAGGCCAGCGACCTGGCGATGTTCGTCGGCGCCGCGGCCGGCGCGCTGGGTGGCCTGGACCTGGTCGTGGCCACCGCCGGCGGGGGGCACGGCGCCCCGGCGCTGGCCGACACCTCGGCGCACGACTGGCGGGAGACGTTCGACCTCAACGCGGTCCACGCCGCGACCCTGATCACCGCGGCGCTCCCGCACCTGCGTCGTTCCGAGCATGCGTCCGCGCTGGTCATCGCCTCGGTCTCCGGCTCCCGCCCGCAGCCCAAGGCTCAGTACGCCGCCGCCAAGGCCGCCCAGATCTCGCTGGCCCGCTCCCTCGGCCGCGAGCTCGGGCCCGACGGCATCCGGGTCAATTCCCTGTCCCCCGGGTCCACCCTGTTCGAGGGCGGCAGCTGGGCCCAGCGTCGTGACGCCCACCCGGAAGCGTTCCAGGCCTTCATCGACACGGAGCTGCCGGCGGGCCGCCTCGGAACCCTCGACGAGATCGCCGACGTGGCGACCTTCCTGCTCAGCCCCCGCGCGTCCTGGGTCAGCGGCACGGACGTCGTGGTCGACGGTGCCCAGAACGCCCCGGGGATGGCCGGCTACTGACCCGTTGCTGACCGCTCTGCGCTGCTGAAGATCAACAGGCTCGAAGCGCTGAGACACGCCGCGTGTCGCGGTCTTCTGGCTCTGTTGATCCTGCTAGAAGGTCGTTCGAGAGCCAACGGGCGGTCACCCGGCGGGGCGTAGCGAGTCGGTCACGGCCACCAGGTCCGGCTCGGACAGGACCCCGCCCCCGCCGCACCGGGACTGCGACGCCACCGAGACGACCTTCCCCGCTCGGGTCAGCTCGATCGAGCGGCCGGTGAGCAACGGTGCGGACGGGGGCCCGGTCAGATACGTACGCCCGGTCGCTGCGCCGGACGACGCGGTCGGAACGACGTGCGGCTCCTGCCAGCCCGTCCAGGGGTCGGCCGTCCCGACTCGTACGGTCAGGGTCGGAGGGCTCCCGCCGTCGCAGACAGCCCCGAAGTCCCCGCTGCCCGGCGGCCCCCACCCCTGGCTCCAGGCCACGACGCTGGAGCCCGCGACCTCGGCCTGTTCGGAGACCACGACGTGGCCCTGGCGGCGCCGCTCCGGCACCAGCAGCCGGGCCCCGTCGAAGACCGGCACCTTTCGGCCTCCGGCGTCGGTGATGACGACACGACCGTCGAGCGGGGCGGCAAGCCGGGTGTGAACGAACAAGGAGAGCTCGATGGCCGGGCAGATCTCGGCGTCGGTCGGCTCCACCAGCACGTCCACGACCACCTCCTCCGGGCTCTCCTGCACCCCGAGGCGGGTCGGTCCGTCGCACGCACCGCTGCGGTAGGTGGCCACCAGTCCCCGTCCATCGGCGTCGCTCCGCACGCTGTCCACGCCCAGGCTGCGGGTCGGAGCCGGGGGTGAGGAGCAGCCGGCCACCCCGACGACGACGGCCAGCGTCAGTCCGGCACCGCCCGTCGTCACGCGGCGCCTCTGCTGGCTAGTCATGACGCTGAGACGGGCCAGCCGACTCAGCGGTTCCCTCCCGTCAGGAGGAGCAGCTATCGGGCCGGAGACATCGCGGGGCTTGCGCTGCAAGGAATCGGAAGAGGCACGGCAGGACCTGGATCCCGCGATCGTCAGGAGACCGGGTGCATCCAGCCACGCGGGTCCTCGGCCTTGCCGGCCTGCAGGTCGAGCAGGGCCTGCCGCAGCCGCGTCGTGGTCGGGCCGGGCTGACCATCCCCGACGGTCCAGTCACCTTCGGCGCTGCGCACCTGCCCGACCGGCGCGATGACCGCGGCGGTGCCGCAGGCGAAGACCTCGACGAGGCGGCCCGAGGCGCAGTCGTCGCGCCACTGGTCGCGGGAGATCGCGCCCTGCTCGATCGTCAGGCCGAGCTCGGGGGCGATCTGGAGCAGCGAGTCGCGGACGATGCCGGGCAGCAGCGTGCCGGTCAGCGCCGGGGTGAGCAGCCGGCCGTCGTCGTAGACGAAGAACAGGTTCATGCCGCCCATCTCCTCGACCCAGCGTCGCTCGACCGCGTCGAGCCACACGACCTGGTCGCAGCCCTCCTCGGCGGCCTGACGCTGGGCCAGCAGGCTGCCGGCATAGTTGCCGGCGCACTTGGCCTCGCCGGTGCCGCCGACGGCCGCCCGGACGTACTCCGTGGACAACCAGACGGTCAGCGGCCGGAGCCCGCCGGAGAAGAACGGCGCGACCGGGAAGGCGATCAGCAGGAACAGATATTCGTTCGCCGGCCGCATCCCGACCGCGGCCTCGGTCGCGATCATGAACGGGCGCAGGTAGAGGCTCTGGCCCTCGACCGACGGCACCCAGTCCTTGTCCGCGGCGACCAGCGCGTCGACCGCGGCGACGAACAGGTCTTCGGGGATCTCCGGCATCGCGAGCCGGGCGGCCGACCGGTTGAACCGACGGGCGTTCTCCTCGGGACGGAAAACGGCGACGCCGCCGTCGTCCTGGCGGTAGGCCTTGAGCCCCTCGAAGATGGCCTGGCCGTAGTGGAGCACCATCGCGGACGGGTCGAGCGTCAGCGGCTCGTACGCCTTCAGCTCACCGCCGTGCCAGCCGTCCTCCACCGTCCACCGGACGCTGACCATGTGGTCGGTGTGCACCTTGCCGAAGCCCGGGTCGGCCATCGCGGCGACCCGCTCGGCGTCGGGCACCCGGGTGGTGCTGAGGTTCAGGGCGAGGGGGTCGGTCGCGAGCGTCATGCGACGACGTTAACGCTCGCGCTGCGCACCGGCTCCAGAAGCCCAGCGGTCAGGACAGGCGCGCGAGGATCGCGTCGCCGACCTCGGTCGTACGCCGGGGACCGGTGCGCTCGGCGAGATCGATGGCGACGGCCGCCTCGACCTGCCGGGCGGCCTCGGCGTGCCCGAGGTGCTCCAGCAGCAGGGCCACCGAGAGCACGGTGGCGGTCGGGTCGGCGACCCCCTGGCCGGCGATGTCCGGCGCGCTGCCGTGGACCGGCTCGAACATCGACGGGTGCACGCGCGAGACGTCGAGGTTGCCGGAGGCGGCCAGGCCGATACCGCCGCCGATCGCCGCACCGATGTCGGTGAGGATGTCGCCGAACAGGTTGTCGGTGACGACCACGTCGAACCGGCCGGGATCGGTGACGAAGAACATCGAGGCGGCGTCGACGTGCTGATAGGCGAGTTGCACGTCGGGGAAGTCGACGGCGACCTCGTCGGTGACCCGTTTCCACAGCCCGCCGGCGTGCACGAGCACGTTGGTCTTGTGGACCAGCGTCAGGTGTTTGCGCGGCCGCGCAGAGGCCCGCCGGAAAGCCTCGCGGACGACCCGCTCCACGCCGTAGGCCGTGTTGAGGCTGACCTCGGTGGCGACCTCGTGCGGGGTGCCCTCGCGCAGGCGTCCACCGTTGCCGACGTAGGGACCCTCGGTGCCTTCGCGGACGACGACCATGTCGATCGGCACGTCACCGAGCGGGGAGCTGACGCCCGGCAGCAGGCGCACCGGGCGCAGGTTGACGTGGTGGTCCAGCGCGAAGCGCAGACGCAGCAGCAGCCCGCGCTCCAGCACGCCGGGCGGCACCGACGGGTCGCCGATGGCCCCGAGCAGGATCGCGTCGTGCTCCCCCAGCTCGGCGAGCACGCTGTCGGGCAGTGCCTCGCCGGTGCGCTGATAGGCGGTCGCACCCAGGTCGTAGTCGGTGCGCTCCACGCCCGGCAGGACCGCGTCGAGGACCTTCAGCCCCTCGGCCACCACCTCCGGGCCGATCCCGTCCCCACCGATCACCGCGAGCTTCGTCGTATCCGTCATGAGGCCCAGGCTAGTGATCGGGTCCTCGTTCAGGACGCGTGGACCCAGTAGCGCTCGGCGGCGTGGAAGAACGCCGCCGCACCCACCAGGCCGGAGTCCTGACCGAGCGCGGTGGGGACGACCTGCAGCTCAGCGAGAAAGCCCAGCCGGGCGTGCTCGGACATCGCCGCACGCATCGGGTCCCAGAGCGCCGGACCGGCCTGCGAGAAGCCCCCGCCGAGCACGACCAGCTCGAGGTCGAGCAGCGCGGCGGCCGAGGCGATCCCGGTCCCGAGCGCGCGACCGGCCCGGGCCAGCTCGGAGACGGCGACCGGCTCACCGGCCGCGGCGTCCCGGGCCAGCTCAGCCCCGTCGTGCGCCGTGCTGCCCCGGGCGACGGCGCGGGCGACCACGGCCGGGCCTCGGGCGACCGCCTCCAGGCAGCCATGCCCGCCACAGCCGCACGGTGGCCCGTCCGGCTCGACCACCACGTGCCCGACGTGGCCCGCGTTGCCGGTGCGCCCGTCGATGACCCGCCCGCCGGTGATGATGCCGCCGCCGACGCCGGTCGACACGACCATGCCGAGCACCTCGTCCACGCCCTGAGCGGCGCCCTTCCAGTGCTCGCCGACGACGAGCGCGACGACGTCGTTGTGGATCCGGACCTCGTGCGGGGCGTAGCGCGCGCGGAGCACGTCACCCAGGGCGTAACCAGCACGCCAGACCGGCGTGTTCGGCGGGGTGATGAAGCCCTCGGGCCAGATCATCGGCCCGCCACAGCTGACCCCGACGCCGATGATGTCGTCGTGCGGCACACCGTCGAGCACCGCCAGCAACGCCGCCTCCGGGTCCAGCCGGGTGGCCTGCTGGCGGCGCTCGGTCACCGTCCCGTCAGACGCGACCCGCGCCGCCGCGATCTTGGTGCCACCGATGTCGATCGCGAGGACCGGGCCACTCGTGCCTGCGTCTTCCAGGGTCACCCGCCGGCCCGGTTCACGGCGCTGACGATCGCGCGCAGCGAGCTCGTCACGATGCTCGGGTGCACGCCGCAGCCCCACAGGACCCGCCCGTCGACCGCGCACTCGAGGTAGGACGCTGCCTGGCTGTCCTCGCCCGAGCCGGTCGCGTGCTCCGCGTAGTCGAGCACCCGGACGTCGAGCCCCACCTCGGACAGGGCACGCACGAAGGCGGCGATCGGTCCGTTCCCGGTGCCGCTCACCTCCCGCTGCACGCCCGCGTGGCTGACCACGGCGTCGACCCGGTCCTGCTCACCGCTGGTGACCCGGAAGCTCTCCAGCCGTAGCGGCTCGGACCGCTCCAGGTAGGTCTGCTGGAACATCTCCCAGATCCGGGCCGGGGAGATCTCGCCGCCCTCGGTGTCGGCGACCTCCTGCACGACCCGGCTGAACTCGATCTGCATGCGCCGCGGCAGGTCCAGGTGGTGGTCGTTCTTCAGCACGTACGCCACGCCGCCCTTGCCGGACTGGCTGTTGACGCGGATCACGGCCTCGTAGGAACGGCCGACGTCCTTCGGGTCGATCGGCAGGTAGGGCACGCCCCAGGGCAGCTCGCGCACGGACACGTCCTCGGCGGCGGCCTGCTCGTCGAGCGCCTCCAAGCCCTTCTTGATGGCGTCCTG
>JBBSTI010000082.1:0-15053 GCA_038236005.1 Mycobacteriales bacterium | reverse complement strand
TCGATGGCGATGGCCTTGTCCCGCAGGGTGCGTCGCAGCGAGGGCGGGTCGACCAGCGCGGCCAAGGCGAGGATGCCGTCGGCGGCGTCGGTAACGATCTGCGGGTCGAGCTTTCTGACCCCGTCCAGCGCAGCCCGGGCGTGCTCGACGGTGATCTGCCCCTGCACGACCGCGCTGCCGAGCGCGGGCAGGTCATCCCGCAGCTGAACGGCGAGCCGCACGGTGGACCGGGCGACCGGGTCGGACAGGCGCAGCGTGTCGCGCAGCCAGGTCGCGGTCGTCGTCCCGCGCAGGTCCGCCCGCAGGTGCCCGCCGGTGGCGTCCATCTCCGCCAGCTCCGCCAGCGCCGCGGTCTGGGCCTGCTCGGCCAGCCGCAACAACGCCTCGGTATCGGCCCGCGATCCCGACACGGCGCCGCCGGCCAACAAGGCCCCGACTGCCTCCTGGGCCACCGTGACCCGTGAGGAGACCGCGTCCGGCACCGACGGCGGCGTCACCCCCGGCGTCGACCAGAACGGCTCGTCGCCCGCGGTCGGGGCGGTCGCGACAACAGGCGGCCCTGCCGCCGCCTGCATGGCAGGTTCTGGCGATGGCAGGGCTGCTGCGGAACAGGACTCGCAGGATGCGGATGTGACACGAGCGGAGGAGCTGGCGGCCGAAGAGTGCGACGTGTTCGATGCCCCGTCGCCGACGAGCGGGTCATCGTCTTGGACGTCCAGGTCCAGGTCGGCAGGGCGCTCACGCAGCCAGCGCAGGTCGTCCTCGGTGAGCTCCATGACGTCGACGAAAGTGCCGTCCGCGTCGGGCACCGGAGGGGTCAGGCTCCACGAGGCGATCTGCGCGTGGCTCAATCCCGACCAGTCATAGGACCCGGCAGAGACCAGCCCGGCAGCGGGGGAGGGGGTGTCGCGGTCGTCATGCGCCATCCTGGTCCACCTCCTGCACAATCCTCGAACACCTGTTCGACAACCTTACCGTGATGGGTCTGTCAGGTCAAGGAACTGTCTGCTCAGAGCATCTTTCCGTCGGCTGGAGCAGGTTAGGCAAAAAGGTCCTTCGGCGCGGTCGGGGTGGGAACGGCCGCTGCGTCGGTGAGCACCGGAGCGCCCGCCACGAAGGCGACCAGGTCGTCGCCGGCGACCACCCGGGCGGTGCCGGCCGCGCGGGCCGCCCGGCGACGCAATCCCTCCAGCGGCAGCGGTGCGTCCGACCCGATCAGCACCAGGTTGCCGAACCGTCGTCCGCGCAGCACCCCCGGGTCGCTCAGCAGGACCGTGTGGGCGAACACTCCCTGCAGGGTCGCCATGGCCGACCGGGTGAACGCGAGCCCGGTCCCGTCGCCGACGTTCAGTGCGTACGCACCCCCCGGCCGCAGCACCCGGGCGACCTGGCTGACGTGCTCGATCGTGCTGGTCGGACCGGGGATCTGCGCGGCGGTGAAGCAGTCGCCGACCACCAGGTCGCTGCTGGCGTCGGCGAGCCCGGCGACCACCGCGCGCGCGTCGCCGACCCGCAGCTTGAAGCCCGGTGTCCCCAGCTCGGCCCGCACCAGCTCGGCCAGCTTACCGTCGATCTCCACGACCAGCTGCGTCGACCCTGGCCGCTGGGCGCTCACGTAGCGGGCGAGCGTGCACGCCCCGCCGCCCAGGTGCAGCACCGTCAGTGGGCCCTCGGGCTGCAGGTCGACCAGATCGCCGATCAGACGTACGTAGGCGTAGTCCAGGTGCGTCGGGTCCACGGTGTCGACGTGACTCTGCGGCACCCCGTCGACCAGCAGCTCGACCGAGCCGGCTCGGTCGGCGTCGAAGAGCAGCTCCGCGACCCCGCTGTCGATCTGATGACGACCTGGCTGGGGTTCGTACCGCACGCGTGCCACGACGGTGAGCGTATCGACGTGGCAGCCTTTCGGGGGTGACGACCTACCTGCGCTACGAGCGCTACGTGGCTCTCGGCGACAGCTCCACCGAAGGCCTCGACGATCCGGACGGTGCCGGTGGCTTCCGGGGCTGGGCGGATCGCCTCGCCTCGACGGTCGCAAAGACCAGCCCTGAGCTGGCGTACGCCAATCTCGCCGTCCGCGGCAGACTGGTCGGGCAGGTGCTGACCGAGCAGCTCGAGCCGGCGCTGGCCATGAAGCCGGACCTCGCGAGCGTCTTCGCTGGGGTGAACGACCTGCTCCGGCCGGACTACGACGCAGCTGGGGTGCAGGGCGACCTGGAGACGATGCTGGACGCTCTGGTGCGCTCGGGCGCCACGACGCTCACCATCACCACCCCCGACCCGACCCGGATCATGCCGGTGTCGCGACCGCTGCGTGCTCGGCTCGCGGACTACAACCAGCGGGTGCGGGACGCTGCCGACCGGACCGGAGCGCTCGTCGCCGACGCCGGGGCGGCGCACGAGGTCGGCACCGACCCGCGGATGTGGAGTCCCGACCGCCTGCACGCCGGCCCGCTCGGGCACGAGCGCATCGCCGCCGGGCTCGCTGAGGCGCTCGGGCTGCCCGGATCCGACAGCACCTGGCGTACGGTGCTGCCGGGGCGGCCCGTACCCACCGTCCTCGGTCGGTCGCAGGCGGAGGTGCGCTGGTGGTACGAGCACTTCGGGCCGTGGCTGCTGCGGCGGGCACGGCGACAGTCCTCCGGGGACGGCGTGAGCGCCAAGCGACCGGAGCTGCTGCCCGTAGGACAGCCGGGCCTGCCCGTACGCCCGGCCGAGAGCGTGCAGGACCAGGGCGCCTGAGCGACCATGAATGGGTGACGAAGGTGCTGTCGAGCAGCCTGTCCGAGCTGGTCGGACGAGGTGGCGCGGTCGTGCTCTCCGGCGCGGGACTGCCGACCGACTGTGGAATGCGCTCCAGGACTTGGCCGCTAACCGAGTGACGTGCCTCGCCGGACGGCCGTAGGGGGCGTCGTTGACCGCCGAAGCGCGCGGACTGGCGACGGCGGCACCTGGGCCGGTCGGAGGCCATCTGGCGCGCGCACCGGGGCGGGTGCGATCACGGCTTGGCGGCGTCGCGAGCGGCCGGGGCGCTGCCTTCCCGGGTCAGACGCCGCTGAGGCGCCCGCTCCGGGGGCGTATGTAGACGGCCCAGGTGATGGCGGCGCAGACGAGGTAGAAGGCGATGAAGGCGATGTAGGCGATGCCGGCGCTGCCGCGCTGCAGGAAGGACTCACGGAAGGCGAGCTGTACGAGCACACCGCCGAAGGCGCCGACCGCACCGGCGATCCCGACGAGAGCGCTGGCTAGCCGGCGGTCCTGCTTGCTGGTACGGGTGCCCTCGCCGCGCAGCGACTCCGCGTGGAAGATCGCGGGGATCATCTTGTACACCGAACCGTTCCCGAGGCCGGTCAGGCAGAACAGGACCGTGAAAGAGACGGCGAGCAGCGAGATGGACTCCGAGCTCGCAGCCCACAGCACCACGAGCGCGGCGACGGTCATGGCGAGGAAGTTCCAGAAGGTGACGGTCGAGCCCTTGTAGCGGTCGGCCAACGCGCCGCCTACCGGACGAATCAGCGAGCCGGCGAGGGCGCCGAGCCAGATGTAGTTGATCGGGCGCTCGGCGCCGGCAGCGGCGAGCACCTGGCCAAAGGCGAACCCAAAGCCGATGAAACTGCCGAACGTGCCGATGTAGAGGAACGAGATGATCCAGGTGTGGCGGTGCTTGGCCACGTCGCGCATCGCCCCCTTGTCGTTCTTCGCCTCGCTGAGGTTGTCCATCTTCGACCAGGCGAGCGCCGTGGCGAGTACGACCAGTGGGATGTAGAGGTAGAGCATCACGCGGGGGTCGGTCGTCGGGCCGCCGAGCAGCAGGGCCAGCGCACCGACGATCTGCACCGCCGCGACGCCGAGGTTGCCGCCGCCGGCGTTCAGCCCGAGCGCGCGGCCCTTGAGCCGCTGAGGGTAGAAGTTGTTGATGTTCGCCATCGAGGAGGCGAAGTTGCCGCCGCCGACGCCGGCGAGGGCCGTGACCGCGAGCAGCGTCCTCAAGGAGACGCCAGGCTGGAGCAGGAACAGCGCGAGGACTGCGGGGACGAGCAGCAGCGCCGCAGAGACGACGGTCCAGTTGCGCCCGCCGAACTTGGCGATCGCGAAGGTGTAGGGCAGGCGCACGAGCGAGCCGAGCAGCGCCGGCGTCGTCGTGAGCAGGAACTTGTCGGTGACGCTGAACCCCCAGATCGGCTCGGGCATGAACAGCACCATGACCGACCAGATGACCCAGACCGAGAAGCCGATGTGCTCGGACAGGATCGAGAAGACCAGGTTGCGCTTGGCGGTCCGCTCGCCGACCTCGTCCCAGAACCGCGGGTCCTCGGGCTCCCACCTGTCGATCCAGCGCCCCTCGCGGCGCTGCAGCAGCTCGTCGTCGGACCGGACTTCGTCGAGCACGTGCTGCGCGGGGACGAGGGCGTCGGGACCGGATTGGACAGGGCTCACGGTGGCTCCTACGGGGTCGGCGACGTCGTTCGTCGCGGGGTCGTCGCCGACGCTAGGGACGCGTCGTCTCCCGCCGGTCTCGCAGGGGAGGCGTCCCGGTCACGTCTCCCGCACGAGGTCCGGTACGGGCTGTGAGACGGGGGCTGCAAGCTTGTAGCCCCGCTTCACGACAGTCTGGACGACGGCGCCGGCCGGCCCGAGGGCGCTGCGCAGCCGCGCCACCGTCATCTCGACGGCGTGCTCGTCGGCAACCTCGCCCGGCCATGCGCGGCGCAGCAGCTCGGGCCGTGAGAGCACCGTGCCGCTGGCGTCCAGCAGCGCCGACAGCACCCCGACCTGGCGACCGGTCAGCGCGACGGGGCGGCCGTCGACCAGGACCGTGTGGCCCCGTAGCTCGAGCGCGTGCTCCCCGGCCGTGAGCATGCGGGTGCGTCGCGCCGGCAGCTCCTCGACCACAGTGCGGACGAGCGCGCCGAGCCGGGCCCGCTCGGGCTGGACGGTCGGGACCCCGAGCCGCTCGAGCGGCGCCGCGGTCACGGGGCCGACGCACGCGGCCAGCACCGGCCCGGCGAGCGCGGTGACGACGGCGTCGTGGCTCCCCTCCTCCTGCGCCGTGGCGAGCAGGCTAGCCACGGCGGGGGCGCTGGTGAACACGACGCAGTCGACGGCGGCGGTCGCGAGCTGCCTGACGAGGCGGCGCACCGGAATGAGGTCCTCGGCGGGCACCCATCGGTAGACCGGGACCTCGAGCACGGTGGCCCCGGCCTTCCGGAGCGCGCCGAGGAACCCCGGGGCCGGCTCGCCGTGCAGCTGCACCACAACGGTGCGGCCGGCCACGCCCTGAGCCAGCAGCCGCGCGAGCACCTCGTCGCTCGCCTCGCTGTCGGGCGACCAGGTCTCCGCAAGACCGGCCGCGCGCACGGCGCCCTTCACCTTCGGGCCGCGCGCCAGCAGCTCGGCGGCACCGATGCGCTCGCGGAGCTGCTCGCCCAGCCCCCAACCGTCGGCCGCTTCCATCCAGCCTCGGAACCCGATGCCGGTGGTCGCGACGACGACGTCAGGAGCGCTGGCGATGCAGGCCCGGGTCGAGGCCAGGAGCTCATCGTCGTCGCCGGTAGGGATGATCTGGATCGCGGGCGCCTCGACCACTCGGGCGCCGCGGCGCACCAGCAGAGCCGTCAGCTCCTCCCGGCGGCGCGCTGCGGTGACGGCGACGGTGAAGCCGGCGAGCGGGAGCTGCTCGGCGGCGGGCTCGGCGACGGCTGCGGGCGTGTCCACGTGATGACCCTGCCCGTCGGACATTTCCAGAGTGTTGCGCGCCCGTGCCAGGGGGCCGCGCACAGCGTGAGCCTGCTCGCATGAGAACCATGTCACCGCGCTGACACACGAGGGACACGGTGGCGGAACGCTGGTTCACGACCGTCGTCGTCGTGACCTCGACCATCCCCGCGTCCCCCGGTGCGCCGCTGTCCGGCACCACGGCGACGCACTGCCCGTACTGCGCCCTGCAGTGCGCGATGTCGCTGTCCCCCGCGCCGGGGGGCGGCGCCGTCGTCGCGCCTCGTGACTTCCCGACGAACCTGGGCGGGCTGTGCCGCAAGGGCTGGACGTCGGTGGATCTGCTGACCTCGCCGGACCGGCTCACGACGCCACTGGTGCGCCGCCGCAAGGGCGGCCCGCTGCTGCCGGCGACGTGGGACGAGGCGCTCGACGTCGCCGCTGCCGGTCTCCGCGCCGCGCAGGCCGAGGGCGGCCCGGACGCAGTCGCGGTGTTCGGCGGCGGGGGGCTGACCAACGAGAAAGCCTACGCCGTAGGCAAGTTCGCTCGGGTCGCGCTGGGCACCAGCCAGGTCGACTACAACGGCCGCTGGTGCATGAGCTCGGCCGCCGCCGGCGGCAACAAGGCCTTCGGCCTGGACCGCGGGCTGCCGTTCCCGCTGACCGACCTGGACTCTGCCGGCTGCATACTGCTGGTGGGCAGCAACGTCGCGGAGACGATGCCGCCGTTCATGGCGCACCTGGCGAAGCAGAAGGAGAGCGGCGGCCTGCTCATTGTCGTCGACCCGCGCCGCACGCCGACTGCCGCGGCCGCCGACCTGCACCTCCAGACGCTGCCAGGTACCGACTTGGCACTCGCGAACGGGCTGCTCCACGTCGCGGTCGACGAGGGCCTGATCGACGTCGACTACATCGACAAGCGGACGACCGGCTGGTCGGAGGTCGTCGCCGCGGTCGGGCAGTGGTGGCCGGCCCGGGTCGAGCGGGTGACCGGCGTGTCCGAGCCCGATCTGCGCGCAGCCGTTCGCATGCTCGCCGCCGCCGACACCGCCATGGTGCTCACCGCGCGCGGCGCCGAGCAGCACAGCCACGGGGTCGACACCGTCCTGTCGCTCATCAACCTCGCACTGGCCCTCGGGCTGCCCGGCCTGCCCGGCTCCGGCTGGGGCTGCCTCACCGGCCAGGGCAACGGCCAGGGCGGCCGCGAGCACGGGCAGAAGGCCGATCAGCTGCCCGGCTACCGCAGCATCACCGACACCGCCGCCCGAGCCCACGTCGCCGGCGTCTGGGGTGTCGACCCCGCCACGCTCCCCGGCCCGGGGCGCTCCGCGACCGAGCTGCTGTCTGCGCTGGGCGACGGCGGTGGCCCCCGAGCGATGCTGCTGCTCGGCAGCAACCCGGTGGTCAGCGCGCCGGACGCCCGGCACGTCACGCAGCGGCTGGAGTCGCTCGACTGCCTGATCGTCGCCGACCTCGTGCTGTCGGAGTCCGCCGCGATCGCCGACGTCGTCCTACCGACCGCCCAATGGGCCGAGGAGGGCGGGACGATGACCAACCTCGAGGGGCGGGTGCTGCTTCGGGGCCACGCCCTGACCCCGCCCGGCGACGTCCGGACCGACCTCCACGTCCTCGCCGGGCTGGCTGAGCGGCTCGGCTGCCCGACCGGTTTCCCAACCGACCCGGAGGAGGTCTTCGACGAGCTTCGGCGCGCAAGCGCCGGCGGGCCGGCCGACTACAGCGGCATCACCTACGACCGGCTGCGCAGCGGCGAGGCCCTGCACTGGCCGGTGCCGTCGGAGTACAGCGCAGGGACGCCGCGCCTGTTCCTCGACCGCTTCGCCACACCGGACGGTCGCGCCCGCTTCCACGTCGTCGACCAGCCCGTTCCGAGCGAGCCCGTCGACGCCGCCTGGCCGCTCCACCTCACGACCGGCCGGGTCGCGCTGCACTACCAGTCTGGCGCACAGACGCGCCGGATCAAGGCGCTCACGGACGCCGCGCCGGCCGCCTTCGTCGAGCTGCACCCCTACCTCGCCGAGTCACTCGACGTCGCCGACGGCGAGCGCGTCAAGGTCTCGACCCGCCGCGGCGAGGCGTTCCTTCGCGTACGGGTCAGCGACGCGATCCGCCCTGACACGGTCTTCGTGCCGTTCCACTGGGCTGGCAGGCAGCGGGCGAACACCCTCACCAGCCGTGAGCTCGACCCCATCAGTCGGATGCCCTCGTTCAAGGTCTGTGCTGCGCGCATCGACCGTCTCGCCGCGGAGGCGGCCCGATGACCCCGACGGCCCGGCCGGTGAAGGTGGTCGTGGTCGGCAATGGCATGGCCGGCGCGCGCCTCGTCGAGGACCTGCTGCGCCGCGACCCGATCGCCGAGGTCACCGTCGTCGGCGCAGAGGACCGCCCCGCGTACAACCGGGTGCTGCTGAGCGACGTGCTGGCCGGCAAGCGCCGCGACAGCGAGATCGACCTCGCCGGCCCGGCCGCCGCGGTGCGACGCCTAGGTGTCCGGGTCACGGCCGTCGACCGCGACGCGCACACCGTCACGACCGACGGGGGCGAGGTGCTGCCCTACGACGCGCTGGTGCTCGCCACCGGCAGTACTGCCGTCGTGCCCCCCGTCCACGGCATCGCCGGTCCGTCCGGCACCCTTCTGCCCGGCGTGTTCGTCTTCCGCACCATCGACGACTGCGCCGACATCGCCGCCGCCGCCGGCCGAGCGCGCAAGGCGGTCGTCGTCGGCGGCGGCCTGCTCGGCCTCGAAGCCGCGCGGGGCCTGCTCAGGAACGGGCTGCAGGTCGACGTCGTGCACGGCGCCTCGCACCTCATGGACGTGCAGCTCGACGCGCTCGGCGGCGCCGTGCTGCGGCGGGCCGTCGAGGCGCTCGGCGTCCACGTCCACCTCGGCTCGAAGGCCAGCCTCGTCACCGGCACCCGCGCCGTCACCGGCGTCGGCCTCGCCGACGGCCGGCACGTCGACGGCGACCTCGTCGTCCTTGCGTGCGGCGTCCGGCCGGAGACGTCGCTGGCGCGGGTCGCCGGACTCGACGTCGATCGCGGGATCCTCGTGGACGACCAGCTGACCACGAGCGACCCCGATGTGTTCGCCCTGGGCGAGTGCGCGCAGCACTCCGGCCATGTCTACGGCCTCGTAGCCCCCGCGTGGGAACAGGCGGCGGTGCTCGCCGAAGTGCTGACCGGAGGCGACGCCTCCTACACCGGCAGCCGCACCGTCGCACGGCTCAAGGCGATGGACCTCGAGGTCGCCGCGATGGGCGAGTTCGCCCCGGGTCTCGAGGAGTGTGGCGACGGTACGGAAGTGCTGCAGTTCGCCGACCCGGTGCGTCACGTCTACAAGAAGATCGTGGTGCGCCACGGCGTCGTGGTCGGCGCCGTCCTGCTCGGCGACCTGTCGACCGCTGGGCCCGTCACGCAGGCCTTCGACCGCGGCACTGTCCTGCCCGCTGATCGGCTGCACCTGCTGTTCGCCGGCCTGCGCAGCGGCCCGCCCGCCGAGGTCCAGGACTCCGACGTCGTTTGCACCTGCAACGCCGTCACTGCCGGGACCCTGCGGACCTGCGGAGCCCGGACCGTGGCCGAGGCTGCCCTCGCCATTCGCGCCACCACCGGCTGCGGCACCTGTACCTCGTCCGTCGCCGCCCTGCTCCGGAAGGCAGCACCCACCCCCGAGCTCGTCAGGAGCACTGCATGACCCCCTCCCCTCGTGCCCGCCGCACCGTCGTCGTCGTCGGCCACGGCATGGTCGGCCACCGCCTCGTGGAGTCGGCCGTCGCCCGCGGCCTGACCGAGGCATGGGACGTCGTCGTTCACGCCGAGGAGGGCGTCGCCGCCTACGACCGCGTCGCGCTGTCGTCGTGGTTCGCCGGTCGTGACGACCTGTGCCTCGTTGGCGAGGGCTTCTTCGACCACCCCGCGCTGGACCTGCGGCTGTCCGATCCCGTCACCGCCGTGGACCTCGAGGCCCGCACGGTCACCAGCCGCTGCGGCGTCGTCACGGCCTACGACGCGCTGGTCTTCGCCACCGGCTCGACGCCGTTCGTGCCGCCGGTGCCAGGCGCGGCGGGCGAGAGGCGCTTCGTCTACCGCACCCTGGACGACCTCGCGAAGATCAAGTCCGCCGCGCTCGGCGCGCGCACGGGCGCCGTCGTCGGCGGCGGTCTGCTCGGGCTCGAGGCCGCGGGGGCGCTGCACGCGCTGGGGCTCGAGACGACCGTGGTCGAGTTCGCGCCCCGGCTCATGCCCGTGCAGGTCGACGGGGCCGGCGGCGTCGCGCTGCGGCGTCTCGTCGAGGACATGGGCGTGCAGGTCCGCCTCGGCGCGTCCACCCAGCAGATCGTCGACACCGACGACGGGCTGCGGATGGAATTCGCCGAGGGCGACCCGCTCGACGTCCACCTGGTCGTCTTCTCCGCCGGCATCCGCCCACAGGACGCGCTGGCCCGCGAGGCCGGACTCACCCTCGGCCCCCGCGGCGGCATCGACGTCGACGCCGGCTGCCGCACCAGCGCGCCCGACGTCTACGCCGTCGGCGAGTGCGCCCACGCCGCCGGGCGCGCCTGGGGCCTCGTGGCCCCCGGCTACGCGCAGGCCGAGGTTGTCGTCGACCGGCTGCTCGGCGGCGAGGCGACCTTCTACGGCGCCGACCTGTCAACCAAGCTCAAGCTGCTGGGCATCGACGTCGCCAGCTTCGGCGACGCCTTCGCGACTACACCTGGCGCGCTCGAGCTCGTCTACGCCGACCCGGTGGCGGGCGTCTACAGCAAGCTGGTGGTCTCCGACGACGCCGCCACCCTGCTCGGCGGCATCCTCGTCGGCGACGCGTCGCAGTACGCCCTCCTGCGCCCGATGGTGGGCGCCCCGATCTCAGGCAGTCCCGCCGACCTCGTGCTCCCCGCCCGCGGTGAGGCCCCCGCCGGCGCCGGCGCGGCGGCCCTGCCCGACAGCGCGCAGGTCTGCTCCTGCATGGACGTCACCACGGGGCAGATCCGGTGCGCGGTCTCCGAGGAGGGCTGCCGCGACGTCGCCGACGTCAAGGCGTGCACAAAGGCCGGCACCGTCTGCGGCTCCTGCGTCGGGCTGGTCAAGGACGTCGTCGGACTCGAGCTCACGGCGCTCGGCGTCGAAGCGAGCACGGCGCTGTGCGAGCACTTCGACTTGTCCCGCGCGGAGATGTTCGAGGTCGTGCGGGTGCGCGCCATCCACACCTGGAGCCAGCTGCTCGCTGAGCACGGCCGGGGCGCCGGCTGCGACGTCTGCAAGCCGACCGCGGGCAGCATCCTGTCCAGCCTGCACGGCGAACACGTGCTCGAGGGCGAGCAGGCGACGCTGCAGGACACGAACGACCACATGCTCGCCAACATGCAGAAGGACGGCACGTACTCGGTCGTCCCGCGCATCGCCGGCGGCGAGGTCACCCCCGAGCACCTCATCGTCATCGGCCAGGTAGCCAAGGACTTCGGGCTCTACACGAAGATCACCGGTGGCCAGCGGATCGACCTGTTCGGCGCCCGACAGGAGCAGCTGCCGAAGATCTGGAAGCGACTGGTCGACGCCGGCATGGAGAGCGGCCACGCCTATGGCAAGAGCCTGCGCACGGTGAAGTCCTGCGTCGGGTCGACGTGGTGCCGCTACGGCGTGCAGGACTCCACGACGCTCGCCATCGAGCTCGAGCTGCGATACCGCGGGCTGCGCAGCCCCCACAAGGTGAAGATGGGCGTCTCCGGCTGCGCCCGCGAGTGCGCTGAGGCGCGCAGCAAGGACTTCGGCGTCATCGCAACGGAGAACGGCTGGAACCTCTACGTGGGTGGCAACGGCGGCTTCCGCCCGCGCCACGCGGACCTGTTCCTCACCGACGTCACCACCGAGACGCTCGTGCGCACGATCGACCGGGTGCTCATGTTCTACGTCTTCACCGCGGACCGCCTACAGCGCACCGCGCCCTGGATCGAGGGCCTCGAGGGCGGTTCCGAGCATCTGCGGGCCGTCGTCGTCGACGACAGCCTGGGGCTGTGCGCTGAGCTCGACGCCGCCATGGTGAAGCACGTCACCGGCTACTCCGACGAGTGGGCCGACGTGCTCGCCGACCCGCAGAAGCTCGCCCGCTTCGCGTCTTTCGTCAACGCGCCGCACGAGGCCGACCCGACCGTGCAGTTCGACACCGTCCGCGGCCAGATCCAACCCTCAGCCCGGCCCACCGGCCCCGTCCTGGTAGCTGGCCCGACCCTCGAGGTGGTCCGATGACCACGGAGCTCGTCGGCACTCGGCCCTGGACGACCATCTGCTGGCTTCGCCAGCTGCAACCCGGCCGCGGGGTGGCCGCCCTCGTGGACGGCCAACAGGTGGCCCTGGTGCGGACGGCCGATGGCTGGGTCTACGCCGTCGGCAACCAGGACCCGCGCAGCGGCGCCATGGTCATGGCCCGCGGCCTCGTCGGATCCCGCGGGGAGCGACCGACGGTGGCCGGCCCCCTCTACAAGCAGGTGTTCGACCTGCGGACCGGAGAGTGCCTCGACGACCCGAAGCAGCGGCTGACCGTGTACGCCGTGGCGGTTGTCGGCCGACTGGTGCGCGTGAGGAGCACGTCTGACGGCAGCACCTCGGGATCGTGCTGAATGGCGCCGCCTCGGAAGCAGCGGCTGGGTCTCGCACCAGCGCACGAACAGCTCGATGTGCGGGCGCTTCGCCTGGAGCGGCGGCAGGTCGTTCTGCAGGCACAGTCGACGTAGTGCTTGATCACCCGGCGCTGCTTGTCGAACGTCCGGCCCTTGTAGGCCGACAGGAACCCTGCCAGAGCAAGCTCCAGCGGATCGCGTGAGGCCACGGCCCGCTCCCTCAGCATGAGCGCGTCATCAGTCTGTCCAGGCATGTCGGCTCTTCGAACTTGAGGGGGACGTGACCCTCAGCAGGCGGTAGCCCGCCTTCCAGTCCTGACCACGGGCATCGAGCCATTCGATGACGTTGGTCTTGCGACGGCCAGATGCCTGACCCAGCAAGCCTTGCGGGCCGCTCAGGTCCACGAAGTTCGTCTCGAACCGCTCCAGCGTCACCCACTTCCCCGTCTTCTCATCCTGGGTCCAGCGAGGTCGTCCGCTGCGGGTCTCATCGATCCCGAGAACCCGCACCGGATCCGGTTCGGTGAGCTGAGCGTCAGCGAGCTTGATGAACGCGGCGTGCGCGATCGGCCAGCTCATCAGTGTCCGGCACGCAACACTCACCGCGAGGCCGTCACCGACCTGGTTGTCGACCTCGCGCCGCAACCGGCCGGTCAGGCGCGCACCGGCAGGGACCTCCGAGATCTGCTCGGTGAACGCCTTCCGCGGACACCGCCGCTCCGACAGGCGAACTGGACCTTGTGCCAGCGCACCACCAGCAGCTGCTCGCCATACGGCAGGTCCCGGGGCCTGGTGGTCCGGCGCTGCCGGATCGAGGTCGAGAACACCCCGCCGACAGGGCACGCCGAGGCCGCCTCGTCGTCGGTCACGACATGCACCAGCCGCGCACCGTCGTCGTCCCGCTCGACGTGTCGCACCCGCACCCCGGGCACCCCAACAGGATCATCGTACCGTCATGCCTCACTCGCGGTCCCTCAGCTGGCAGTCCTAGAAGAACCGCCAGCATCGAGGGACCACGAGCCTTTACACGCGAGCCGCGTCCAACCTCACGAGGGTGACTTCCCCCTCAACTTCGACGACCCGGCATGTCCGCCGCCTCGTCGTAGGGGCAGAAGACTGTCCTCGCCGGCCACAGGCGGGGCCAGTAGCGTCCAGCAAGCGGACGGTCGGCCCCCCCGGGGCACCGGGGCGGGTGCGCTCACCTGCCAGCAGGATCCACCGTCGGCTCAACGGCCTTGGCGGGTCCGGCTGGCGGTGGTGCTGGTGGTCGTGGTTGAGGGCGTCGGGCCGAAGCAGCGAGCGGACCTCGTGGTGCGTCGCAGGACGGCCGCGGTCGTCCAGCGCGAGCTGACGGCTACGGCCCGGTGAGCGTCAGGGCAATGACGAGCTCGTTGAGCGCGCTGATCGTTACCTCGCGCAATCCGGGCAGGTCCCGACCGCTGCGGGCCGGCGCCGCCGGGACAGGGGCGGCGCGCCACGCCCCAGCGGCGGTCGAGCCGTCCTCGTAGGTGCCGCCGGCGTAGGCGGCGTCCCACCGCAGTCCCGGCGCGTGCCCCTGCACCTGCGCCAGGCGGGGACCGCCGTACACGTAGCCGAGGAGGCTCGAGACGCCGGTGCTCGGATTGGTCGTCCCGGCCCAGTAGGTGCGGATGTCACCCGGGAGACGCACCGCCAGGCGGCAGTCCCAGCCGCGCCCGGTGTCCTTGCTCGACACGACCGCTTCCGTCAGGTGCGGCAGCCCGCTGCTGCGCAGCGTGGCCTGGACGTCGCGGCACAGCGCGGCGCGGGCGTAGTCGAGCCGCACCGCGTTGCGCGCGGCCAGGACGACCGCGACCGCGCGGGCCTGCTCGGTTAGCTGGGGTGCGGGGATGCTGTCCAGCATTCTGCGGGCGTGAGCGTCGCCGCGGTACAGGACGTCGCCGAGCAGCCCGAACCGACCGGCGGCGCGGTCATGCTCATCGAGCTGACCGGTCCCATTGAGCACCATGCGCTCGGTCAGGTCGGACATCGCCACGGCGGTCCAGCCGGGCTCGGCGACGTGCCGTCTCTCGTGAGTAATAATCACCCTGCCGGCCGACGGCGGCACGATCCCGGGCCAGCACTCGGCCTCTACGTCAGGCAGGTCGTAAGACGCGAACTGCCGCATCCCGCCGTTGGTCTGGTTGACGTTGATCGCCGCACCGCAGCCCTTGAGGTCGACCTTGCTGCCGAGCAGGTGCGTGGCGCCGGGCCATTCCCACCAGGACGACAGGTCCCAGCGTCGGCTGCAACTGGCCTGCCCGACACGCATGTCGGCGGGCTGGCCGGTGAGACCTGCGAGCTGGATGTACGCCAGCGTGAACGCGAACGCGGCGCCTTGGTCAAGCGAGACGTGCGCGACCTGCTCGACATCGAGCTCGCGGGGGTGGACGCCGACGGCCAGGCACGCCTGGGTGCGCGCCTCGATTCCCTGCGCCGGAGGCAGGTCCTGCGGCAGCGGCAGGTCCGTCGTGTCTGGCTCGAGCCACCGGTGCGGCGCCGGGACCGGCACGGCCGGCTTCATGAGCGCTGCTGCGGTGGTCCCGGGCTTCAGGAGACCGGTGAGGGCAGGCGTGCTGATGGGAGCGTTGGTCATCGCGAGGGCCTTCTGTATTTGGCGATGTGTCGCCGTCGCGCCGAACCCGGGAAGCATTTGCTTTCTGGGGATGTCGGGGAATGCCATTGCTC
>JBBSTI010000081.1:0-15166 GCA_038236005.1 Mycobacteriales bacterium | reverse complement strand
TCCTGCTCGCCGGGCTACTGCTGAACGCGGTGCTCGGCTGGGGCTGGGCTGACCCGCTCGCCGGGCTGGTCATCGCCGCGGTCGCCGTCCGGGAGGGCCTCCAGACCTGGCGGGGCGACGGCTGCTGTGCCCCGGCAGCGGGGGCTGCCCCTGACACCTCCGTCGCTCGCGCGCCGTGTCCGGCCACGCCGCCGGGCACGCAAACAACCCGCAGCAGGTCTGACAGCCGATAGGCAACCGCGCTTCAAGGGGTTCATGCCATTCAGCAGAATGTGTGGACGTCGGGGGCTACGGCCGGACCGGCAGAGTCACCGGCTGCAGGCGGAGCAGCACGTCTTGGCTGTCGTCGGGCAGCCCCGGAAAGCCGATCCGTCCACGCCTCTGCTCGACGAACCCGACCAGTCGGTGCAGGTCCTGCGACACGACGTTGCCTACGTCCGTAAAGGACCAGAGCTCATCCGCGCCCAGCAACGCTGCGCGCTCCGCGACACCACGCAGCAGCGACCCCCCGACACCAAGGCGACGGGCAGACGGACTGACCATGAGGCCGAGCACGTACCAACCTGCTGGGGCCATTCCACTGTCGCCGTCGGGCACCAGCCCGAGCCGGGCGTAGCCAACCGGCGCGCCGTCCAGGGTCGCGACGAAGAGGTCCCGGTCCGGCGCCTCGACATCGCGCTGCAACCGGCCGGCCCGTTCTTCAACCGTGCCGGGCATGGTCGACAGCTCCGCGACGGCCACGACGTCCTCGTCGCCTGCCGCACGCACGACCGCGGGACAGCGGTCACGTGGCCCCCGCCTGCGCTCCCACACCGCGAACTGGTCCACATATGCAAGATAGAGTCCTAGGCCCTGCGGTCATCCCGCAGCCGATCCTTATCCGGGGACGACTTGTACGTTCCGGATCGCAAGTTGTACGGTTCAAGCATGGCCACGATGAACATCAGCGATGCGCGAGACCACCTGCCGGCGGCGATGGAGACCGCCCGGACGGAAGCGGTCTTCGTCCAGCGCCGTGGCCGGCCCGCCGGGGTGCTGGTCAGCCCTGAGCGCTACGAGCAGCTGATGACGGCCCTGGAAGACGTCGAGGACGTCGCGGCCTTCGACGAGGCGATGGCTGAGGAGGGGCCCAACATCCCCTGGGAGCAGGTCAAGAAAGATCTCGGGTGGGAGTGAGTGAGTGCTTATCGCATCGAGCTGCGCCCAGCCGCAGCTCGCGCTCTGCGCAAGCTCGACCCGCAGGTACGCCATCGGGTGCAAGGTGCGATCGCCCTGCTGGCCCAGGACCCCAGGCCTCCGGGAGCACGAGCGCTGCAAGGCCGGCCGGGTCTGAGGGTCAGGGTCGGCGACTACCGCATCGTCTACACCGTCCAGGACGACGTGCTGATCGTGGTCGTCGTCAGGCTGGGAGACCGGCGCGACGTCTACGACCAGTAGTGCGATGCGTCCCGCCCGCCGATCGGTTTTGCGCTGGCCGGCCTGGAACCTGGGGCGGGGACGGTGCGTCCGATGGGCATGAGGGTTCTGGCTGCTTCTATGGCGTCTGTGATTGCGCTGGCCGCGTGCGGGGGTGAGGCGACGGGACCCGATCGCTTTACTGGCGGGTGGACCAACCCGTCGGCCAACGCGGCCCAGCGTGGTGATGACGCCGACTTCTCCTACGAGATCTTCGCCAATCGGATGGCGGAGCACTGCGACTTGCAGTCGGCGGTGTCGTTGAACGTCGCGTGGCCGATGGGCAGGACCCAACGGTCGGGTGAGTTTGCCGAGGTTCGCTCCTACATCCGTGACCCCGAGAACGTCGCTGGTTCCCGGGCCGGTCTAGACCTGGACGCGGACCTGCCGGCCGGTAGCGCGGCCACCGGCTATCGGGCGGGCGCAGTGGAGCTCTGGTTCGGCCCCGACGGCGGAAACAGCTACGCCTACCTCGTTGATGGGGCTGGCGTTGAGCGGTGGCCTCGACCGGAGCAGGTGCCGGGCTGCGCGTAAGAGCCATCGCGAGACCGCTGTGGTCGGGCCACGCGGACTGCCTTGGCCGCGCGCAGCCACGCCGCCCTTTCCTGTCACCGGTCGGCGTACAAGATGGCCTGGCACGGGCCTGACAGGGCGACGCACGGCGCGTGCTTCGCTTCGCGTCGGGGGCGGGGCTGGCGAATGCCAGCGCTATCGTGTGCTATCTGAGCTGAGGTGGTGCACATGACAGACGTGCTGTTCGTGACGTGCCCGACGAGGTGATCCGCGCTCTGGACGTCAGCGCGTCTCGCCTGGGCTTGTCTCGTAGCGAGTTCCTGCGACGGCGTCTGGCATAGGTGGCGACGAGCGGACCGCACCCGGTGTCTGAGCAGGACCTTCTCGCCTTCTCCGAGACCTTCGCAGACCTCGACGACCCAACCGTGATGAAGGGCGCCTGGACGTGACGTCCTAGCTCATCGACACCTCCGCCTTGGCCCGCTTGTCGAGCAGCCCAGACGCCGCCGGATGGGCTGAGCGGATCGAGCGGGGACTGGTCCACATCAGCACCGTGACCAAGCTGGAGGTCGGCTACTCGGCGCGGTCCGGCGCAAGCCTGCGCGCCGCCTCGCGCAGGCCCCCGTTGGCGACGATGCCGGTCGAGTATCAGACCCCGGCGACCGAAGACCGAGCCGTCGAGGTACAGCTCCGCCTGGCCGACCTCGGGCACCACCGGGCCCCCTCGGTCGCCGACCTGATCGTGGCCGCTACCGCAGAACTCACTGGGCTGACCGTGCTCCACCTCGATAACGACTTTGAGGTCATCGCCGTGATCACCGGCCAGCCGGTCGAGCGCGTTGCCACGGCCTGACCGTCCCAGCTCACGATCCGTGAACGAACACTCCCGTCTTTCTGTGCCACACTAAACGGTGGGCCGGACGCTTCGGTGGTTTCGCTCAGCACTGCGTCATCGGATCGGCAAGGGTCACGCGATGTTCGTGATCGACGCCGTCGCTCCCACTCGGGTGTCGGCGACCCAGACCACAGACGCACGTCTGGTCTGGGTCCGTGAGGACGACCGCGGGATCGAGCTTGAGATCGTCACGCTCGACCTCGCCGACGCGGTCGTGGTGATCCAGGTGATGCCGACCGCCCTGAGGAGGCCTGAGATGAATGAACCTACGACGTATCGGATCGGCAAAGACCTACGAGAGGACGAGGGGCTGCGCGACAGCCAGGGGCGGCTGATCGACGACTCCTACGTGGATGTCGCCGTCGAGGAAGCCCCCTCCCCGGTTCGTGGCCGCGGCCGGCCGTCGCTGTCCGCCTCTGGAGAGTCCCCCTTGCTGCGCGTACGTCTATCCCACGATCTGGACGACGCCGTTCGTCGCGCCGCTGAGCGTTCGGGGGCCTCGAAGTCCGAGTGGGTCCGTCGTGCGCTCGACGAGGCCGTGAGTCGCGCCAGCTGACAACCACCGGGCGTCTCGTCCCGCTCCCCGATCCTCAACCGGGATGCGCTGGGACTTACGCGCTGTGCAGGTATTGACGCAGGGCTTGGCGCATGACTTCCGAGACGGTGACGCCGTCAGTCGCCGCTCGCTGTGCCGCCTCGTCCCGCAGCCAGGGGTCAAGCCGGACCGACTCCACGGTCTTGGCGGCCTCGCCCAGCGGCGGGCGTCCAGGACCTCGCCGTCGGCCCTGCAGCTGACCGGGCTCATACCCCTGGTCGGCCTCGTCCGCCAGGTTCTCGATCATCTGGTCGTCGATCGGCGTGCCGTCTGTGGTGTGACCGTAGGTGCGCTGGTTCATCAGTTGCCTCCGAACAGTTCTGCTTCGGTGCTGCGCCGCAGCCTCATCGCGTGGATCACCAACACGTCGTCCACGCCGTGGAGCACGACGAGCTCGAGAAGGTTGCCGGCCGGTCAGGGCCCGCCACGAATAGCGCAGCGGTCGTCACCAAGCTCCACCCAGGCGATGGCGCCCGCGAAGGCGTGCTCGATGTCGGCATCAGGGACCTGGTGCCGACGGGCCGAGCGATGGATCTCCACACTGAAGAAGTGGAGTACGACAATCTCTGCGCTCCCTTGGTGGACATGCTGACCAGCCGGCTCACGGCAGACCGGACACAGGCTCGTCGGTCGGCTCATTGCCGATGGTTCACCGGACCCCTGCCCTTGTCGGGCGGGTCTTGGTCGCGTCACACGGCCCCGGGGGACGCGGTTGCCGCTAGGACAGTTGCTTCGGTGTTCTTCCTGAGGTGCTCAGCCCGGACGCTCGCCGAGTGAGCACGGCCCGTTGAACATCGCGGTACTGACGGGCGCGGTGCATCTGGGCGTGCCAATCGCTACCGGTGGCTCGATGGGTCAGCGGGGTGTCGACCTCCCCGACTCGCAGTCTGGCCGCGAGCGCGTCCAGGGTCATTCCCACCTCGACGCCCCAGCCCGGAGCCAACGGCAAGACCGAGTCCCACGCCGTCCAGGACAGCGCTCGGATGCCCGACAGCGGCACCTCGGGAGACCAGCCGGACTGACGCTTGATGGCGTTGCGGGCGGCCCGAACGACCCGACCGCTGCCGCCGGCAGAGCCCCGGGCGATGTACTTCGCGATGACGAGATCAAGCGTGCCGTCGAGCAGCGGCTCAAGTACCGGACCTAGGCCTTTGACCGATGGGCCGACGTCTGCGTCGAGCAGAAGGATGCCTGCCGACGAGTCACGGAAGGCCCCGGCGTACTCCACCCCAGCGGTCAAGGCCGCGGCCTTCCCGCGGGATGCCGTCCGCCTAATGACATGCGCACCAAGATCGGCCGCGATCTGGGCGGTGGTGTCGTGCGAACCGTCGTCGACGACCACGACGCTCTGCACACCCCGAACCTGCCGCAGGCCGAGCAGGGTGAGCGGGAGCAGCTCGGCCTCGTTCTTGGCCGGAACCACGACAACGACGCCCTCGCACATGCAAGAAACCTACGGCTCGACCCGGCCTAGCCCTGGCCTGGCCCGGCCTAGCCCAGGCCTAGCCCACCACTAGCCCTCCGCCCTCGTGTGTGGCCGGACGGACCCCACTACCTCGACCTCGTCGAGACCGTGCTCCGCCTGCTCACCAGCGGCGGGGTGCCGACCGAACGGGCCGCGTGGGGCGTCGACGTCCTGCTGCAGCTCGCGACCGGGATGGCTGCCGAGTACGGTGCCCGCGGCGAAGGCCAGGGCCAGGACGTGGCCGACCTCATCGAGACCTTGCAGCGGCGACGCCGGAGAGGCACCCGATCCTGAGCGACCTCGGACCCGTTCGCCTGACCGGCGGCAACCAGAGCGAACGGCACGAGTGGGCTCTGGACGCGGTGATCGCCGGAGTCGCCCGCACCCCTCGCCCCGGCGAGCCAGCGAACAAACCCGGGGACTGACACGCACCACTGCCGGGTGAGCTGCCCGGAGGTTCTACCGGGGCACGGTCTCACCGCGGCGGTCCAGGAGGTGCAGCCCGGCGGCGCCTCGAGGACATCGACCATGGCAGGAATTAGCTCCTGCGGCGTGAGGGGCGCGTTGGGTGTCGCCTGCCGTAGTGCGGGTCAAAGCGGCCGGGATCCTCGGCGAAGACGTTTGCCCACCCTGCCAGGGGTGCTCCCCCAGCGGTGGTGCCCGCCGGAGGGATTGGCTGCAGCGGCCGCTTCCGTCCCGGTAGTCAGCTAGCGGACGTGGGAGGGCCGCGCAGCGCGTTGCGCCGACCGGGCGAGGCGCACAAGCCAATGACGGAGCCGTCGCACAGGCTGCT
The DNA here is from genome assembly GCA_038236005.1 of Mycobacteriales bacterium. GTDB lineage: Bacteria > Actinomycetota > Actinomycetes > Mycobacteriales > SCTD01 > CANKBT01. The sequence continues at coordinate 9,450 of JBBSTI010000081.1, read as the reverse complement.
ACGAGGTCACGGACGCCCGTTCGGTCGCGTGCAAGCAGCCCCGTCAGGCAGGCCGACGAGTCTCCTACACAAGACAGCAAGATTGCGTCGGGAGACGGTGAGTCAGACCCAGCCGGTGGATCTACCTACAGCCTGACTGTCGGACGAGGACCCCGGAGTCGGTCGAGGACGAGGTGCCGGGCGCAGCAGCGCCTGCCACCGGCTGGTCGGTGAGCCAGCGTGAGATTGCGGCGTACACGTCCGGGTGGTTCAGGAGGTCCAGGTGGTGCAGGCCGCGCAGCCGCAGGACAGCGTCGTCGGCGAAAGCCAGCCTCTCCACGTCGCCGGTGTCACCCACGGCGCTGTGCGGGGTGACGAGCAGGTCCCCGAGCAGCCGGCCGGCCAGGCTGTCGTGCGAGCCGGCGAACGTAGCGAGGACGACGAAGTGCCGGGCGGTGCCGTGCAGCGGGACGCGGGTCCGTCGGCTTCCAGGGGCGTCCGCGTCCGGGACGTTCCAATGCGTCTCGAGCAGGTCGCCATGCCGCAGATCCTTGATGCCCACGCTGCGCGCGTCCAACTGGTCAGCGAGCCACCGGGTCTCGGGCAGGCGCCGCAACTGCCGGGACAGCTGGTGCACCCCCTGCTCGAGCGGCGCGCCGAGGTGCGGCGTGCCCAGCGTGATGGTGTCGCGAACGAGCCCCGGCCAGCGCCGCTGCCCGGCGGCGGTGCCTTCGCCGGCCTGCGCGAGCCCGCTGCGGGCAACCAGACCGCCCATCGAGTGGCCGATCAGCACCAGGTCGTCGACCGGGACCGGCCAGGCGTCGACGAGCTGGTCTAGCAGCTCGTCGAGCTGGGCTCCGTTGACCGAGACGCGGAGGCCGCTGTTATATCGGACGTACACGGCGGTAACGCCGAAGTCGCGCTCGAGCAGCGAGCCGTAGGTGGTGCGGTGGTCGCCGTGGTGCCGTGCGGCGTGGTAGCGCCAGGCGTCCTCGGTCTCGACCAGGCCGTGCAGGAAGACGACGACCCGACCGCTGGCGTCCGGGTAGGCCTCCGCGAGCGCGGTTGGCTCGGGCGGCACATCCCGGCCGAACGCCCGCACCGACATCGGCAGGGCCAGGGCCCGCGCGCGCTCAGCCAGCACGTCGCCGTGCGCCCCGTTCAGCACGCCGAGCGCGACCCGGGCGCGCGGCCGGTCACCCAGGCTCGGGCCGTCGTCGCCCGCCCGTCGTGACGCGGCGGCACCGGCGAGCCGGGCACCGACGCTCAGCGTGCTCTGCACGACGCCGTACGCGGTGCTGGAAACCCGGTCGTGGACCACGCGCACCGGTGCGACCGCTGGGCCAACCCCACGGGCCACCGAGTCGAACACGCGCTCGGCGATCCCGGCGTGCGCCTGCCCGATGCGCTGCACCCCGCCAGCGAGCGCGAGTCCGGCGAGCACACCCAAACCTCGTACCTCGACTGCCTGCACCAGCGACCTCCTCGCCAAGCGTTGTCCCGCAGTCCACCACGCCCAGCGACGTCGCGGGTCGGCCCGTGCCCCGGCGGTCCTCGGCGCTGCACGCTGAGACCGGATCCACCGTCCCACCTTCGGTGGTCTTGCTGATGTGTGTACTCGTTGCCGGCGAGCTGGGGCCGCGTCGGGATCGGCGCCCGGTCGTCGTCGTCGCGGGTGTCGGCTAGGCCCATGGTGGGAAGGGCGGCGATCATCAGGATGAGGAGCGTTGCTCCGCCGCGGTCTAGCAACACGCGGGCGTCGAGGGTCTGGACCCGCGCGGCGATGAGCAGAGCCAGGGCCCTCGCGCAGCCGGCGGTCAGGGCGGCGGTTAGGCCCCACCAGGCGGCCGCGTTGCGGGTGGCGAGGTCCCGTTCGTCCAGGCCGCTGGCGGAGCGCTCAGCCACCGAGCGGGTCGCCGCCTCAACGTCGACCACAAGATCGCGACCGCAGCGTGCGGCGAACAACCAGGTCCAGGAGGACGTGGCCCGCCCGATCAGCACCGAGCCCGCCAGCAGGGCTGTCAGGGCAAGGCAGCGCAGACCGACCAACACCTGAGAGGTCCATGACCTCGACATCGGTGTTCGCATGGGTGCGCGGAACGGAGAAGTGTCAGCGATCAGCAGTGCCACATACAGGCTCGGGTAGTACTGGCGCCTCGCTCCAGCGCCGCCAGTCGTTGCGTTCGTGCCTCAGCGCCCGGCTGTCTGGAGGGCGAACTATCGGCGCGTGAGGGTGTCGTGGCATCACCACCACGTACTGCGGACGGTCAGCGCGGAGGCGCCTCGGCCAGCTCCCGCTCGTCCTGGGAGCGGGACACCTCCGCCCGCTCCAGCCCGGCGCCCTCGACGTCGAGAGCCGGCAGCCACTGCAGTGCTCGTGGCAGCCACCAGGCCCGCTCCCCGAGCAGCGCCAAGGCCGCAGGCACGATGACCATGCGGACCACGAACGCGTCGAAAAGGACACCGACGGCCAACGCGAACGCGATCGACTTGATGGTCGGGTCGCCTGCGGGGACGAAACCGGCGAAGACCGAGAACATGATCAGCGCGGCGGCGACAACGACCGGCGCCGCCTGACCGAAGCCGGCGCGGATGGCGTCCTGGGGCGCGTCACCGCGGCTGTGAGCCTCGTGCATGCGGGAGACCAGGAACACCTGGTAGTCCATGGCCAGCCCGAACAGGATGCCGATGACCAGGATCGGCGTGAGACTCAGCAGCGGGCCCGTGCTGTCGAGGTTGACGGCCCCTGCCAGCCAGCCCCACTGAAAGACCGTCACGGTGGCACCGAGCGCGGCGCCCACGGTCAGCAGGAAGCCGAGCACCCCGACCAGCGGCACGAGCAGCGAGCGGAAGACCAGGACCAGCAGCACCAGAGCGAGCCCGACGACCAGCGCTAGATACACGGGCAGCGCGTCGTTGAGGGCGTCGGCGACGTCGACGCTGACCGCGGTCTCGCCGGTCACCGCCGTGCTCGGACCGTCGACGGCGGCAAGCAGCTCCCGCAGGTCGACGACCAGCTGCGTGGTCTGTGCGGAGGCGGGGCCGGATGCCGGGATGACGTTGAGCAGCGCGGCGGTGGCGTCCGGACCCGGGATTGGCGGGATCACGGCGGCGACGTCGCCGAGCGCGGCGATGGCGCCCTGGGCCTGGCTGGCGGTCTCGACGGCGCCTTCGCCCTCGAACAGAACGACCAGCGGGCCGCCGACGCCTGGGCCAAAAGCGTCGGCCAGCAGCTGCTCGGCTCGGGCCTGGGTGCTGCCGTCGGGCGGTGACTGCACGAGCGTGGTGGTCATCGAGAAGAACGGGACGGCGAGCACCCCCAGGGCCACCACCGCCAGCATCAGCGCGGGCACGCGGTGACGGGTCACCAGTTCTGCCCAGCTCGGCAGGAAGCCGCGGCCGTGACGGACACCGGACGGGAGGTGACCGGCACCGGCCCGCTGCTTGCGCGGCAGCGCACGCTGCCCGAGCAGGCTCAGCGCCGCCGGGACGAGGGTCAGGGCCACCAGGACGGCGACGACGACGGTCGCGGCAGCAGCCACACCCATCTGGGTCAGGAAGGGGATGCCTACGACCGCCAGTCCGGACAGCGCGATGACCACGGTCAGGCCGGCCGTGACGACGGCCGAGCCTGCGGTACCGACGGCGATGGACACGGCTGCACCGACGTCGCCGGTACGGACCAGCTCCTGACGGAACCGCGTCACGATGAACAGGGCGTAGTCGATGCCGACCGCCAGCCCAAGCATCGCGGCCAGCGTCGGCGTGGTCGAGGAGAGCTCGGTAAAGCCGGTGGCGATGGTCACGCCGAGCACGCCGATGCCGACGCCGACCAGAGCCGTGAGCAGGTTCATGCCCGCGGTCGCCAGCGACCCGTAGGTGATCGCCAGCACCAGCAGGGCCACCCCGACGCCGACCACCTCGGCGGGACCGCCGATGTGCGGAGGCGCAGTGACCGCCTCGCCGGTCACCTCCACCGTCAGACCGGACCCGCCGGCACCCTTGACGGCACCCAGCAGGGCGTCGCGTTCCGGCGCGGTGACCTCGCCGACGCCCGCCTCGTACCTCACCGTGCTGTACGCCGCGCTCTGGTCGGCGCTGACCGTTGGCGCCGCCGGGTCGAACGGGTCGCTGGCCGCGACGACCCCGGGCAGCTGGCCCAGCACGCCGACCAGTTCCTGCACCGCTGCCACGTCCTGCGGCGACGTCAGCGGCTCGCCGCGGTTGGACGCCACGACCCCCTGGGCCCTGGCGCCAACCGCGTCGGCCCCGAACAGCGCGTCGATGCGCTCGAGCGCGTTGGTGGACTCCTGACCCGGGATCGCGAAGGAGTCGGAGGTCTCGCCGCCCAGCGTGACGGCGCCGACGCCGCCGCCCACCAGGACGACCAGCCAGATCGCGACGACCGCGAAGCGATGCCGGTGGGACAGGCCGCCGAGTCGTGCTAGGAGTCGAGCCATCAGTCAGTCCTCTATCGGTTCGGGGTCAGGGGGAGCGGCGCTGCTGCGGTGGCCCAGCGCGTCGAAGCAGGCCTCGACGATGAGCGGGCGCCAGGCGGTGGTGCAGTCATGCTGGTGCGCGGCCAGCGCCAGGACGGCCAGGCTCGCGAGCGCGCCGAGAGCCCGGACGTAGCGCTCAGGCGTCGCGGTGTCGGGATCGACGCCGAGCGCCTGCATCGCCGGATGGTCGGTGGTCGTCACGACGGGTGCATCGCTGCCAGCCCCCTGGCTGCTGGCCGGCGCGAGCAGCATCGCCACGAGCCCGGGGTGGGCAAAGGCGACGTCGACCAGCGTCTCGAGAGCGCGCCGGTCACGGGCCGGCCCCACCGGCTGGTCAGCCACCGAGTCCACGACCCGTCGCCCGAGGGCGTCGGCGTGCTCGACCACGGCCGTCCGCAACGCTTCCTTGCTCGGGAAGTGGTGCAGCAGGCCCGCCTTGGAGAGCCCGACCGCGTCGGCGACGTCTTGTAGCGACGTCTTAGCGAAGCCCTGCTGCGCGAACAGGGCTGCGGCACGGTCAAGGATGCCCTCGTCGATCCGCTGTCGGAACACCCCTGCCATGTCGACGACTGTAGGGCCTACCGACCGAAATGGTCGGTCGACGGACCGAACAGGTCGGTGTGTTCGCTCACACGGCGAGCCGCGGGACCTGTGCGGTTCGTTGCTCACGGTCGGCCCTGATCAGCAATGATGCCGAACCACGCCAGCACGGCGCGCTCGCAGTGGAGGCCGAAGGCACACGGTCGCGCGGGCACAGGGCTCACGGCCGAGTGCAGCCGCGAGCTCCGGGTCGAGCAGCCCGCAGGTACCGAGCCGGCAGGTCTGGTCCAGCCGCCGGCGGCGGGCAGACCGCGGAACCGAAGATCCAAGGATGCACCGGAGAAGCCGAGCAGGACCGGGGCTCCCGAGGTCCCGCCCGGCAGCTCCCCCGATCAGCCAGCTCGGCTGGCGCGGCCGGCGGCGGTGATGAGGACGCATCGGGTCACGGAGACCGGGGTTGCCGGGGACTGCGCGGCTGTCGCGCTCCACCAGCCGCGCCAGCAACGGTTCCACATTTCCGAACGTGGCCGACGGGCGGGCCGGGCGTCCCGGTATGCCACCGTGGCCGAGGAACTTCAGCCTGATGAACAAGATCGCCGCGATGCTTGGAGCGATCTTGCTCACCGAGCTCGGGACGCGCTTGAGTCCCCCGAGTGGTGCAGGCAGGGCTCCTTCCCGAACTTGGTAGAACCCCGGCCGGCAATGGCGGGACCGTCGACGGTTATGACGGCCCGGGCACGTCCGACCCGGCGATGTCTCAGCAGTGCTGCCCGGTCACGATCCGGTTGCGTCCGGCTGCTTTGGCCCTGTACATGCATGTGTCGGCTGCTGCCAGCAGGTCGGCGACGTCAAGCAGGCTGGACCGGTCGACGGCCGCGACCCCGATCGATACGGTCACGGTAACGACGGGCCCCGCCGGGGTCTGCAGGCTCAACGCGGCGACCTGCTGCCGGAGCCGTTCGGCGATCAGGTCGGTCTCCAGGGCGTCGGCGTCGACCAGCATCACGACGAACTCCTCACCTCCGAAGCGTCCGAGCAGGTCGCGCTCACGCATCCCTCTGCTCAGGGTGTCGGCGACAGCGCGCAGCACCTGGTCGCCGATGAGATGACCGTGGGTGTCGTTGACGTTCTTGAAGTGGTCGATGTCGATGAGCAGCACTGCGACGGGCCGGCGGTCGCGACGCCGCGCCTGCAGGGTCCCGGCTGCCTCGCGCTCCCAGGTGACCGCGGTCAACAGGCCGGTCTTGGGATCGTGCCGGGCGGCGGCGCGCAGCTGGGCGTGCAGCAGCCCGCGCTGCAACAGCAAGACCGGGGGCAGGGTCAGCACGAGCAGGACGGCGTCGATGCCGACCATCACCGCCACGATCACACCGACGCACATCTCCAGCGCGTCCAGGCGCAGATCATCGAGATCCGACAGCAGGGCCTTCCAGGAGTTCTGCGGGTCCACCGCCTTGACCACGACCGCGACCAGCAGCGAGTTCAGCGCGGCGGCAGCCAAGCCGACCCCGGCCACCGCGGCGACCCAGGCCAGGCGGTCCGGACCCAGCGGCAGCCCGACCGAACCCGGAAAAGCGGCGTGGAAGCCCTGCGAGGCGGCGGCGTAGGACAAACCGATGACGGCCGCAGAGAACACCCTCCGGTGCAGCGGTACCTGCCGGACCCGCCACTGAGTCAGGGCCATCAACGGCCACGGGGCGACCAAGACGTAGACCGGCGGCAACAGCACCGCCATCGGAAGCCACCAGGCCGACAGCAGATCCTTCACCGCCGTGCCAGCCGGCTCACCCAGGCGTCGAGTCGCCTCCACCGACACCCCGCCGCACACCAGCAGCAGGCAGGCCAGCAAGATCGAGAGCCCGTCCGGAGCCGTAGACCCCAGGAGCCACACCGCAACGGCCGCAGCCACGATCGGTAGCCCGATCACGTAAGTACGGACACCGGAAGGCAGCCGCCACACGGGCCAGCCCGGGGCGTCGGAACGCCGCGCCCCTGAGCTGCTGACCACTGTGCTCCTCACCCGGCGCATCGGACTCGTAGCGGATAGTAACAGCACCGTGGGACGACCCGCGGTGCCCGCAAGCATGAGCCGCCCGGCGGCCCGACACCTGAGGAGGTCCTGATGCGCGGCACCAAGTGGACCTGACCGTTCCCTGACCTGTTGTCAGGGGACCGCACCCGCCAGTTCTGGCCCGCTGCCCAGCAGCGATCCTCATACAGGTGCGGGCCGCGGGGGTGAACCCGGTCGACTCGAAGATCCGCGAGGGGTACCTGCAGGGCGCGTTCCCGCACGTGCTGCCGCTCGTGATTCGCTGGCGTCGTCGAGCAGGTCGGCCCGGCGATGACGGACCTCGAGGTCGATGACGAGGTGTTCGGCTACGTGCGCAAGGACGTGGTCTCCGACCGGAGCTACGCCGAGCTGGTGTCGGCGTCCCTGTCGCATCTCGCCCGCAAGCCGGCCGCGCTCGGCTGGGACGCGGCGGCGGCATTGCCGCTCACCGGGCTGACCGCCCTGCAGTCGCTCGACGCCGTCGGGGTCGGCTCCGGTGACACGGTGCTCGTGCACGCGGCCGCGGGCGGCGTAGGACACCTCGCGGTCCAGCTGGCTGTCGCCTGCGGGGCGCGGGTCCTTGACACCGCGTCCGAGCGCAACCACGCGTTTTTGCGCTGGCTCGGAGCCGAGCCGCTGCTGTAAGGCGCCGGTCTCGTCGACGCGGCGCCGTCGCACGGCCCGGTCGGGGATCTCCCCGCGACCGAGCCACCGGATACTCATGCCTGCTGGTCCTGGACCTTGGCGAGAGACCTGCGATGCGCTCGCCGGTCTCGCGCCCGTAGTCCGCGTGCAGGAAGTGTCGGCCGGCGACCGGAACAGGCCCCTGCGCGTGCAGCAGGGTCTTGACGAAACGGTCGGCGCGGGACGGCGGGAAGACGACGACCGGCGCGTGCAGCATCCGGCACGGCTCGACCGTGGCGTAGAACGGCAACGGGTCCGCCACGCCCAGGTGCTCCTGAGCGCCAGCGCACGAACCGATTTCCTGCTTTTTGCCAGTTCCGACACTGCACGCCCGGCCTGCGGCTGGACGTGCATGGCCTTCGGCTGCGCACCCGTGTGTCGGGTCGCGAGGAGTGACAGGCACCACTTCGGGGCAGGAAGGTGGCCGTGGCGAATCTTGTGCGGATCCTGACAGTTTCGGCCGACCGGCACGCCGACCGGCCGGCGGTCCGGCTGGATGACGACACCTTGTCGTACGCCGAGCTCGACGATGCGGTGTCGCGCTGCGCGGGGATGCTGCGCGCCGCCGGCGTCGGCCCCGGTGACCGGGTCGGGGTGATGCTGCCCAACGTCCCGGCGTTCCCGATCGCGTACTACGGCGTGTTGCGGCTCGGCGGGATCGTCGTACCGATGAACGTCCTGCTCAAGGGCCGGGAGACGACGTTTTATCTGAGCGACCCCGGTGCCAAGGTCGTCCTCGCCTGGCACGAGTTCGCTGAAGCTGCCCAGACCGGTGCAGACGCCTCCGGGGCGGAGTGCATCATCGTCGATCCGGCCACCCTTCCCGGGATGCTTGCCGACGCCGAGAGGGTCGAGGACGACGCCGACCGCGACGGCAGCGACACCGCGGTGATCCTGTACACCAGCGGCACCACCGGCACCCCGAAGGGCGCCGAGCTCACCCACGACAACCTGTACGAGAACGCCCGGGTCACCGTGGAGACCTTGTTCGAGTTCACCTCCGACGACGTGGTGCTCGGCGCGCTGCCGCTGTTCCATGTGTTCGGCCAGACCTGCGCCCTCAACGCGTCGACACGAGTCCTGGCCCGAGGGTTGGAGGGGCGAACATGGGAACACTGATCGCACCGGAAGACCTCACGTGGCTGTTGATGGACGAGCCGCACAACCTGATGCACATCAACGGTCTGATGGGCTTCGACTCGCTCCCGGACGTCGAGGCGGTTGCCGACCTCGTCATGGAACGCATGGTGCGCAAATATCGGGTCCTGTCACAGGTGGCCGTGCAGCAAGGCGGTGACTGGACCTGGGAGGATTACGCCGACTTCACCATCGACCGGCACGTGCGCTCGGTGCAGCTCGCCGACGACGGGGACGAGGCGGTCCGGGCGTACGTCTCCGAACAGTTCGCGATTCCGTTCGACCGATCCCGGCCGCTGTGGGAGGTCCAGATCCTCACGGGAACGGGCGCCGACAGCGCTCGCGGCCACATCTACTGCCGGTTCCACCATGGGCTCGGCGACGGCATCAGGTTGGTGCAGATGCTGCTCGGTCTCTGCGACCCGGTCGAGGGGGCCACGCCCGCTGCCGTCGGCCGCAACGCCACCGGCGCACAACCCCACCCGCTCGAACGAGTGCGCCATGTCGTCGAACAATCGGTCAGCGACACCCTCGACTATGCAGGACACGCGGCGGCATCGG
>JBBSTI010000080.1:0-15191 GCA_038236005.1 Mycobacteriales bacterium | reverse complement strand
TTCAACCTGTTCGCCCACAAGACGATCCTCGAGAACGTCATGCTGGGCCCGGTCAAGGTTCGCGGCAAGGACAAGGCGACGGCGAAGGCCCGTGCGCTGGAGCTGCTGGAGCGGGTGGGGATCGCTGCGCAGGCCGACAAGCTGCCCGCCCAGCTCTCCGGTGGCCAGCAGCAGCGCGTGGCCATCGCCCGCGCCCTGGCCATGGATCCCAAGGTCATCCTGTTCGACGAGCCGACCTCGGCGCTGGACCCGGAATTCATCAGCGAGGTCCTGGACGTCATGAAAGGCCTCGCCGACGAGGGGATGACAATGGTCGTCGTCACCCACGAGATGGGCTTCGCCCGGTCCGCCGCCGACCGGATCGTCTTTCTCGACGGTGGCCTCGTCCTTGACGACACCCCGCCGGAGTCCTTCTTCGACGGCTCCAGCAGCGAGCGCGCCCGCGACTTCCTGTCCAAGATCCTGACGCACTAGAACCTACGAGAGGCTCACCTGCATGAAGCTCAAGAAGCTGTCCGCCGTCGCTGCTACCGCGACCCTTGCCCTCACGCTGGCCGCCTGCGGCAGCAGCGGCGGGGCCACCCCCACCGCCACCTCCTCCGAGCCGGCTGCCGGGGGCTCGAGCGAGCCGGCCGCCGGTGCGTTCGAGGCCGGCACCACGATGGCCAAGCTGGCCAACGCCGGCAAGATCCGGGTCGGCACGAAGTTCGACCAGCCCGGCTTCGGTCTCAAGGGCCTCGGCGACACCCCGGAGGGCTTCGACGTCGAGATCGCCAAGATCATCGCCAAGGGTCTTGGCATCGGCCCGGACGGCATCGAGTACACCGAGGCGCCGTCCAAGCTGCGTGAGCAGCTGATCACGGACGGCAAGGTCGACATCGTCGCCGCCACCTACACGATCAACGACAAGCGCAAGGAGCTCATCGGCTTCGCCGGTCCCTACTACGAGGCCGGCCAGGACCTGATGGTCAAGAAGGACAACGACACGATCAAGGGTCCGGACGACCTGAAGGCCGCCGGTTCCAAGGTCTGCTCGGTGACCGGCTCCACCCCGGCCGAGACGATCAAGAAGTACACCGACAACATCATCCTGTTCGACGTCTACTCCAAGTGCGCCGACGCGCTGCGCACCGGACAGGTCGACGTGGTCACGACCGACAACGTCATCCTGCTGGGCCTGGTCGCCGACTCCAAGGACGCCTTCAAGCTGGTCGGGAACCCGTTCACCAAGGAGCCGTACGGCATCGGCTACGCCAAGGGCGACACGAAGTTCTGCCAGTTCATCGACGACACGCTGAAGAAGGCCAGCGAGGACGGCGACTACGAGAAGGCCTGGACCTCGACGGCCGGGAAGTTCTCCCCCAAGGTCCCGAAGCTGCCGACTCTCGCTCCCTGCGCCTGATTCACCGATGGGCGTCCTGATCGACAACTTCGCTCTCTACCGCGACGGCTTCCTCGTCTCGCTGAGGATCTGCCTCTACGCGATGGTCGGCTCGTTGTTGCTCGGGACGCTCATCGCGTCCTTCCGGGTGTCGCCGGTGCCCCCGTTGCGCGCGTTCGGCGCAGCGTGGGTGACCGTCTTCCGGAACTGCCCGCTCACGATCGTGCTGTTCTTCTTCGCCTTCGGCATCCCCGAGGTCGGGATCAACGCCAGCTTTTTCACCTTCGGGGTGACCGGGCTGGTCTTCTACACCTCCGCCTTCGTGTGCGAAGCCGTCCGGTCCGGGATCAACGCGGTCCCGACCGGGCAGGCCGAGGCCTACCGCTCGATCGGCCTCACCTTCGGCCAGGGGATGCGGTTCATCGTGCTCCCCCAGGCGCTGCGCACCGTCGTTCCGCCGCTCGGCAGCGTCATCATCGCGATGTTCAAGAACAGCGCGATCGTGGGTGCGGTCGGGGTCGGGGGCGACCTGTTCAGCGTGGGGGAAAGCTTGTCGTCGGCTCAGGGCAACCCCGTTCTGCCGGTGCTGCTCGGGGTCGCCCTCGGCTACCTGGCGATCACGCTGCCGAGCGCGGCGGGGCTCGCCGTGGTCGAGCGACGGGTGGCGATCGCCCGATGAGCAGCGTCCTCTACGACGAGCCAGGCCCCCGGGCCCGACGGGTCACGCTCTACGCCAGCGTGGTCGCTGCCGTGCTCGTGGCCGTGCTGCTCTTCCTCGTCTACCGGCGCCTGGACCAGAACGGTCAGTTCTCCTCCGCCCGCTGGTCTCCGCTTCTCAACCCGGGCGACGCGGACTTCTCCGCCGTCTGGCGCCTGCTGGGCGGGGGCATCCGCAGCACTCTCACCGCGGCCGTGCTCTCGATCGTCGCGTCTCTGGTGGTCGGGACGGTCCTCGCCAGCCTCCGCCTGCTGGCCGGCCGGGTGAGTCGCCTTCCCGTGATCGGGTTGATCGAGCTGCTCCGCGGCCTGCCGGTCCTCATCATGATCTACCTGGTGTCCCGGGTCCTGCCCGAGTACGGCCTCGACCTCGCGAACCCGCTCTGGTACCTCGTGATCGGGCTGACGCTCTACAACTCGGTCGTCATCGCTGAGATCATTCGGGCCGGGGTCGCCTCGCTCCCTCGCGGTCAGGGCGAAGCGGCGCTCGCGATCGGCATGTCGCCGTCGCAGTCCCTGCGGCTCGTCCAGCTGCCCCAGGCGTTCCGGGTGATGCTGCCCTCGCTGATCTCCCAGCTGGTGGTGGTCCTGAAGGACACCTCGCTGGGCTTCATCATCCTCTACGGCGAGACGGTGCGGACGGCGAACCTGATCATCCAGGAGACCAAGAACCCGATCCAGATGTACCTGGTGATCGGCGCCCTGTTCGTGCTCACCAACTACGCGCTCAGCCGGTTCGCGCAGTACGTCGAGCGTCGCCTGTCACGCAGCTCCTCGGCCGAGGTCATCGACGAGCCGGTGACCGCCATGGCCGGCGACTGACCGCCACCGCCCGACCGCCACCGCCCGACGATCTTCCCCTTGTGGGCGATCCTTGTCCGGGATGCACCTCTTCTGAAGAAGATCGCCGCAGGGTCGGGGTGGGTGTTGGGGCGGGCGAGGGGTCAGAGGGCCAGGACCGCCTGGAGGTCTCGGGCGGCCTGACCCCCCTGCTCGATGGCGAGGTCCAGGGCGGTGCGTACGTCGAGGCCGTCGGTCAGCGCTGTCGTCACGGCCTGCTGCGCCACCGGGTCGGTGTGCGGGCGACCGGCCGCGGCGTGCAACGCGTCCAGCCGGGCGCCGGCCTCGTCCAGCAGGTCGGGCGTGTAGTCCCAGCCGTCCGCGTACGGCCGGTCGAGCAGCAACGTGCGCACCACCGGGCCGGGGACCTTTTCGAGCAGGTCGGTGACGAACACCAGGTTGCCGGTCGACTTGGCCATCTTCTGCCCGTCGTACGAGACCAGCCCGACGTGCAGCCAGGCCCGCGCGAACGGTGACACCCCGGTCGCCGCCTCGGCCTGCGCCGACTCGAAGGCGTGGTGGGGGAAGCGCAGGTCGGCACCGCCGGCATGCAGGTCCAGGCCCGGACCGTAGGTGGACAGCGCCATCGCGGTGCACTCGGCGTGCCAGCCCGGCCGCCCGGGTCCCCACGGGCTCGGCCACGCCGGCTCGTCACCCTGGCTGCGCTGCCACACCGGCTGGTCGAGCGGGTCGCGCTTGCCGTCCCCTGCCAGCTGGGCCGGGGTCATCGCCGCCCTTGCCTCGTGACCGCTCAGCCCGGCCAGCTCGGCGACGGGGGCACCGTGGAGGTAGACGCTGCCCTCGCTGACGTACGCCGCACCGCTGTCCACCAGCGCTGAGGCCAGCTCGACGACCTGCGGCACGAAGCTGTGGGCGCGCGGCTCGTGGGTGGGGCGCCGCACGCCGAGCGCCGCCATGTCCTGCTCGAAGCGGAACTGCTGCACGGCGGCGAAGCGGTCGTAGTGCGCGCCGGCCCGCTGGGCGGCGTCGAACAGCACGTCGTCGACGTCCGTGACGTTGCGGCACACCTCCACAGCCACCCCGAGGCTGCGCAGCAGACGGTCGGCCGCGTCGACCCAGACGTAGGTCGCGGCGTGGCCGAGGTGCGTGACGTCGTACGGCGTGACCCCGCAGACGTAGACGCGGGCGCGACCGACGACGGCGAGCGACCGCCCGCCGAGCCGCAGACGAGGGGTGGGGGCGGTGAGCATGTCGCCAGCCAACCACCTGGCGCGACACGTCCCGCCGCGTCTCTACTGATGTCCGGACATGCTCGCCAGGACGGCGTCGGCGGTCGCCTCGCCCGAACGCACCGCGCCCTCCATGTAGCCGGCCCACACCAGGCCGCACTCGGCGCCGGCCCAGTGCACCGGACCCACCGGTTCCCGCAGCGCCCTCCCGTACGTCGTCCAGACGCCCGGCGGCAGGTAGCCGCCGTAGCACCCCCGGGTCCACCGCTCGGCGGTCCAGTCCCGGGACACCACCGCGACCGGATGAGCGGCCCGGGGGGAGATCAGCCCGGTCAGCCTGCCGACCACCGCGGCGTGCAGCTCGGCCTCCGGGCGGTCGCCCCACCGCACCGCGTCTCGTCCCTCGACGAAGGCGAGCAGCACCCCGCTGGAACCGTCCGGCGGGCTGTTGTCGAACACCACCTGCACGTCCGGTCCGTCCGACAGCGCGGTGCCGGACAGCCCGTCCTCGCGCCAGAACGGCGTCTCGTACTGCACGTGGACCTTGATGACGGCGCCCATCGGCACCCGCTGGGTGAGCTGGTCACGGGCGGCGGGCAGCCCGGGCTCGTACGACAGACGACCCGCCAGCGTCGGCGGCAGCGCCACCACGACCCGCTCCGCGATGGCCCGCTCCCCCGTCTCCGTCGTCACGGTCACCCCGGCCGGCCCGTGCTCGACCCCGGACACCGCCGAGCCGGGCCGCACCCGGTCACCCAGCCGCGCGGCCAGTCGTTCGGCGACCTGGTGCGACCCGCCGACGAACCGGTCCTGCTGCGCGCCGCCGTGGGTGTCGAGCAGCTGCTCCCAGGACCCGGCGCCGTGGACGTAGGACAGCACGTGCAGCAGCGACACGTCGGCCGGCTCGGCCGAGAACACCGCGCGGGTGGCGATCTCCCAGAACCTGCGGCCCGTCGGGGTGGGGCGGCGCCGGATCCAGTCGGCGAACGTGCGGGCGTCCAAGGCCTCCGCGCCGGAAGCGGCCCACGGCTGTTCCGGGTCGACCTTGCCCGCGCGCCGGTTCAGGGTGAGCAGCCCGGCCCCGACGTCGGCCGTCCCGAGCACGCCGAGCGGTGGGTTGGCTCCGTCCTTCTTGAGCTGCCGCTTGCCGCTCAGCTCGTAGACCGCGTCACCGGTGACGTGCGTGGGGAACAGGGCGAGCCCCAGCTCGGCGGCCAGCGCGTGCATCCGGTGCTGCGTGGGCCCGATCCACTGGCCTCCGAGCTCGACCGGGGTGCCGTCCGGCCGCCAGCCGCCCTCGGTGCGCCCACCGACCCGGTCACGGGCCTCGAGCACGACCACGTCAGCGCCGTGGGTCACGAGCCGGGTGGCGCAGGCGAGCCCGGCGAGCCCCGCCCCGACCACGGCGACGTCGGTCACGTCCCGTCGCCAGCGTTGGTGATCTTGAGGCCGGTTCCCGGCCCAAGATCACCAAAGTCCGGGACGGCCAGGGATCGGTAGTAGTAGAGCGCTGGCTCGGTCTGACCCGGTCCGGTCGTGGCATAGCCATGCCGCTCGTAGAAGCGCCGGGCGCCGTAGTCGGCGGTATCGACGCCGATCTCCAGCTCCTCGGCCCCACAGCTGCGGGCGTGGTCCTCCGTGGCAGTCAGCAGGCTGGCGCCGAGCCCCTGGCTCCGACGCCCGGGCACGACGTACAGCTCGTCGAGCAACGCCGCAGGACCGTCCGACCAGACGTTCAGGCGCAGGCTGAGCACCGCCAGCCCCTCGTCGCCCACGAGCAGCGTCACGAGTTCGTCGGTCGCCAGCAATCGCTCCAGCCGCTCAGCGAGCACTTCTGGGCCGGGGGTCCACACCGCGAACTCGGCGTTGAAGGCATCGAGCAGCCGCGCGACGAGCGGCGCGTCTTCGGGGGTGGCCCTGCGCGGCGTCACGCCGGGTCAGTCCAGCGATCCTGAGCGGAACCGCTGGATCATGGCGTTCGTGGCGCTGTCATGGTCCAGCTCGCCGTCGGTACCGAGCTCGGTGGAGATTCTCGTCGCCAGGACCTTGCCGAGCTCGACGCCCCACTGGTCGAAGCTGTTGATCCCCCACACCGCGCCCATGGTGAACACCTTGTGCTCGTAGAGAGCGACGAGCTGCCCCAGGACGTACGGGGTGAGAGCCTTCGCCAGGATCGTCGTGGTCGGCCGGTCGCCCGGGAACGTGCGGTGCGGGGCGAGGTCGGCCGCCACGCCGCCCTCGCGCACCTCGGACTCGGTCTTGCCGAACGCCAGCGCCTCGGTCTGCGCGAACAGGTTGGCCATCAGCAGGGCGTGGTGCTGCAACAGGTCGACCCCGGTGGTCGGCGGTTCGTCCACCGGCTCGAGGAAGCCGAGGAAGTCGCACGGGATCATCGAGGTGCCCTGGTGGATCAGCTGATAGAACGCGTGCTGGCCGTTCGTGCCGGGCTCGCCCCAGACGACCTGGCCGGTGTCGGTGCCGACCGGGCGGCCCTCGCGGTCGACCCGCTTGCCGTTGCTCTCCATCTCCAGCTGCTGGAGGTAGGCGGGAAAGCGCGCGAGATATTGACTGTAGGGAAGCACCGCCTGCGACTGCGCGCCCCAGAAGCTGCGATACCAGAGCTCGATCAGGCCCATCAGGGCGGGCACGTTCTCCGCGAGCGGGGCGTCCCGGAAGTGCTCGTCGACGGAGCGGAAACCCGCGAGCAGGTCACCGAACCGGTCCGGTCCGATCGCGACCATGAGCGAGAGCCCGACGGCGGAGTCGAAGGAGTAGCGGCCGCCGACCCAGTCCCAGAAGCCGAACATGTTGTCCGCGTCGATGCCGAACTCGCGCACCTTCTCGGCGTTGGTCGAGACGGCGACGAAGTGCTTGGCGGTCGCGCTGTCGTCCCCGAACGCCGCCTGCAGCCAGTCCCGGGCACCGCGGGCGTTGGTGAGGGTCTCGACCGTGGCGAACGTCTTGGAGCAGACGATGAACAGCGTCTCGGCAGGGTCGAGGCCACGGAGCGCCTCGTCGAGGTCAGCCCCGTCGACGTTGGACACGAACGCGACGTGCAGCTCCCGGTCGCTGAAGGCGCGCAATGCCTCGTACGCCATCGCCGGACCGAGGTCGGAGCCGCCGATCCCGATGTTGACGACGTTGCGGATGCGCCGACCGGTGTGCCCGGTCCAGTCGCCCGAGCGGACCCGGTCGCTGAACGCCCGCATCCGGTCCAGCACCTCGTGCACCGGCTCGACCACATCCGCACCGTCGACCGTGATGGTGGTGCCACGGGCGGCACGCAGGGCCACGTGCAGCACGGCCCGGTCCTCGGTCGTGTTGATGTGCTCCCCGGCAAACATGGCGTCTCGGCGCCCGAGAACCCCGGCGGCCTCGGCGAGCGCCACCAGCAGCTCGATCGTGCGGGTCGTGACCAGGTTCTTGGACAGGTCGACGAGGACCCCGTCGTGCTGCAGGGTCAGTGCCGACGCGCGGTCAGGGTCCTCTGCGAAGAGCTGCCGGAGCCCCTGTCGGCTCATCTGCTGCTGGTGCTCGACCAGCGCGGCCCACTCGGGACGGTCTTGGACCTGCTCGGGCATGTGTCCACCTCGGTGTCGGTTGCGGGAGTCTTCGCGAATCACGGTTGCCCTACCCCCGAGTCGAGCGCAGTACGGCACGACCGGCCAGGTCACCGACCGTCGGTGCCCCCAGCAGCGCCATGGTCCGCACCACCTCGCTCGTCAGGATGGCGAGGCTCCGGTCCACGCCCCGGCGGCCGCCGGCCATCAGCCCGTACAGGTAGGCGCGACCGACCAGGCAGGCCGCAGCGCCCATCGCGACCGCGGCGACGACATCGGCGCCGCTGAGGATCCCGGTGTCGACGAGCACCGGGGTCGTCGGTAGAGCGGCGAGCACCGACGGGAGCAGCTCGAGCGGTGTCGGTGCCCGGTCGAGCTGGCGGCCCCCGTGGTTGCTCAGCACCACCGCGTCGGCACCGGCGTCCACGACCGTCCTGGCGTCCTGCGCGCTCTGGATGCCCTTGACGACGAGCGACCCTGGCCACTGCTCCCGCAGCCACCTCAGCTCCGCCAGTCCCGCGCTCGGGTCGAACATGTGCCCGACGAGGTCGGCCACCGTCCCCTCCCAGGAGCTGAGCGAGGCGAACTCGAGCGGCTCGGTGGTCAGCTTGTCCACCCACCAGGACGGGTGGCGGGACATGTCCCCGAGAGTTCGCAGGGTCAGTGCCGGGGGGATCGTCAGGCCGTTGCGGACGTCCCGCCGACGGGCACCGGCGACCGGGGTGTCCACCGTCAGCATCAGCGTGTCGTAGCCGGACTCCCGGGCGCGGACCACCAGCTCGCTGCTGGCGTCGCGGTCCTTCCACAGATAGAGCTGGAACCAGTTCCGGCCGCCCGGTGCCGTCGACGCGACGTCCTCGATCGAGGTCGTGCCCATGGTCGACAACGTGTACGGAACCCCGACGGCGGCCGCTGCACCGGCGACCGCGACCTCCCCCGCGTGGTGCATCATCCTGGTGAACCCGGTCGGGGCCAGAACCAGCGGCAGAGCCGACCGCTCGCCGAGGAGGTCGATGCCCGGGTCGATCTGCGACACGTCCCGCAGCACGCTGGGACGGAACTCGACATCGCCGAAGGCGGCCCGGGCCCGGGCAAGGCTGATCTCGTCCTCGGCCGCGCCCTCGACGTAGTCGAACACCGACCTCGGGGTGCGCCGGCGAGCGATCGTTCGCAGGTCCTGGATGTCCTGGGCGCGGGCCAGCCGCCGCTCGACCGGGTCGAGCACGAACGGCCGGGGCTTCACCAGCGGCGACAGCTCGCTCCACCGGGGCAGACGTCGCGCGGTGGTGTCGTTCATGACGAGCCCCCAGACCGGTGGACGACGGACGCTTCGTCATCATGCGGCACGACACCCCGCCGGGGCACATCCCGTCGTGACCCACCTCACGCTCGGCACGTCCCGGGCCCATCACGTGGTCCGTGTCACACTCGGGCCACCACCGTACAGATCAGGCACCCCAAGGAGCTCCGATGCGTCCACGTTCGATCCCTCTCGCGGCCGGCGGCGCGGCAGTCGCCCTTCTGCTGACGTCCTGTGCCGCCTCCTCTGGCGGCGACGTGACCCCCTCCGAGCCCGCTGCCACAGGTAGCACCAGCGCCGCACCGGGCGCCGGCGGCACCGGGGACGAGTGCACGCTCAGCGACCCGGTGAAGGTCGGCGCTGCCCTGAGCCTGACGGGCGCGGCCGGCAGCTACGGCGCGTCCCAGCAGAAGGGCCTGCAGACCGCCCTCGACACGGTGACCGCCCGCGGCGGGATCACCTACGACCTCAAGGTCGAGGACGACCAGACCGACCCCAAGCAGGGGATCAGCATCTTCGAGCAGTTCCTCAACCGTGACAAGGTCAGCGTCATCCTGGGCCCGACGCTGTCCAACGCGGCCAAGACCACCGACCCGATCGCCCAGGAGGCGAAGGTCCCGGTGCTCGGCGTGTCCAACACCGCGGCCGGGATCACCGAGATCGGGGACTACGTCTTCCGGGACTCGCTGCCCGAGACCGCGGTCATTCCCCAGACCATCCAGAAGGCCAAGGAGTCGCTCGGCCTGAAGAAGGTCGTCGTGATGTACAGCAACGACGACGCCTTCACCGAGTCGGGCTATCAGGCCTTCGAGGCGGCGCTGAAAGACAACAACGTCGAGATCATCAAGACGCTGACGTTCTCCAAGGCCGACACCGACTTCCGGGCCCTGCTCACCGAGGCCAAGGACGCCGCGCCGGACGCCCTCGTCGTCTCCGGCCTGATCGAGGCGGCTATCCCGCTGGTCACCCAGGCTCGCCAGGTCGGGATCACCGCACCCATCATCGGCGGCAACGGCTTCAACTCCCCCAAGCTCATGGCTGACGCCGGTCAGGCGGCCGAAGGCGTCGTCGTCGGGGCAGCCTGGAACTCCGCCTCCGCCAGCCCGGAGAACTCCGCGTTCCTCGAAGCCTTCAAGGCCAAGAACGGCAGCGATCCCGACCAGTTCGCCGCTCAGGCCTACACCGGGCTGATCCTGGTCGACGACGCCGTGCGAGCGAAGTGCTCCGCCGCACCTGCGGACGTCCGCGACGGCCTGGCCGGGCTGAGCGACATCAAGACCCCGCTCGGGTCGTTCTCCTTCGACGAGCAGCGCGAGCCCCAGCACCCGGCGGTCGTCCAGGTCGTCAAGGACGGCGCCTTCACGGTGCTGCAGTAGGCCGGCGCGGCGTCAGACGGAGACCGTTCGCATGCAACAGGTCGCCAACGGCATCTTCTCGGGCTCGATCTATGCGCTGTTCGCCATCGGCTTCGCCCTGGTCTTCGGGGTGCTGGACCGGCTCAACCTGGCGCACTCGGCGGTCTTTGCGGCCGCGGCCTTCGTCGGTATCGACCTGGTCGGCTCGGTCGGCGTCCCGGTGTGGCTCGCCCTGCCCTTGGTCCTCATCTTCGGTGCTCTCCTGGGACTGGTCATCGAGCGGTTGGCGTTCCGGCCCCTGAAGAACCGTCACGACGCACACTTCGCCGGGCTCATCTCCTCGATCGCCGTCGGGGCGATGATCCTGGCGCTGGTGCAGGCCCGCTACGGCCCGGGCACGCGCCGCTTCCCGGTCGGCACCTTCCCCTCGACCGCGTTCACCGTCGGCGGGGTCCGGATCACCCTGCTGCAGCTGGTCATCCTCGGGGTCTCTGTTGCCCTCATGCTCGGTCTGGCCTACGTGGTGGAACGCACGCGGCTCGGCCGTGGGATGCGCGCGGTCGCGGAGAACCCGCACGCCGCGCGCGTGCTCGGGATCAACGTGGACCGGGTGACCGCGACGACGTTCGCGATCTCCTCGGCCCTCGGCGCGGTCGCCGGGGTGCTGCTGTCGTTCTACGTCAACAGCGCCCAGCTGAGCATGGGGTTCAACATCGAGCTGAAAGGCCTGGCCGTGATCGTGGTCGGTGGCATGGCCTCGCTGCGGGGCGCGATGGTCGGTGGGATCGCCCTCGGCCTCGCAGAGGTCTTCGCCGTCGCCTACATCGGCTCGTCCTGGCGCGACGCGGTCGCTTTCGGGCTGCTGTTCGCCGTGCTGCTGATCCGGCCCCAGGGGTTGTTCGGCAATCCCCGCGCACGGGAGGTCTGATGCTGTCGGACTACTCGGCGACCCTCACGTTGCTCGCTCTGACCGCGATCTTCGCGTACAGCTTCTATGCCGTCCTGATGGCCGGCCAGCTCAGCCTGGGACAGGCCGGGTTCGCCTCGCTGGCTGGTTTCGGCGCCGCCGCCATCGTCCCGGACGGTCCGGTCGGACCCTTCTCACCGCTGGTCGTCGGTATCCCGGTCGGCATGGTGGTGGGCGCCCTGGCGGCCTTCGTGCTGGGACTGCCGGTGCTCCGGCTGCGCGGCGTGTTCCTCGCGATCGCCACCCTCGGGTTCGGGGAGATGGTGCGGATCGTCCTGATCAACGCGTCGTTCTCCGGCGGCGCGCAGGGCACCACCGTTCCCAAGCTGGTCACTCCCGGGATCGCCTACGGCTGCCTCTTCGTGGTGATGTACGGCTTCTGGCGGCTTTCGGGGTCCCGGCTCGGTCGCGGCCTTGCCGCGCTGCGCGAGGACGAGCTGGCCGCGCGGGCGATGGGCATCGACGTCACCCGTCACCGCATGATCGCCTTCGTGACGAGCGGTGCGGTCGCCGGCCTGTACGGGGTCCTGCTGGCCTACTTCTCACGGCTGATCGCCCCTGACGACTTCGGGTTCGCCGCCGCCGTCGACGGGCTGGTGACCGCCGTCGTCGGAGGCTCCCTGCTCTTCGTCGGTCCGCTGCTCGGCTCGGCCTTCCTCACCGCGGTTCCCGAGGTGCAGCGGGCGGTCGGGATCGAGGCTGGCTGGATCCGGCCCTTCCTCGCCTCCGGACTGCTCCTGCTCGTGATCCTGTTCCTGCCGGGCGGGCTCTCCAGCCTGCTGCCGCGCGGCCGGACCCCACGGCTCAGCCCTGACGCCGAGCCGCCAGAGCTGCCGGGTCTGCCGCCCCGCGGCGAACCTGTGCTCACCCTGTCCGGGATCGGCAAGGCGTACGGCGGGGTGCACGCGGTCCGCAGCGTCGACCTTCAGCTCGTCAGCGGGGAGGTGCTCGGGCTGATCGGCCCGAACGGCGCGGGAAAGACGACGTTGGTCAACATGATCAGCGGCCTGACCGCGCCGTCGAGCGGGACCGGCACGGTCCTCGGGCTGCCGCTCGGCCGCGTCGGCGGGGCCCACCGGTTCGCGGCCGCCGGCATCAGTCGTACGTTCCAGCACTCCAAGCTGTTCGAACGGCTGTCGGTGCTAGAGAACGTGCTCGTCGGTGCCCACCTGGTCACCCGCCCCACGTTCCTGCGGCGGTTGGTGTTTCTCCCGTCGGCCCGGCGCGACGAGCACCGGGCGCTCGCGCAGGCCGGCGCCCAGCTGACCCGCGTCGGGCTGGCCGATCGGGCCGATGCCACCGCCGGGGAGCTGTCCTACGGCGACCAACGACGCCTGGAGATCGCCCGGGCGCTGGCGGCGCACCCGACGCTGCTGATCCTGGACGAGCCCGCCGCCGGGATGAACCATGTCGAGGCCGACGACCTGTCCGTGCTCATCCGCTCGCTCGCGGACGACGGCATCACGGTCCTGCTGATCGAGCACAACGTCCGGATGGTGCTGCGCACGTGCACGCGCATCGTGGTGCTCAACTTCGGCGAGGTGATCGCCTCTGGCTCGCCTTCGGAGATCGCCGAAGACCCGGCGGTCGTCGAGGCCTATCTCGGGGCCACGGACGTCCCGCCCGACCCAGCCGACCCGGCCGACCCGGATGTCCGGACCGACCCCTCCGACCCGGCCGGAGTCCTTCCCACGCGCGAGGGCGCAGAAGCCCCGCCCCGCGGGCGGGAGTCACATGGCTGACCGCGAGACTGACGCCCTGCTCACGGTGACGGACCTGTGCGTCTCCTACGGACGGGTCCAGGCCGTGCGAGACGTCTCGTTCCAGGCCGCCGAGGGCAGCCTGGTGGCGCTCGTGGGAGCGAACGGCGCCGGCAAGACGTCGGTGCTCTCGGCCGTCGCTGGCCTGGTGCGGCCCCACTCCGGGACGATCTTCTTCGACGGCAACGACGTGACCCGTTGGCCGGCGCACAAGCTCGTCGACGCCGGGCTGGTCCAGGTGCCAGAGGGACGTGAGGTCCTGGCCTCGATGACGGTCGCAGAGAACCTCCAGCTTGGTGGCTGGCATCGGGCCAGGACCGTCACCGCCGGGATGAAGCGGATGTTCGAGCGGTTTCCTGTGCTCGCCGAGCGCCGCGACACGCCGGCCGGAACCCTCTCCGGCGGTGAGCAGCAGATGCTCGCCATCGCCCGCGCCCTGGTGGCCGAACCGCGTCTGCTCTTGCTGGACGAGCCCTCCATGGGGCTGGCGCCCAAGATCGTCGACGAGGTGTTCGCCGTGATCGCCGAGATCCGGGCCTCCGGTACGACGGTGGTGCTGGTCGAGCAGAACGCCCGGCGGGCCCTCGCAGCCGCAGACGTGGCCTACGTGCTCGAGACCGGCTCGGTGGCCCACGCGGGCCCGTCGGCCGAGCTGCTCGCGGACGACCGGGTGGTGTCGGCCTACCTGGGTCTTGAGTGAGGGGCGGGCCGGCACCGGTCGCGGCAGTCCATGGACGGTCACTGCTAGCGCAGGGCGACCATCATCACGGCTCGGTCGACGGGACCAGGTCCGGGTCGTCGCCCTCCTGCTCGAGGGCCTCGCGGACCACCCGGTAGGAAAGCCCGGCGTCGAAGCCCTTGCGGGCCAGGACGCCGACGAGCCGGCGGGCCCGGGCCTGCGGGTCGAGCCCACGGGTCGAGACCAGCTTGCGCTCGAGCAGCCCGCGCGCGGTGCTCTCCTCGTCGCTGGTCTCGATCCCGGCGAGCGCCTCGGTGACGACCTCGTCCTGGACACCCTTCTTGCGAAGCTCCTGCCGCAGGGCGCCTCGGGACAGCCCGCGACGCACCTGCCTGGAGTCGACCCACATCTGCGCGAACAGCGCGTCGTCGATCACCCCGACCTCGGCGAACCGGCCCAGCACCTGCTCCGCGGCCTCGGCCGGAACCCCTGCCTGGCCCAGCAGGCGGGCCAGCTCGGCGTGCGTCTTCGGTCCCCGTTGCAGCTCAGCCAGACACAGGTCGCGGGCGGCCTCGAGCGGATCGGCCACGATCGCTTCGGTCTGTTCCTGCTCTCGTCGGGCAACCCGTGCCGCCTTGCGCTCGGCTGCGGCCGACGGGCTGCGGTCGGTGCCCGGCGGTCGTGCCTGCACCCGACCCGTCACGGACCGCCCCGTCGACCGCGCGCCGGGCGGCGGCTCGACGAGGGGCTGCTCGCCAGGACCAGCCACGTGCAGCGACGGCGCGCCTCGACGACTGGTCTGCGGCTGGTCGTTCTGGCTGACCAGCCGCAGACCTCCGGAAGACTCGGAGCCTTGGCTACGCGTCGACGGCAACGGGGGCGACCAGGTCCACGACGTTGTCCGAGAGCGCAGCGCCGATCCCGAGCTTGTCGAGGATCTTGCGCTCGATGTCGTCGGCCAGCTCGGGGTTGTCCCGCAAGAAGGCCCGGGCGTTCTCCTTGCCTTGGCCGAGCTGGTCGCCCTCGTAGGTGTACCAAGCGCCGGACTTGCGGATGAAGCCGTGCTCGACGCCCATGTCGATGAGCGAGCCCTCCCGGCTGATCCCGACGCCGTAGATGATGTCGAACTCCGCCTGCTTGAAGGGCGGGGCCATCTTGTTCTTCACGATCTTGGCGCGGGTGCGGTTGCCGACCGCGTCGGTCCCGTCCTTGAGGGTCTCGATGCGCCGGACGTCGATCCGGACCGAGGCGTAGAACTTCAGCGCCTTGCCACCGGTGGTGGTCTCGGGGGAGCCGAACATCACGCCGATCTTCTCGCGCAGCTGGTTGATGAAGATCGCGGTGGTGCCGGTGTTGGCCAGGGCGCCGGTCATCTTGCGCAGCGCCTGGCTCATCAGGCGAGCCTGCAGGCCGACGTGGCTGTCACCCATGTCGCCTTCAAT
>JBBSTI010000079.1:0-15411 GCA_038236005.1 Mycobacteriales bacterium | reverse complement strand
GCAACCACCACCACCACGCCCTGCACGACCAAGCACGCACCCTGCGACTCCGCAACAGCCGACAGATCACCAACACCGGCTGGGACACCACCGCCGCCTAACCACCTGACCACCTGACCGCAGCAGCAGCCGCAGTCACTGACACTGGCCTCGGCCGCGCGACCGACACCACGGCCGTGGCAGCCTGAACGGTGACGGCAGCCTGACCGTCAGCCGGTGTGACGTCGGCACGCCGGCCGCCAGCTCGCGAGCTGAAAGCACCCCGTCGGTCGACATCACCCGAGGCAAGGTGGGTTGCTGCCGGCGGGGTGTCGTACGCCGTGCAGGGCGTCTGCGGCCGGGGCAACAACGGCCACCCGGGGCGAGGCGTCTGCGTCGTGAGCTCGGCCTGTCGGCGCGGGCAGCGGCGAGTGCAATCACCGTGATCGCGACGGCTGCACTGCTGACACTGCTGACACTGGGAGCGTGAGATCACCGCCCTCGCTGGGGCACCGGACCGAGCCGGCAGGGCACGTACGCCCCGGACATACGTCAGGCGCCGAGGACCTGCTCGCCAGCGACACCCTCCCGTCGAGCGATCGCCGCAAGCCGCTTGTCGCGCGTCCAGAGGCGAGCACCCTGTGTGAGCAGCGTCGCCGCCAGCAGGTGCACGTCGACGTAGCCGACACCGAGGCCGAACAGCCGGTGGCTGTCCACCAGAGTGAGCACCTCGACGTCCGTCGCGACCGTTGCCTGCGGGAGCTGGGCCATCAGCCCGAGGATCTCGCTGCGCCCGGAGAGGTGCCCCAGCGCCAGCTCCCCGGTGACCCAAGGGTGTGCCAGGACCTGACCGTCCTGGAGCGCCTGGACGAGTCGGGAATCGCTGCCTTGGAGGTGATCGATCCAGACCGACGTGTCGACCAGGATCATTCAGGAACGGCCCGTCGCCGAGGGACGGGCGTCGCGTCCGGCTCGCTCCCCCAGCAGCGCGAGCCGTCGTGCGCTCTCCGCTGGATCGAGGCTCGCAGCGCCTGACGTACGAGAGCCGTCTTCTCGGTCGTCCCAGTCAGTCGCTGCGCCTCTCGGACCAGGTCGTCGTCCAGAGCAAGGGTCGTTATGACGTCAGCCTCCAGGCACACCTCAGAGCATGCCAAGGCACCCCCGGGCTGGCGTCGCCGACCGGTGAGCCGTCATGCCCCACCTCGAGAAGGTCGCCCGTGTGTACGGTGCGACGCGTGGCCGACCTTGTCGTTGACGTGCCCCTCTGGGATGACAGCAGCTGGACACCGTTGCCGGCCCTGCGCGAGAGCGTGACGGCGGACGTCTGCGTCGTCGGGCTCGGCGGCTCCGGGCTCGCGGCGGTCGACGAGCTGCTGTCGCGGGGAGCCTCGGTCGTCGGGGTCGACGCCGGCCAGGTCGCCGGAGCCGCGGCCGGCCGCAACGGCGGCTTCCTGCTCGCTGGGCTCGCCGACCCGTACGACGTGGCGGTGGACCGGCTGGGACGCGAGCGGGCGGCAGAGCTCTACCGACTCACGCTGGCCGAGATGGACCGGATGACGGCGGCCGCGCCGGCAGCGGTGCGGCGGGTCGGGTCGTTGCGGGTCGAGGACGACGAGGCCGGGCTCGCGGCCTGCTCGCTTCAGGCAGCGGCGATGCGGGCCGACGGCTTCGCCGTGGAGGACCACGACGGGCCGGAAGGGCGCGGGCTGCTGTTCCCGGACGACGGGGCGATGCAGCCGCTGGCACGCTGCCGGACCCTCGCCGAGGCCGCGACCCGCGGGGGCGCACGGCTCTACGAGCACTCCCCCGCGGTCGAGCTGACCGCCGGCCGGGTCCGCACCACCCAAGGCGAGGTGCGCTGCGGCGCGGTGGTCGTCGCGGTCGACGGACGGCTGGACCTGGTGCTTCCCGAGCTGGCCGGCACGGTCCGTCCGGTCCGGCTGCAGATGCTCGGCACCGCGCCGGCCGACGAGGTGCGGGTCCCGCGCCCGGTCTATCTGCGCGGCGGGTACGAGTACTGGCAGCAGCTGCCCGACGGTCGGGTGGTGCTCGGCGGCTTCCGGGACGTGGGCGGCGCGGCCGAAGAGCTGGGCGACGCGCGGGCCGCGGCACCGGTGCAGGACGCCCTGGAGTCGATGCTGCGCGACCGGCTCGGCGTGACCGTCCCGATCACCCACCGCTGGGCGGCGTCGGTCGGTTTCACCAGCACCGGTCTGCCGTTCGTCGGCGAGGTGCGCGACCGGGTCTGGGCGGCCGGCGGCTACTGCGGGACGGGCAACGTCGTCGGCGCACTGTGCGGCCGGGCGCTCGCGGCCCGGGCGATCGGGCAGGACCACCCGGCCACGGCGTTCGAGGCGCTGACCTGACAGGCGATGACCTGACAGGCGATGACCTGACAGGCGCTCACCCGACAGGCGTTGTCAGAGCGGGACCGGTGGGTTAACCTGACGACACCGTCAAGTCTGGACCCTTTGGAGTGACATGCAGTTCACCGAGGAGCACCACGCCTTCCGCAAGGTCGTCCGTGACGTCGTCGAGCGCGAGATCGCGCCCCACGTCGACGCGTGGGAGGCGGCCGGCATCTTCCCGGCGCACGAGCTGTTCCCCAAGCTCGGCAAGCTGGGGCTGCTTGGCCTGGAGTACGACGAGGCGTACGGCGGGCAGGGCGCCGACCACCAGTACACGGTGATCATGTGTGAGGAGGTGGCTCGCGGGGCCGGAGCCGCCGGCATCCCGATGGCCATCGGCGTCCAGACGTCCATGGCGACGCCGTCGCTCGCCGAGGTCGGCAGCGAGGAGCTCAAGCAGAAATACCTCGCCCCGGCCATCGCCGGCACCGCGGTCTGCTCGATCGCCGTCTCCGAGGCCGGTGCCGGCTCCGACGTGTCCGCGATCCGGACCCGCGCGGTCCGCGACGGCGACGAGTGGGTCATCAACGGCACCAAGATGTGGATCACCAACGGCACCCAGGCCGACTGGCTGTGCCTGCTGGCCCGGACCTCGGAGGAGGGCGGTCACCGCGGCATGTCACAGATCATCGTGGACACCTCAACGCCGGGGTTCTCGGTGTCGCGGAAGCTCAACAAGCTGGGCAACTGGTCCTCCGACACCGCCGAGCTGGTCTTCGAGGACGTACGGGTCCCGGTGTCCAACACGATCGGCCAGATCGGTCGCGGTTTTCAGCAGCAGATGTCGCAGTTCGTCATCGAGCGCATGTTCGCCGCCTACGGCGCCCCGAGCTCCTCGCGGCGGGCGCTGGAGCGCACCCGTGACTACCTCAAGCAGCGCGAGGTGTTCGGCAAGCCGCTGATGGCCAACCAATACCTGGCCTTCCGGATGGCCGAGCTGTCGGCGCAGATCGAGCTGCTGCAGTCGCACAACTACGCCTGCGCCGAGGCCTACATGCACGGCCAGGACACCACCCGCATGGCCACGGTCGCCAAGCTGGTCAGCGGTCGCCTGGTCCGCGAGGTCGCCGACACCTGCCTGCAGTTCTACGGCGGCATGGGCTACGTGGAGGAGACCTGGACGTCCCGCTTCTTCCGGGACAGCCGGCTGGCCTCGATCGGGGGCGGCGCGGACGAGGTCATGCTGCAGGTGCTCGCCAAGCTCGACGGCTTCGAGGCGTGAGCTCACCCGCCGTCTCGGACAACCGCACCGCGCTGCTCGAACGGCTGGAGGAGCTCGACGGGGTCCGGGCGCAGGCCAACCTCGGCGGCAGCCAGAAGTCCCTCGACCGGCACCGAGCCCGCGGCAAGCTGACCGTCCGCGAGCGGATCGAGCTGCTGGTCGACCGGGACAGCCCGTTCCTGGAGCTGTCGCCGTACGCCGCCTGGGGCACCGACTTCCCGGTCGGCGCGAGCGTCGTGACCGGGATCGGCGTGATCGAGGGCGTCGAGTGCATGATCTCGGCGAACGACCCGACCGTGCGGGGCGGCACGTCCAACCCCTTCACCCTGCGCAAGGGCGCCCGCGCGCACGACATCGCCGAGCAGAACCGCCTGCCGTACGTCTCTCTGGTGGAGTCCGGCGGCGCCGACCTGCCGACCCAGAGCGAGATCTTCATCCCGGGCGGTCGAGCGTTCCGAGACCTGACCCGGCTGTCGGCCGCGGGCATCCCGACGGTCGCGCTGGTGTTCGGCAACAGCACCGCCGGGGGTGCGTACATCCCCGGCATGAGCGACCACGTCGTCATGATCGATGGTCGCAGCAAGGTCTTCCTCGCCGGACCGCCGCTGGTGAAGATGGCGACCGGAGAGGACGCCGACGACGAGTCGCTCGGCGGCGCGTCCATGCACGCCCGCGTCTCCGGCAGCGCCGACCACCTGGCCACCGGCGAGGTCGACGCGATCCGGCTGGGTCGTCAGATCGTCCGCAACCTCAACTGGCGCAAGCGCGGCCCCGGGCCGTCCCGCCCCGCCGACCCACCGCTGCTGGACCCGGAGGGTCTGCTGGACCTCGCGCCGGCCGACCTGCGTCAGCCGCTGGACCCGCGCGACGTGCTCGCGCATGTCGTGGACGGCGGCCGGTTCGACGAGCACAAGCCGTTGTACGGCACGTCGCTGGTCACCGGTTGGGCGAGCATCCACGGCTATCCGGTCGGCGTGCTGGCCAACGCCCGAGGCGTGCTGTTCCGGGAGGACGCGCAGAAGGCCGCGCAGTTCATCCAGCTGGCGAACCAGAGCGACACGCCGCTGCTGTTCCTGCAGAACACCACCGGCTACATGGTCGGCGCGGAGTACGAGCAGAACGGCATCATCAAGGCCGGCTCGCAGATGATCAACGCGGTGAGCAACAGCAAGGTCCCGCACCTGACCGTGAACATCGGGGCCTCCTACGGCGCCGGCAACTACGGGATGTGCGGCCGGGCGTACGACCCCCGGTTCCTGTTCACCTGGCCCAACGCCAAGAGCGCCGTCATGGGGCCGGCACAGCTCGCCGGCGTCCTGGACATCGTCGGCCGGGCGAGCGCGCAGGCGCAGGGTCGCGACTACGACGAACAGGCGGCAGCAGCGATGAAGGCAGCGGTCGAGCAGCAGATCGAGAGCGAGTCCCTGGCGCTGTTCCTGTCCGGACGGCTCTACGACGACGGCATCATCGACCCGCGCGACACCCGCACGGTGCTCGGTCTCGCGCTGTCGGTCATCGACAACCAGACGGTGGAAGGTCTTCACGACGGCTGGGGGGTGTTCCGGCTGTGACGACTCAGACGACTCAGACGACTCAGACGACTCAGACGACTCAGACGACTCAGACGACTCAGACGGCACTCAGGTGCGTGCTGGTCGCCAACCGCGGGGAGATCGCCCGCAGGGTGTTCCGGACCGCGCGGGCGATGGGACTGCGCACGGTCGCGGTGTATTCCGACGCCGACGCCGATGCCCTGTTCGTGGCCGAGGCCGACATTGCGGTGCGCCTGCCGGGCAGCTCGCCGGCGGAGACCTATCTGCGTGGCGACCTGGTGGTGGCGGCAGCCCTGCGGGTCGGCGCCGACTGCATCCACCCGGGCTACGGGTTCCTCTCGGAGAACGCCGGCTTCGCCCGCGCGGTCGCCGACGCCGGCCTGGTCTTCGTCGGGCCGAGCCCAGAGGCGATCGATGCGATGGGCAGCAAGCTCGCCGCCAAGGAGCTGATGATCCAGGCCGGCGTGCCGACCTTGCCCAGCACCGACGCGACCGGGCTGTCGGACGCCGAGCTGGCCCGGGCCGCCGAGGACATCGGCTTCCCCGTCCTGGTCAAGGCCTCCTTCGGAGGCGGTGGCCGGGGCATGCGGGAGGTGCACGAGCCGGGCGCGCTGGCCGAGGCGGTCGCCGGCGCTCAGCGCGAGGCCACCTCCGCCTTCGGCGACGGGACGGTCTTCCTCGAGCGACTGGTGGTGCGACCACGCCACATCGAGGTCCAGGTCTTCGGCGACACGCACGGCAACCTCGTCGCCCTGTTCGAGCGCGAGTGCTCGCTGCAGCGACGCCACCAGAAGGTCGTCGAGGAGGCCCCCTCCCCCGCCGTGGACGACGCGCTGCGGGCCCGGCTGCAGGACGCCGCCGTCCGCGCGGCCCAGGTCCTGGACTATGTCGGGGCAGGCACCGTCGAGTTCGTGCTGGACCCCTCCGGAGCGTTCTTCTTCCTGGAGATCAACACTCGGCTGCAGGTCGAGCACCCGGTCACCGAGGCCGTCACGGGTCTGGACCTGGTGCGCCTGCAGCTCGAGGTCGCCGCCGGTCAGCCGCTCCCCCTGGCCGCCCTCACGCCGACGCTGACCGGGCACGCGATCGAGGTCCGGCTGTATGCCGAGGACCCCGCGCAGGGCTGGCTGCCGCAGTCCGGGCGCCTGGAGGCCTTCGACGTGCCGGCCGACGTCGCCTTCACCAACCCGGTCGGCCCCGGCATCCGGCTGGACAGCGGTTTCGCGACCGGCAGCGAGGTGGGGGTGCACTACGACCCGATGCTTGCGAAGGTGATCGCGTGGGCACCCGACCGTGCTTCCGCCAGCCTGGCACTGGCCGGCGCCCTGGCCCGCGCACGGCTGCACGGTCTGACCACCAACCGGGACCTGCTGGTGAACGTCCTGCGCTCGCAGGCCTTCCTGGCCGGCGACACCGACACCGGCTTCTTCGACCGGCTCGGCCTCGACGTGCTCGCCGCCCCGCTCGCGGGTGACGAGGCCGTGCGGCAGCACGCGCTGGCTGCGGCGCTGGCCGGCGCCGCGCTCCGACGAGCCGGCGCGACCGTGCTCGGCGGGCTCCCGTCCGGCTGGCGCAACAACCCGACGGCCGCCCAGACCGTCAGCTTCGACACGGCGGTGGTCCGCTACCGGCACACCCGCGAGGGTCTGGCGGCCGACGTCGACGGGGAGGCGCTCGACGTGGTCGTCCTTGACATCCAGGCGAGCGACGTCGAGCCGACAGACGACGCCCGGGTGCGGGTGACGCTCGAGCGGGACGGCTTGCGCAGCGCGTACGACGTGCTGGTCGTGGGTGACCGTCACTTCGTGGACGGACCGGACGGCTCGAGCGTGCTCGTCAAGCAGCCGCGGTTCCCCGACCCCCAGGACTCGATCGCCCCGGGCTCGCTGACCGCCGTCATGCCGGGCACCGTCACCCGCGTTGCGGTCGCGCCCGGCGACCAGGTCGAGGCCGGACAGCTCGTCGTTGTCCTGGAAGCGATGAAGATGGAGCACCCGGTGGTGGCCCCGACCGCCGGGACCGTGACCGACCTGCACGTGCAGGTCGGTCAGCAGGTGGAGACCGGCGCGGTGCTCGCCGTGGTCGAAGCCCCTGATGCCGGAAAGGCCCCCGAAGCCGGTGGGGCCCCCACCACTACCGAAGGAGACCCCCGTGCGTCCTGACCTGTCCGGCGTCGACGCGCTGGAGCTCAACCTGGCGACCCGGGTGTCGGTGGGCGATCTGCTGACCCGCTCCGCGCAGCTGTTCGGTGACCGCACGGCCGTCGTCGACCCGACCGGCGACGAGATCAGCT
The DNA here is from genome assembly GCA_038236005.1 of Mycobacteriales bacterium. Taxonomy (GTDB): domain Bacteria; phylum Actinomycetota; class Actinomycetes; order Mycobacteriales; family SCTD01; genus CANKBT01. The sequence continues at coordinate 7,956 of JBBSTI010000079.1, read as the reverse complement.
ATGCCGAGCTGGACGCCTCCGCCGAGGCGTTCGGGCGCGGCCTGCTGGGCGCGGGCGTGCAGCAGCAGGAGCCGGTCGCCTTCCTGCTCGGCAACTCCTCGCGCTTCATCACCAGCTTCTTCGGGTGTGCAAAGGCCGGCATCGTCGCCCTGCCGCTCAACCTCATGCTCGCGCCGGAGGACCTGGGCTGGATCGTCACCGACGCCGGAGCGCGCACCGTGGTCGTCGACCCCGCGCTGCTGCCCCTGCTCGAGAAGCTGCTCGCCGCAGCACCGGGCGTCGAGCGGGTCGTGGTCACCGGAGAGGCGCCGGCAGAGGTGGCCGGCCGCGCGCTGGTCCGGTGGGACGACCTCGCCGTGGACCCGACCCCGTTGCGGGTGGTCGTCGAGGACCGCGACACGCTGCACTGCCTCTATACCTCCGGCACGACGGCCCGACCGAAAGGCGTGCTGACCAGCCACGTCTCCGTGCAGATCGCGACGCTGACCAACGCGTTGGAGGTCGGGCACCCGCGTGGGCACGAGTTCTCGGTCAGCCCGATCGTGCTGCCGCTGTTTCACACCACGGCGCTGGACACCCTGCTGCTGCCGTTGCTAGTGACCGGAGGCACGGCTGTGCTCCCTGCCGGGTTTGCCCCCGAGGCGTTCCTGGACCTGGTCGAGCAGCGGCGGGCTACCCACATCATGCTGCTACCGATGATGTACGGCGCACTGCTTGCCTCGTCGACGCTCGCCGGGCGAGACCTTGGGTCGGTCCGGCTCTGTGCGTACGCGATGGCGCCGATGCCGCAGGAGCGGGTCGAGCAGGTCGCTGCGGCGTTCCCGAACGCGAAGGTCCTGCTCGGCTCGGGCCAGACCGAGTGCGTGCCGATGACCGTCTTCCAGTGGCCTGCGCACCAGGAGACCAAGTCCTCGTCCTGGGGTCCGTCGGTGATCACCGTCGACACCCGCATCATGGACGCCGACGGCGTTCTGGTGGGCACGGGAGAGACCGGTGAGATCGTCTACCGCGGGCCGCACGTGATGAGCGGCTACTGGAACAACCCGGCGGCGAACGCGGCCGCCTTCGCCCACGGCTGGCTCCACAGCGGCGACGTCGGCCATCTCGACGGCGAGGGCGTCATCTGGTTCACCGACCGGCTCAAGGACATGGTCAAGACCGGCGGTGAGAACGTCTCGTCGGTCGAGATCGAACGCGTCCTGCTGAGCTCGCCGGACCTCGTCGAGTGCGCGGTCATCGGGGTCCCGGACGAGCGGTGGGGCGAGGCTCTCACCGCCGTCATCGTGGCCGCCGACCTCGAGCTGGCGCCCGACGTGCTCGCCGAACGACTGATCGCCCACTGCCGCGAGCATCTCGGCGGCTTCAAGGTGCCCAAGAACGTCCGCGTGGTCACGGCGCTGCCCAAGACCGCCACGGGCAAGGTGCAGAAGGCCGAGCTGCGGGAGCTGTTCCGGGGTTGACGAGGTGCACCGGGGGCGGGTCAGTCCAGGTGGGTGGCCGGCCAGTGGCTCCTCGGCAGACCGATCGCCCCCGCCCACAAACGCGTGAGCACGTCCACGGCAGCGTCCTCGTCGAGCTGTTCGACCGGGTCCTGCCACAGGTGCGCGAACGCCTCGACCATCGCGCCCATGGCGCTCGCGACCGCCCGCGGGGGCAGCGTCGGATCAGCCAGACCCGCCTGCTGCAGACGCACCAGGCCGTCCATCCCGCGCGAGACGAAACCCTCGCGCAGCTGTCTACGGAGCCGCCGGAACCCCTCGTGCGTGTCACCGACCGTCTCGAGCACGCGCAAGATCCTGGCGTTCGCGGTCACCGCCCGCAGGTAGAGCCGGTTGGCGGCCTCGATCCGCGCGTACGCCTCGCCCTCCGGAACCAGCGCGCCGACCCGGCTGGCGGCGAAGATGTCGTTGACCACCACATCGACGATCTCCCTGAGCAAGGACTCCTTGCCGTCGAAGTAGGTGTAGAAGGTGCCGTGCGAGACTCCCGCCCTGCCCGCCACGTCGTCGATGCCGGTGTCGGCGAACCCGCGCTCCTCGAACAGCGCACGTCCGGCCACGATCAGTCGGGAACGGGTGCGTCGGCCACGCTCGGTCGTCGGTCCCGCGGCGACCGTCACGTCCACGCCCTCGGTCCCGTCACGCTGAGGCATGCTGCCACACCTGCACCCACCCCCGTCCCGACCGGGACGGCGCACACCGCATCGTCCACGACCCGCTGGAGCGTCCGTGCCTGACACGCCTCTCGTCCACCTCGACCGCAACGCCGGGACCGCCACGATCACGCTGGACTCCCCGCACAACCGCAACGCGCTGTCCCGGGCGCTGCTCGAGCAGCTGCACGAGGCTCTGCAGACGGCGACCGGCGATCCGAGCGTCCGCGTCGTCGTGCTGACCGGGACCGGCCCGGTCTTCTGCTCCGGGGCAGACCTGAAGGAGCAGCGCGCCGGTGGCGGCACGCCCATCGTCAGCCTCCCCGAGATCCTGACGTCGATCATGGAGGGCCCGCTGCCGGTCGTCGCCCGGATCAACGGCGCGGCGCGTGCCGGCGGGCTCGGGCTGATCGCCGCCTGCGACCTGGCCGTCGGGCTGGTCGACGCCACGTTCGGCTTCAGCGAGGTGCGTCTCGGGGTCGCGCCGGCCATCATCGCGGTGCCGTGCCTGCGTCGGATGGACCCGCGCAGCGCCCGCGAGCTGTTCCTGACCGGCGAGCCCTTCGACGGCGCCCGTGCGCTGTCGACCGGGCTGCTCGACCGGGCGGTCACGACCGACGAGCTCGACGCGACCGTCGCCACCCTCGTCGGACAGCTGAGCCGCGGGGGTCCGGAGGCGCTCGCAGCGACCAAGCGGGTGCTGAGCGCGATGCCGGGTGACAGCCTGGCGGACGACTTCCAGGCGATGGCCGCGCTGTCCGCCGAACGGTTCTCCTCCGAGGAGGCCCGCGAGGGCATCGCCGCGCTCCTGGACAAGCGCACGCCGTCCTGGGTGCCAGACTCCTGACACGCACGAGCCCGCCGCCACCAACCCGCTCCCACCTCCCCCTCCTACGAACTGGAGATGCCGTGTCCTCGGCCTTCGCACTGCCCGCACCGCTCGTCCTGGCCGACCTGATTCCTCGCGGCCTTGCGCGCTCGACCTCCCTGGTCGTCGGCGGCGCCGCCCTGACCGGGCTGAGTGCCCAGGTCGCCTTCTTCCTGCCGGGCACCCCGGTCCCGGTCACGCTGCAGACCTTCTCGGTGCTGCTCGTCGGCGCCGCTCTCGGCTGGCGCCTGGCCGCGGCGAGCCTGGGTCTCTATCTCGTCGCCGGCGTGGCGGGGGTGCCGTGGTTCTCCGGTCAGACCGCCGGATGGACCGCGGCCAGCTCCGGCTACCTCGTCGGCTTCGTCGTGGCGGCGGTCCTGGTCGGCGTGCTCTCGAGCCGTGGCGGCGACCGCACCCCGCTGCGGACGCTGGTGACGATGAGCGTCGGCACCCTGACGATCTACGTCTTCGGAGCCGCCGGTCTGGCCCTCTCGCTGGACCTCGGGCTCGGGGAGGCCGTCCGGGCCGGCGTCACGCCCTTCCTGCTAGGCGACGCGCTCAAGATTCTTGCGGCGGCCGGGCTGCTCCCGCTCGCGTGGCGGAGCCTGGGTCACCGCCGCTAGGGCGCACCCACGCACAACCGGGTGTCGACCATCACCGACGAGCCCGAGCGGTGCATGTCGAAGTGCCAGGCGTCTTCGCCGTCACCTTCGCGCAGGGCGTCGAGCACCTGCCACACGCCCGGCGTGGTGTAGTCCAGCCCGGTCCGTAGGCGCACGGTCCCGCGGGCACGTTCCTCGGCGACCACCGACCTCACCAGACGCGCTGCGCTGACGCCGCTCGTCCGCCCCGGCATCACCTGCAGCTGCAGGTCGGTCTGTCGACCGTCGTCGCTGTGGTGCAGCTGCAGCACCACCCCCGGCGCGTAACGCGTCTGGGCTGGGCGGTTCGGGATGCTTGCTCCTGCGGTGCTCATCCTGCCTCCGTCGATCGTGCTCAGTGACGTCGTCATGCTGTCGGCTGTCGGCTGTCGGCTGTCGCGGTCAGAGTCGAGTTGACCCCGTCGACGACTCAAGGTCAAGGGTCGAAGGTCTTACGGCTGCGCCTATCGGCAGGACTTTCGACCCTTGTTCACCGCCCAGCAACCCGTCATGATCCCGGCATGGCCTCGGTGGACGGTGTGAGCTCTCAGGACGACGGTGTGAAGGCCCAGGACCACGTCGTCAAGGAGCTGGACGCCCCCACGTGCTGGGCCTTGCTACGCACCGCCGAGGTCGGACGGCTCGCCGTGATCGTGGCCGGCGCCCCGGACATCTTCCCGGTCAACTTCGTCGTGGACCACGCGACGGTGGTGATCCGCACGGCCCGGGGCACCAAGCTGGCCGCGGCGGTCGGGCCCACAGGGGTGGCCTTCGAGTGCGACGGCTACGACCCCGACGTCGGCGAGGCCTGGAGCGTCGTGCTCAAGGGCCAGATCGAGCTGAAGGAAAGCCTGCAGGAGAAGATCGACACCGCCGAGCTGCCGCTGGTCCCGTGGCACGCGGGCCCGAAGCCGTGCTTCCTGCGGGTCGTGCCCGACACGCTGAGCGGCCGACGCTTTCGCACCGTCCGCCCCCCCGGCTGAGACACCACGCCGGGGCCTTTTCCGCGCTGGAGCCCACCGCGCCGGATGACGACGTCCGGTGTGTATGGCCCCCTCAGGCCTGTACGGACACGGTGAGCAGCACGGCGGCGTCCTCGAGCGCTTCGAGGGAGTGGCGGGCGTCCGGAACCACGAGCAGGTCCCCAGGGGCGCCGTCCGAGGCGTCCTCCACCGAAGCGAGGCGGACCCGACCGGACAGGACGTGCACGGTCGCCTCGCCGGGGCTCTCGTGCTCGGACAACATCTGACCGGCCGTGAGGGCGATCAAGGTCTGTCGGAGCTGATGCTCGTGACCGCCGTAGACGGTGGAGCTGCTGCGGCCGCTGCTCTTGCCGCGGGCGAGCTCCAGCTGCTGGTGGGCCAGAGCGGTCAGCGAAGACTTCTTCATGGGGCGTCCTTGTCCGTAGGGGTGCGGTGCGGTGCGGGCGGCTTGCGGTGCGGGTGTCTCAGGAGACTCGGTCCCAGCCGCGCCGGGGCCGGTGGTTGCCCAGCTGGTCGTCGCGGCTGCGATAGACGATGTAGGGCCGGGTCACGTAGCCCAGCGGCGCACTGAACACGTGCACGAGCCGGGTGAACGGCCACAGCGCGAACAGGGCGAAAGCGACCAGCGCGTGCAGCTGGAAGCCCAGCGGCGCGTTCGCCATCAGGCTTGCGTCCGGCTGGAAGGCCAGGAAGGAACGGAACCAGACCGAGACCCCTTCGCGGTAGTTGTACTCGCCGCCGATGGTCAGGATCGAACCGGCGATGGTGTTCCACATCCCGAGCACGATCGCGGCCGCCAGGAACGCATACATCACCTTGTCCATGACGGTGGTGGCCGAGAAGACCGGACCGACGGTGCGGCGGCGGTAGATGAGGATCACCATCCCCGCCAGCGCCGCGAGGCCGGCGAGCAGACCCCCGGCTATCGCCACGATGTGATAGGTCTCTTCGCTGATCCCGACGGCGTCCGTCCACGACTGCGGCACCAGGAGCCCGATGATGTGGCCGCCGACGACGCCGAGCATCCCGAAGTGGAACAGCGGGCTGCCGATGCGCAGGAGCCGGTTCTCGTACAGCTGGCTCGACCGGGTGGTCCAGCCGAACTTGTCATAGCGGTAGCGCCAGGCATGACCGACGACAAAGGTCGTCAGGCAGATGTACGGCACCACGACGAACAGGAAGTGAGACATCAGCGCGCTCCGGGGAAGGACGGCATGGCCAGCAAGGTGGGTCCCGCCGGGGCGCCGGGGCTGAACTGCGGGGCGGCGAACGGTGCCAGCCCCACCTCCTCCTCCGGTGGGCCCTCGGCAGCGAGCCGGCGGACGGCGTCGCGCTCGTCGCCGCGCAGCGCCGGAAGGGTGGCCGTGACCGCATCGAGCAGGGTTGCCCAGGGGGATGCCAGGTCGGCGAGCGACAGGCGCAACAGCTCGAGCCCCGCCCGGTGGTCGAGCATCAACCCGAGACCGAGCTCCTGGTCCACGGTCGCCGCGAACTCCAGCACCACGCAGAGGTGGTCGGGCAGCTCGGCGTCGGCCAGCGCGAAGCCGGCGCTGAGATAGGTCTGCTTGAACCGCAGCAGGGCCATCCCCCGCTTGCGGGTGTCTCCGTGCGCGAAGTAGGTCAGGAACAGGTTGCACCGGCGGCGGTTGTCGAACGTCTCGACGTATTCGGCCTGCAGCTGGGGCAGCGACGCCCGCTCCAGATGGTCAGCAAACCCGCAGATCGACGCCGCGATCGTCGGCGGCAGGCCGTGCGAGGCGTCCCGGATGATGCCCAGCCGTGAACGCATCTGTTCGGACGGGTAGTCGAGCAGCAGCGACACCGACTGCCAGACGATCGTCAGCTGGTCCGGCGCGAGGCCGGACTTCGGGCGCCGGCTCACGAGTCCGAGGCTTTCGGCGAGACCTTCGGGGGAAAGAGCCCCCCGGGGGCCTTGCCGTCCCAGTTCAGCAGGTTGACGCGCACGCTCTTGTCGTCGGGCGAGGCGAGCGTGTCGGCGGTCTGCCGGGCCTGGAGCATCTGGAAGTTCTCGACCGCGATCGGCGTGGGGACGCCGGAGCCCTCACCGAACAGGTCGTGCTGCCCGCCGCCGTAGTCGGCGACCGAGCACTCGGTCGCCAGCTCCTCCAGGGCGTGCGCCTGCTCGGCGTGCGCCGCTGGGATGACGTAGCGCTCGTCATACTTGGCGATCGCGAGCAGCCGGTACATGTTGTACATGTCTTCTTCGCTCATCCCGACGGCGGCCGGGATGCTGCCGTCCGGGTCGCGGCCCATGTTGATGTCGCGCATGTAGCAGCGCATCGCGGCCAGCTTTTTCAGCACGGCGTCGACCGGCGCGACGTCGCCCGCGGTGAACAGCTCCGCGAGATATTCGATCGGGATGCGCAGGGCGTCGATGGCCGCGAACAGGTTGCCGGTGTCCTCGGCGTCCTCGCCGGTCTCCTGCACGACGTCCACCACGGGCGAGAGCGGCGGGATGTACCAGACCATCGGCATCGTGCGGTATTCCGGGTGCAGCGGCAGCGCGACCTTGTAGGTGTTGATCAGCGCGTAGATCGGGGAGCGCTGGGCGGCGTCGATCCAGTCCCGGGCGATGCCGGCCTTCTCTGCCTCGCGCATCACCTCGGGGTCGAAGGGGTCGAGGAACACCTCACGCTGCGCCTCGTAGAGGCCGTGGTCGTCCTCGGTCGACGCCGCCTCCAGCACCTTGTCGGCGTCATACAGCATCAGGCCGATGTAACGCAGCCGCCCGACGCAGGTCTCGGAGCAGACGGTCGGCAGGCCGACCTCGATCCGCGGGAAGCAGAACGTGCACTTCTCGGCCTTGCCGGTCTTGTGATTGAAGTAGATCTTCTTGTAGGGGCAGCCGGACACGCACATCCGCCACCCTCGGCAGCGGTCCTGGTCCACCAGGACGATGCCGTCCTCCTCGCGCTTGTAGATCGCGCCGCTGGGGCACGACGCCGCACACGACGGGTTGAGGCAGTGCTCGCAGATCCGCGGCAGGTAGAACATGAAGGTCTGCTCGAACTCGAACTTCACCTTGTCGGCGATCTTGGCGAGCATCGGGTCCCGGTGCGCGGTCTCGGTGGACCCGCCGAGGTCGTCGTCCCAGTTGGCCGACCACTCGATCTTCATGTTCTCGCCCGAGATCAGCGACTTGGGGCGGGCGACCGGGGTGTGCTCCTGAGCCGGGGCGTTGGTGAGCGTGGCGTAGTCGTAGGTCCACGGCTCGTAGTACTCCCCGATGGACGGCAGCTTGGGGTTGGAGAAGATCGTGAAAAGCTTCTTGAACCGCCCACCGCACAACTG